>DASSJS010000490.1:0-4404 GCA_035691085.1 Longimicrobium sp.
GTGCCCGGCAGCGACGACCAGCAGTTCGCGCTCAACGTGCTGCACTGGCTCTCGCGCCTGTTCTGACCTCGTGCCCGCGCGGACGGACAGACGGTCGCCCCGGCACATCGCCCAACACGTCACCAAAACAGCGCGCCGGCCCTCGAGAATCGAGGGCCGGCGCACTTTCTACCACTGCGGGTACAGGACCCGGCGAGGGGGGTCAGGCCGCGGGGACGTAGCGGAACTCGCAGCGGTCGCACTGGAAGGTGGCATCCCAGTGCGCGTACAGCCCGGGATACTGCTCCTTGTTCCACTTCGACGTGTTGTAGATCGACATGCCGCCCGGAATCGTCATCAGCAGGCCGATGAGGGCCCAGCCGGGGCTGCCGTTGCCCAGGCACGCGATGACCATGAAAGTTCCCAGCGCCAGCATGGCGACCAGGAAGCCGTTCACCTTCTTCTGCACCGGCGGAGCGGCGCTGGCGCTGGACAGCGACTGCGCGGTGCCCGCGCTCAACGCGCCCACGCCGGCCACGCCGCCACGGCCCACGATCACGCCGCCGGTGGCGCTCTGCGTCATCTGCATCCCGTCGCGGAACACCAGGGAGAGCTTGCGCGCGTTCTCGGAGCCGCACTTGGGGCACGCGTGCGCCGAGCGGGGCCCGGGCGCGATGGAAACGACGGGAATGGCGGGACGGTCCATCACGGCCACGGCCGAGTTGGGACGGCCGCACTGCGGGCACGCCGAAGCGGCGTCGGAGTGCTCACGGGCACAATCGGGACAGCTGACCAGCGGCATGGACGTACGTCTCCTGGGAAGGTGGGTGTGCGGGAACGCTGGTGGGGAGCGTGGCGCGAGGCTGGAACGGAACCGAGGCGAAATCCGGGCAACAACGTTTGTTTGCATAATGATATCCACCCTCCCCGCCCCGCGCAACTTCCGCGTCCGCATCCTTTCCCCCGTGCGATGGGCGCCACCGCACTCCGTACCTCCATCCCCCCGTACCTCCGTACCCCCGTACCTCCGCACCCAAAGAAAACCGGCGGCGCGGGCCGAAGCCCGCGCCGCCGCACATCCACGCCGCCGCGCCGAAAAAATGATCAGAGCGTCGGGCGGTTCTCGTCGTCGATCCCGTCCTCGGCGGTCTTGATGGAGCCGCCGGTCTTGCCGGTGCGATCGGGGAGGGTGATGCGGATCTGGCCGACGTTGTCCGAGTAGCTGCTCTCGGCGAAGTTGTGGCACAGGTTGGCCGCCGGATCGTACACCGGGCATGCCTGGCCGGTCACCTTCGGGAAGCCCGGGTTCACCGTGATGCGCAGGATGTAGTCGCCCGGCGGCACCGGCTCGTTCGGATCGTCGAGCACGAAGTACTGCCCGCCCAGCGCCTTCACGTAGGTGTCGGCGTACCCCACGCTGATCCCCTGGAAGCCCGCGTGCTCGGGGGTGCCGCAGTTCTTGTAGACCCACGGCGTGGTGCCGCCGTCGCCGTTGTTGAACGGCGTCGTGTCGATCATGCAGAAGCCGCGCTTGCGCGCCTTGACCGGCGTGCCCAGCGTGCCGTTGGCATTGACCGGGTACAGGTCGTAGCTGGCGTAGTTGCGGAAGTGGAAGTGGTGGTGGCAGCTGGCGAACTCGTACAGGCCGTCGCTGTCGGCGTAGCTGCCGTCGCCGTTCGGGTCGATGTGCTGCAGCGGGTCGCCGATGAACACGTCGGCGTCACCGATGTTGGGCGTGGTCACGGTGAAGCGCAGCAGGTAGTGGTCGCCCGGGGGCACGTCGCCCTCCACCACCGAGCACAGCGTGGGGGTCAGGTTCTCGTGCGTGACCACCCAGCTGCTGGCCAGCTTGGCGGCGTCCACCACCAGGTTGGGCGTTCCGGTCAGGTCCTGCGCGCGGCCGGCGCGGGGCGTGCTTCCGCTCCGCGGCGCGACCACCGAGTTCGACGTTTCGCATGCCGCGAGCGCGCAGCTCGCCAGCAGCACCGACAGCACCATCCGTCCGTTCATCGCAACCTCCAGGGGGTGAGTCTGATCGTGGGACAGGGGTGCCGCGCGAGCCCGGTGGGTGGAGCGCCCGGCAGGGCGGCCGCCGGTCCCTCGGCGGCCACCCGGAAATCCAGGTAAAACTCAGTGGTTGTGCGCCTCGGGGTGGTGCGCCGAGTCGAGCTCTTCCTTGTACTGGCCGGCGCCCGGGCCGTAGCCGGTGCGGCCCACGCGGTCGGGGATCTGGATGCGCACGTCGCCCACGTTGTTGGCGTAGCTCGATTCCTTGAACATGTGGCAGAGGCCCGCCGAGTCCTTGGCCGGGCACACCTCGCCGGGCTTGGCCGCGAACGCCGGGTTGGCGGTGATGCGGATGATGTAGTCACCCGGCGCCACGGGCTCGTTGGGGTCGCTGAGCAGGAAGAGCTGGCCGGGGAGCTGCTTCACGTACTCGTCGCCGTAGCCGGTGCTGATCCCCTGGTTGCCGTGGACCGTCAGGTTGCCGCAGTTCATGTAGTAGCGCGGCTTGGGCGACGCCGCGTCGCTCTTGCTGGGCGTGGTGTCGAGCATGCAGAAGCCCCGCTTGCGGCTCTGCACCGGCGTGCCGAACGAGCCGTCGGGATTGATGCGGATCAGCTCGTAGGTGGCGTAGTTGCGGAAGTGGAAGTGCTTGTGGCAGCTGGCGAACTCGAACAGCCCGTCCTGGTCGCTGTAGTTGCCGTCGCCGTTGGGGTCCATGTGCTTGAGCGGATCGCCCACGTACAGGTCGGCGTCACCCTGGTTCTCGATCAGCACCGAAAAGCGGAGCGAGCGGTGGGTGCCGGTGGGGATGTTCCCCTCCTCCACGCTGCACTGCCCCTCCACGAAGTCTTCCACGCGCACGTTCCAGCTGGCCGCCGTGGTGGCCGTGTTCACCACCAGGTCGGGGGTGCCGTCCAGGTCCTGCGTGGCCGCGCCGCGGGGCGCCGCCACCGCCGAGCGCGGCGCCGTCACGTCGGGCATTCCGCGATCGCAGGCCGCGAACACCAGCGCGCCGGCCGTTGCCATGATTCCGAATACTGCTGCCGTCTTCCGCTGCATGAACTCTCCGTAGGGTGGGTCGGTGGGCGGGGTGGGCACCCCGGGGATGCGCCGGCGTGGGTGCCGGACGCGGTGGTGCAAGGTGGTGCAGCCGCGACAAGATGGTGCGGCGGACAGGGCGGTATGGCGTGGAAGATTCGTCGCTAAACGAGGCCAGATGGGTGCGGATCAGGGCTGCGGTGGAAGGCGTGAGACCCGCCTTCCGCACGCTTTCGAGGGCGCGGCGGAGAACTTCGTGGGCTAAACGCTCGTTTATCCGCCCGGTTCACGATGCGTGGGTAAGACACGAACGGGCCGATTGCGCCGCTGAGGACGGCAACAATACTACAACTCCCGTGCCGCGCACAAGTGCTGCGAATCGGCCTTTTCAGAGCGAAACCTCGGAACGGATCTGAATAAGACGACCCGCGCCCCGCTCCGTCACATCCGTCCACCAGGGAACCACGCGGGTCCTTCGCCGCGCGACGGCTCACGCCACTGGTGGCGCGAGCGTAGCGGTGAGGCGGACGTGCGGGCGCGGGGCGGCGGCGTCCATTGGCGTGCACGCCGTCCGTTCCTATATTGGGTGCCACCGACATCTCCCGCCCCTGGCGGCACTTCCGAGTCCGTCTTCCCGCGCCCCTTCGGCCCCTTCCGGAGGCGTTCCCGTGCTCCGAATCCGTCTTGCCGCGCCCGCCGCCGCCCTGCTGCTGCTGGGCGCCGCCGCCCGTCCCCACGCCGCGCCCACCCCGCGTCCGCCCGTGCTGCTGGGGAGCATCGAGGGGCGCGTGACGCTGTCGCGGGCCGCGCCGCGGCGGGTGGCCAACCGCTACCCCGGCGAGGGCGGCGGCGCCGCGCACAGCGTGGGGAGCGTGCCCCTGGTGGCCTGGATCGTGGGCCCCGTGGCCGGCGCGCGTGCGTCCGCCGGCGAGCGGCCGCGGCTGAGCCAGCAGGACACCTCGTTCCGCCCGCCGGTGCTGGTGGTGCCCGTGGGCACCAGCGTGGACTTTCCCAACCGCGACCCCTTCTTCCACAACGTGTTCTCGTACTCGTCCACCAAGCGCTTCGACCTGGGGCGCTATCCGCGGGGCGAGAGCCGCACGGTGGTGTTCGACAAGCCCGGCGTGGTGAAGGTGTACTGCGAGATCCACCAGTGGATGCGCTCGGCGGTGATCGTGGTGGAGAACCCGTTCCACGCGCAGGTGGGGGCGGACGGGCGCTTCAGCATCACCGGCGTGCCGGCGGGGCGCTACAAGCTGGCCGTGTGGGACTTCGACCGCGGGCAGCGGATGGTGGACGTGACCGTGCCGGCCAGCGGCGCGGCGCGGGTGGAGGTAAGCCTGTAAGTGCTGGGTGCTGGGTGCTGAGTGCTGAGTGCGA
>DASSJS010000491.1:0-16892 GCA_035691085.1 Longimicrobium sp.
TGCGTGCTGGTACGAGACGCGGAGGCCCATCGCGCGGCGTTCTCGATGACGGCCAGCTACCTGGCGGATGCCCACCGTGGCGTGATGGCCGGCGGCATCCCCGTCTCCGGCCTGGGGGTGGACCTTACGCGCGGCTTCAAGGCGCTCAAGATCTGGATGGCGCTGAAGGCGCACGGCGTGCGCACCATCGGGCGGCTGATCGAGCAGAACGTGGCGCAGGCGCAGCATCTCGCGGCTCGCATCGAAGCGGAGCCCGAGCTGGAGCTGCTCGCCCCCGTGCCGCTGAACGTGGTCTGCTTCCGCTACGCGCCGGCGGGCGTGGCCGATGAACGGCTGAACGCGGTCAACGAGGAGATCCTGCTGCGCCTGCAGGAGGGCGGGATCGCGGTGCCTTCCGGAACCACGCTGGGGGGGCGATTCGCCATCCGCGTGGCGAACGTGAACCACCGCAGCCGGTTGGCCGATTTCGACCTGCTGGCCGATTCCGTTGTGCGCATCGGCCGCGAGCTGATGGGCTGACTCCGCGCGGAACGCCGATTCTGCTGATTTCAACGCAGAGGGAGCAGAGGGAGCAGAGGAACCACACCAAATCCGCTCTGCTTCCTCTGCTCCCTCTGCGTTCAAAATCAGCATTTCTGATGAACGAACGAGCGCCGGCCCCGCGACAGGGACCGGCGCTCATCATCTGTCGTGACTCCGGAAAGCGTCAGGCGGCGGCGCTCACCGTCTCGGGGGCGGCGCCGGCGCGGCGGCGGAGCTTCTGGGTCAGGTCGGCGATCAGCACCTGCGCGAAGGCCAGCGGCACCAGGCGCGTGGGGTTTCCCTCGTCGTCCATGAAGCTGCCCAGCTGCTGCGCGACGAAGGTGTCGGGGAAGCGCTCGACGGCCCACTCGTCCACCATCTCGGGCGGAAGGCCGGCGTCCACCTTCACCACCAGCGTGCCGTCCTCTTCGCTGAACTCCACGTGGCTGTCGAAGCGGTGCGCGATCCCGTTGCCGCGCACCGCCTCGGCGGCGTTGCGGCGCAGGACCAGGGTGGCGCGCACCTCGCTGTCGGGCGAGTCCCACTCGGGGATCTCGTAGCGCACCACCAGGTCGGCGCGGTCGGCCTGCGGCAGCACGTATTCCTTGCTGTCGAGCAGGTGCTTGGCGATGTACTTGAGCACCTCGGCCTCGGTGTAGCCGCGGGTCTTCACGTCGCGCCGCAGCTTCCAGCGGAACAGCAGCTCGGGCTCGGGCTGAAGGAACACGGCCAGGTCGTACGCGCCGCGCAGCTCGTCGTTGGGAAAGCCGAGCAGCCCCCGCACCAGCACCACCTCGTTGGGCTCCACCGTGCGGAGCGCGCCGAAGCTGCCGTCGCTGTGGTCGTACCGCCGGTTGCGCACGGGCCGGCCGCGGGCCAGGAGCTGCAGGTGCTCCTGCATCAGCGGAAAGTTGTGCACGCTGGGGCTGAGCGCGGTAACCCCCAGCTCCGTGCGCTCGGCGCGCGTGTGCCGGTGGTAGTCGTCCAGCTCCAGCGTGCTGACCCGCTCGGGGCCGATCAGCGCCGCGACGCCCGCCGCCACGGTGCTCTTGCCACTGCCCGAGTCGCCTACGATCCCCAGCAGAAAGGGGAGATGGCCCGATTCGGGGAAGGGAACGCCGCTCATTCCGCGGCTGCCGCGGAGCGCGGCGTGCGTTCGTGGGTCATGAAGACCTCCCATGTGATGAACAGTCGATATTAGCGCATTGGACGGCGAAGCGAAAGAAATGTGTGGTTAGCGGGGGATGAAGGGGACATTGTGCGAATCGGGGCCGGCGCATCGGGCGTGACTTCGTGTGATGAACCGGTGCGCGAGTGCGTGAGTGCGCGGGTGCGTTTCGCGGCCGCGGCGCCCGTGCCCGTGCGGGGTCTGGCGGCGGGATGTAGCTTGTGCCGGGCTCGCTCGCATTCCGCCGATTCCGCGCTTCTCACATCCAATCGCCGGATGGGGAAACGTGGAATCCTGATCTCTCGCTCCGTTCCCTGATGTCCAGCTACTGCGACGTTGCGTCCGGGCACGAGTGGCACGGGCCGTATCACGACCACCAGTACGGGTTTCCCCTCACGGGCGATGACGAGCTGCTGGAGCGGCTGGCGCTGGAGATCAACCAGGCCGGGCTCAGCTGGCTCACCATCCTCAAGAAGCGCGACGCCTTCCACCGCGCCTTCGACGGGTTCGACGTGGACGTGGTGGCGGCGTACGGCGACGCCGACCGCGAGCGGCTGCTGGCCGACGCCGGCATCATCCGCAACCGGCTGAAGGTGGATGCGGTGATCGAGAACGCGCGGCGCATCCAGCAGCTGCGGCAGGAATACGGCTCGTTCGCGGGATGGCTCGACGCGCATCATCCGCTCGGCAAGGAGGAGTGGGTGAAGCTGTTCAAGCGCACCTTCCGCTTCACCGGCGGCGAGATCGTGGGCGAGTTCCTGATGAGCACCGGCTACCTTCCCGGCGCGCACCGCGGCGACTGCCCGGCGCAGGCGCGCGTCCTGGCCGCCGGCCCGGCGTGGGCGCGCACGGCGGCGGTTTGATCCAACGATCCTGACGGGAGAACGGCGATGGGCGCGTGGGGAACGGGCGTGTTCGACAACGACGCGGCGCTGGACTGGTTCGACGCGCTGGAGCAGCGCGGCGCCGACGCAGTGCTGGTGGCGCTGCAGACCATCCCCGAGGAGGCGGATACCATCGAGGTGGACCAGGCGAACGAGGCGCTCGCCGCGGCCGAGATCGTGGCCGCGTGCCGCGCCCGTGCGTCCTCGAACCTCCCCGGCGAGGCGACGGACTGGATCAACGCGCACGAAACGGAGATCGGCCCCGAGCTGCTCCCGCTCGCCATCGACGCCGTCACCCGCATCCGCGCCGAGTCGGAGCTGAAGGACCTGTGGGAGGAGGGCGACAGCGCGGCCGAGTGGCTGGCAGTGATCGACGATCTGCTTGGGCGGCTGCGGGAGGGAGGATCGGGCGAGAGCCAGTGAAACGGCGTGGGGAGCGAGGACGGGTGGCGTGGAGGGGGCGAATATGCGAGTAAACTCGCCGCTACAACGGCACACAGTCCGCCTTCGCGGACTTCTCGTGGCGGGCCGGCATCGAGCATCGGAATGAGGTTAAAGCCGGTTGAACGAACGAAAAGAGCCTCACCGTCGCGCGGACGGTGAGGCTCTTCTGCCGTTGAAGTCCGCGCAGGCGGACTGCGTGCCGTGGTAGCCGCGACTTCAGTCGCAAACTCCCACCCGACACTCCCGACGGGGTACCCTTTACGCTACTTCGTCTCGATCCAGCTGGTCCCGATGCCGCTCTCCACGCGCAGGGGAACGTTGAGCACGGCGGCGTTCTCCATCCGGTCGCGCACCAGCTCCTGGATCTCGAGCGTCAGCGCCTCGGGCGTCTCGAACAAAAGCTCGTCGTGCACCTGCAGGAGCATCTTCGTTCCGTCGTTGCGCGCCTCCAGGTCGGCCTGGATCTGGATCATGGCGATCTTGATCAGGTCGGCGGCGGTGCCCTGGATGGGGGCGTTGGTGGCCGCGCGCTCGCCGAACGACTTGATGTTGAAGTTGCGCGCGTTGATCTCGGGGATGTAGCGCCGCCGGCCGGTGAGCGTCTCCACGTACCCCATCTGCCGCGCCTTCTCCATCTGCTCGTCCAGGTAGCCGCGCACCCCGGGGAAGCGCTGGAAGTACGCCTCGATGAACTCCTTCGCCTCGGCCGTGCTCATCCCCAGCTGCTTGCCCAGCGCGAACGGGCCGATGCCGTAGATCACCGCGAAGTTCACCGTCTTCGCCCGGTCGCGCATCTCCTTCGTGACCTCGCTCGCCGGCACGCCGAAGATGATCCCCGCCGTCTGGCGGTGGATGTCCACCCCGGCGCGGAACGCCTCCACGAACGCCGTGTCGCCCGAATAGTGCGCCAGGATGCGCAGCTCGATCTGCGAGTAGTCGGCCGCCACGAAGCGGTTCCCCTCGGCGGGGATGAAGCCGCGGCGGATCTCGGCGCCCATCTCGGTGCGGATGGGGATGTTCTGGAGATTCGGATCGGACGACGCCAGGCGCCCCGTGGCCGCCACCGTCTGGTTGAACGAGGTGTGGATCCGCCCCGTCTCGGGGTTCACGCTCTTCGGCAGCGTGTCGACGTAGGTGCCGCGCAGCTTCTCGATCTGCCGGTACTGCATCAGCAGCGTGGGGAGCTCGTGCCCCTGGCTGGCCAGCTCCTGCAGCACGTCCACGTCGGTGCTCGCCCCGGTCTTGGTCTTCTTGATGACCGGAAGGCCCAGCTTGCCGAACAGGATCTCGCGCAGCTGCGGGGTGCTGCCGATGTTGAACTCCTGCCCGGCGGAGGCGTAGATCTGCGCCTCCAGGTCGCGCAGCTGCCCGCGCATCACCTCGCCCATCCGCGCGAAGAACTCTTCGTCGATGCGGATGCCGTTCCACTCCATCTCGGCCAGCACGTGCACCAGCGGCATCTCGATCTCGCGGAAGAGCGGCTCCAGGTGCAGCCGCTCCAGCTCGGGGGCGAAGCGCTCGTGCAGGCGCAGGGTGATGTCGGCGTCCTCGCAGGCGTACTCGGCGGCGCGCGACAGCTCCACCTCGGCGAACTCGACCTGCGCCTTCCCCTTCCCGGCCACGTCCTCGTAGCGGATGGTCTTGTGGTGCAGGTGCTGGAGCGCCAGCGAGTCCATCCCGTGCTCGCGGCGGCCGGGCTCCAGCAGGTAGCTGGCCACCATGGTGTCGAAGTCGATCCCCCCCAGCGCGATCCCGGCGCGGCGGAAGACCAGGAAATCGTACTTCAGGTTCTGCCCCACCTTCCTCACCGACGCATCCTCGAGCATGGCCACCAGCTCGCGCAGCTCGGGGCTGTCCAGCGGGGGGAGATTCTGCGGCTCGGGCGCGGCGCCGCGGCGGTGCTCGGGTGATGGGTCGCCCGCGCCGCCCAGCAGGTCGCCCTGGGCGGGGCTGGGGAGGCGGTGGCGGAAGGGGAGGTAGAAGGCCTCGCCCGGCTTGAGCGCCAGCGAGATGCCGCACAGCTCGGCGCGCATCGGGTCCTGGCTGCTGGTCTCGGTATCCACCGACACCCACCCCTGCGCGCGGATGCGCTCCACCAGCGCATGCACACCGGACGGCGTGTCGACCAGGTGGTACTCGGTGGGCATGCGCTCGGCGGCCTGCTCCTCCTCGTCGGGGGCGTAATCGCGCGCCAGCGAGTTGAACTCCAGGTCCAGGAACAGCTCGCGCAGCCGGGGCCGGTCGGGCTTCTCCACCTTCAGCGCGCTCAGGTCGAGCGTGACGGGAAGGTCGCCGCGGATGGTGACCAGCTGCTTGGATAGGCGCGCGCTGTCGCCGAAGGCCTGCAGCGCCTCGCGCGGGCGCTTGGCCTTGATCTCGGCCGCGTGCGCAAGGATCTCCTCGATCGGCCCGTACTCCTCGATCAGCTGCACGGCGGTCTTGGGGCCGATCCCGGGAACGCCGGGGACGTTGTCGCTGGAGTCGCCGATCAGCCCCAGGTAGTCGACCACGCGCTCGGGGGGCACGCCCAGGCGCTCGTTGGCGTTGCGGGTGTCCACCCACTCCTCTTCCACCGCGCCGGGGCCGCCGCGGCCGGGGTTCAGCAGGCACACGTGCGGCCGGATCAGCTGGTAGAAGTCCTTGTCGCCGCTGACGATGACGGTTTCCAGCCCGGCGTCCGCCGCCTGCGCGGCCAGCGTGCCGATCACGTCGTCGGCCTCGTAGCCGTCCAGCTCCAGCACGGGCACGCGGAAGGCGGTGACGATGTCGCGCACGCGCGGGAGCGACGCCTTCAGCTCGTCGGGCATCTTCTCGCGCGTGGCCTTGTACTCGGGGTAGACGATGTGGCGGTCGCTCATCCCGGCGTCGAACACCATCCCCAGGTAGTCGGGCTCGTGCTGCTCGATCACCTTGATCAGGAACCGCGTCACGCCGAACGCGGCCGAGGTGTTCTCGCCCCTGCTGCTCATCAGCGGCCGGCTGACCAGCGCGAAGAAGGCGCGGTAGATCAGCGCGTAGCCGTCGATCAGGTACAGGCGCGGGCGGGTTTTTTGGGGCTTGTCCACGTGCGTTCAGCCAGACGGGTGCCGGGTGTGCGTGAGGGGGCGGAATCTACGGCGCACGGGAGATGGGGGAAAGCGAGCCTTGCCGCGAGGGTCGGGATTTCGCACCGGCGGCTGAAGCCGCAGCAACAACCACGGGAAGCCTCGCAAACCGCGCCAGGCTGTGGGCGCGGCATCGGTGCGCGGGGGACAACGCCCGATCCACGCCGTCGCAGTTCATCTCCCCGCGCAGTTCAGCGGGGGAGGTCGGAGATTCGCCGACAGCCGTACCGTCCGCGAATCTCCGGGTGGGGGCCCAAGCCGCGGAACGAGCGGAATTCAGGGATGCGCGCGGTAATCTGCGGCAATACGACCAACCGCCGGACCGGGATTCATCCGGGCCGGCGGTTCGCGCGTGGGCTGGCCGGGCCGCCCGCTCAGTCGATCTGGCGCTGGGTCTGGATCGGCTCGCTGCTGCAGCCGGCGGTGGGGCCGAAGCAGTCTTCGGCGAGCAGCGAGAAGCAGTAGCACACCTCGTCGGTGGTGTCGCCGCTCACGGCGGCGCGCGAGGGCGCCGTCACGGGCTCGAAGGTGGCCACCGTGAGGGAGGCGAGGTCCAGCGGGAGCTTCTGCATGATGTCACCGGGTGCGTGGGTTCAGCACGGGCTGCCCTTGATGGTGCAGTCGCAAAAATACTGGCAGCTGGCGATTTCGGTGTTCGGGACGGGGCAGCTGTACTGGGTGCACGCGCGCGTGCACAACTGCGTCACCGCGCCAGCCGCCTCGTCGTCGTGCGCCCGGACGGTGCCGACGGAAGCCGTGGCGGCCGCGGTCTGGAACGAGTCGACGGCGAGTGCGTCGAGGTCCAGGGTGATCTTGCGCATCTTGTTCTCTCGTCAGTTTGAAGGGCGAATGGCGAGCGAGCTCATTACTGCGCCTCGCGGGTGCAGCCCAGCCGCGTGCAGGTGTCGTCGGTGGGGCACATCTTGATGCAGGTGTCTTCCCACGTGTTGGGATCGGTTTCGATTGGGTCCGACGCGATCAGCGCGTACGAGGGCTGGAGAGCGCTTCCGCCGATGTCGAACGATTCCACGGTGAGCGTTTCGGGCTGCAGCCGGATGCTGGCCATCTGCGTCTCTTCCTGTCGCGGGTTCGAGGGAACTGCGTGGGCTACGTAGTATCGCGGCGCACACCGGATCGATCAAGTGAATTGATGCGGGAAAGGATTGTATCTCACGCCGCGGCTGGCCCCCTCCTCCCGGCCCGCCCCCCGGCCCCCTCCCCGCGCTCCGCGGGGGAGGGGGAGCACTACGATGCAGTCGCGCTTGGACGCGGGTGAGAGCAGCGGCGCCGGGAGCCGCTTCAGCTCACTACCACGCGGTCGAGCGCGGCGCGGATGGAGCCGGTGAGCTTTTCGGCCAGGTCGGCCACGAAGGGCTGCTGCAGGATGGTGCCGTGGCTGCCGCCCACGCGGTGGACGGTCACGCCGCCCAGCGCGCGGCCCGCCCAGAAATCCACCGCGCCGTCCGGCGGCACCGCGCGCTCGCTCGCCGCGGTGCGCACGTAGGTCAGGTGGCCTTCGTACGGCGGCGGGTCGTACCCCACCAGCGCGCCCAGGTTGGCGCGGCGCACGCGGGTGAGGGTGAGGATCTCGTCCACGCGTGACAGGGGGAGCATGCGCGGGGAGTTGACCTGCCGCACCGCCTGCACGGCCTGCTCGCGGTGCGGAAGCCGGCCAAGCCTTTCCACGCGCACCAGCGCCGCCAGCCCCCACCCCACCAGGTCGGCCACGATGCGCTGGAGGACGCGCGCGTGGTCCAGCAGCTCGGCCACGTCCTGCTTGGCGCGTGGCACGCCGGTGTCCAGCAGCGCGACCAGCCCCACCTCGGCCCCGGCCTCGAGCAGCTGGCGCCCCATCTCCCACGCCACCATCCCGCCGAAGCTCCATCCGCCCAGCAGGTATGGCCCCTCGGGCTGCACCTGCCGGATGGCGGAGATGAAGAACTCCGCGATCTCCCGCGCCGTGCCGAACGGCTCGTGGCCGTCGTCGATGCCGCGCGCCTGCAGGCCGTACACGGGCTGATCGGGTCCCATCAGCCCCGCCAGCGGGTGGTAGCAAACCACGTGTCCGCCGCCCGGCGGGGCCAAAAAGAGCGGCGGGAGCGAGCCGTGCGGCTGCAGCGGGATCAGCGGCGGCTGCACGGCCGCGCGCTCGCCCGCCATCACCCGCGCCAGCCCGGCCACCGTGGGCGCGCGGAGGAGGGCGGCCAGCGGCAGGTCGCGCCCCATCTCCGTGCGCACCCGCGCCACCAGCCGCGAGGCGGTGATGGAGTTGCCCCCCAGGTCGAAGAAGTCGTCGTGGATCCCCACGCGCGGCAGCGACAGCGCGTCGGCCCAGATGGCGGCGAGCCGCGCCTCGTGCGGCGAGCGCGGCTGCGTGGCGATGCCGATGCGCTCGGCCGCGGCGGGCGGGTCGGCCAGCGCGCGGCGGTCCACCTTGCCGCCCGGGGTTCGCGGCAGCGCCTCCACCCAGGCGAAGACGGCGGGGACCATGGCCTCGGGGAGGCGGGCGCGCAGGTGCTCGCGCAGCTCGGGCGCGGCGGGGCGCTCCGCGCCGGCCGCCACCAGCCACGCCACCAGCCGCCGGCCGCCGATCGCGTCCGCCCGTGCGTCCACGGCGGCGGCGGCGAGGGCGGGGTGCGTGGCGAGCGCCGCTTCGACCTCGGCCGCCTCGATGCGAACGCCGCGCACCTTCACCTGTGCGTCGGCGCGGCCCAGGTGCTCCAGCGTGCCGTCGTCCAGCCAGCGCGCCACGTCGCGCGTGCGGTACATCCGCGACCCCGGCGGCCCCCACGGGTCGGGGAGAAAGCTGGCCGCCGTGTGCGCGGGCCGCCCCGCGTAGCCGCGCGCCACGCCGGCGCCCGCCAGCCACAGCTCGCCCGGCGTGCCGACGGGCGCGGGGCGCATCGCACCGTCCAGCACGTACGCACGGCCGTTGGCGAGCGGCGCGCCGATGGCCATCCGCCGCACGTCACGCGGGATCTCCCACGACGTGGAGTAGGTGGTGTCTTCCGTCGGCCCGTAGACGTTCATCACCCGCCGCACCCCGGGGAGGGCGTGCATCTCGCGCGTGAGCGAGGGAAGCACCGGCTCGCCGCCGATCATCCACACGCGCACCGTGGGCGGCAGCCGCCCCTCGCGCATCAGCTCCGCGGCGACGGAGGGGACCACGAAGGCGAGCGTGGGCGCGCGATTGGCCGGCACCGGCTCCATCTGCCCGCCGGTAAGGACGATGGTGCCGCCCCAGCTCAGCGTGCCGAAGATCTCCATCAGCGAGGGGTCGAAGCTGAGGGAGGTCCATGCGAGCACGTGGGCGCGGTCGGCCGGGTCCACCGCCTGGCGCACCCAGTCGATCAGCACCACCGCGCCGCGGTGTTCCAGCTCCACCCCCTTCGGCCCGCCCGTGCTCCCCGAGGTGGTGACGACGTACGCCAGGCTCTCGGGCACGGCGCCGCCCTCCCCGTCCTCCCCGCTCTCGCCGGACAGGTCCGCGCGGTCGAGCACCACGGTGAGCAGCGCCGCGCCGGCCACCGTGGCGCGCGATTCGGCGTCCGTCAGCACCGCGGTTGCGCCGGCGCCGTGCAGGATGACGGCGGCGCGGGCGGGCGGGTGCGACGCGTCGACGGGGACGTACGCGGCGCCGGCCTTCAGCACGCCCAGCAGCGCCGCCACCATCTCGGGCGTGCGCCGCATGCAGAGGCCCACGCGCCGCTCGGGCCCCGCGCCCAGCCGGCGCAGGCGCCGGGCGATGCGGTTGGCGCGCGCGTTCAGCTCGCCGTACGTCACCTCCCCCCTCTCGCCGAACGCGATGGCGACGGCATCGGGATGCTCGCGCGCCTGCCGCTCGAACAGGTGGTGGATGCAGGCGTGGGGGACCGGGCGCTCGGTGCGGTTCCAGCCGACGGTGACGCGGCGGATCTCGTCCGCGTCCGCCATCTCCACGCGTGCCAGCGGCTGGCCCGCGTCCGCCACGAAGCCGCGGAGCGCCGCCTCCAGCCGCGCGAGGAGACGGTAGGCGGTGGGCGGATCGTAGAGCGAGGCGGCGAACTGCAGCTCGGCGTGCAGCCGGTCGCCCAGGCCTTCGAACAGCAGCGTCATGTCGAAGGCCGACGACCCCGAATCCACCACCTCGAACGACGCATTCACCCCGGGGAGCGCCAGCGGAACCGAGGCCCCGTCACCCATCACGATGGTGGACTGGGCCAGCGGCGGCCGGCTGGGGTCGCGCCGCGCCCCCGCGATCTCCACGATGCGGTCGAACGGGAGCCGCCCGTGCTCGCGGGCGCCGATCACCGACGCGTGCGCGGCGCGGATGGCGTCGCGCACGGTCTCCGCTCCGGAGTAGCGGAAGCGCAGGGGGACGGTGTTGGCGAAGAAGCCGGCCAGCCCCTCCATCTCCGGCGCCCAGCGGTTGGCCACCATGGTGCCGAGCACGAAGTCGTCCTGCCGCGCGTGGCGGTGCAGCACCGCGCCCCACGCGGCGGCGAGCACGGCGAACGGCGTGGTCCCCTCGCGCCGCGCCAGCGCCGCGACCTCCGCCGTCAGCTGGGGCGAGAAGGTGCGCACGGCCTTGGCGCCCGCGAACTCCTGCAGGGGCGGGCGAGGCCGGTCGGGCACGATCTCGAACACGTGCGGCGCGCCGGCCAACTCGCGGTTCCAGTGCTCCACGCTCGCCGCCAGCGCGCGGTCGCCCAGCGCCTTGCGCTGCCAGGCGGCAAAGTCGCGGAAGGCGGCGGGGAGCGGCGGGAGCGCGGCCGGGCGGCGCTCCACGGCGGCGGCGTAGAGCTCGGCCAGCTCGCGGCGCAGGATCCCGGTGGTCCATCCATCGCCCGCCACGTGGTGCAGTGACAGGGCCAGCAGGTGCTCGCCGTCACGCACACGCAGCAGCAGCGCGCGCAGCAGCGGCCCGCGCGACAGGTCGAACGGGCGCGCCAGGAAGTCGCGGACGCGGCGGCGGCCGTCCGCCTCGCGCTCGGCATCGGTGAGCCCCTCGGCCTCCGCCGCCTCCCACCCCAGGCACGGCTCGTCGCCCGCCGTCTGCACCGGCTCGCCGTCCGCCTCGGAGAAGGTCATCCGCAGCGCGTCGTGCCGGGCCACCAGCGCGGTGAGCGCGCTCCGCAACGCATCGGCGTCCACCGTGCCGCGCAGGCGGAAGCCCAGGGGGATGGTGTAGATGGACGCGTCGGGCGCCAGGCGGTGCACGAACCAGAGGCGCCGCTGCTCGAAGGTGAGCGGCACGGGGCCGGCCGGCGCGCGCGGGATGGCGTGGGCGGGGGAGCCCAGCATCATCACCTTTTCCAGCAGCGCGCGCTTGGCGCGCGAGAGCGCCGCCACGCGGTCCGGAAGGTCGCTCATGGGCGGGTGCCGGGGTGAAGAGCCGCGACGGGTGCGGAACGGAAGGGAACGCCGCGCCGGGGCCGGCGTGCTCCCAACGATACGCGGCGGCGGCGGGTGAATCAACCGCGGGATAGCGGGTGGGGGAGGGCGAAACTGCGAACAGGTGCGTGAGGGCGAAACTGCGAACAGGTGCGTGAGGGCGAAACTGCGAACAGGTGCGTGAGTGCGTGAGTGCGCTAGTGCGTTCAAGCGATGGCGCGCGGCGCAGTGGTGGAGCGGATCGCAAGGGATGGATCGATGGGCGCGGGGTCGTGCCGGGAAGATGCGGGCGAACTCGCGGCCTCGCGGCTTCAAGCGTCCGCGGTCCGCGCGACGGTTCCCTGCGGGTCCCAGCGCACTCACGCACTCACGCACCTGTTCACTCACGCACCTGTTCACTCACGCACCTGTTCGCAGTTTCGCCCTCACGCACCTGTTCACTCACGCACCTGTTCGCAGTTTCGCCCTCACGCACCTGTTCACTCACGCACCTGTTTCGCAGTTTCGCCCTCACGCACCTGTTCGCAGTTCCGTACCCCCATACCACAGTTCTCCTTACATCCACTCCCCGGCGTTCCCTTACGCCCGGGCCGATTCCGCGACGTCATTATTCAGCTCGACGCATTGACGCCGCACACGGGGAACCGGAGGACCGCCATGCCCGAGCCGATCCGCACCATCGTGGTGGGCGTCGCCCACGCCCATGCCCGCGACCTTGCCCTTCGCGCCGCGGCCGACCTGGCGCTGGGCTGCGGCGCCGAGCTGCACCTGGTGCACGCGCTGGAGCCGCCGCTGCTGGGCGGCAAGGCCGCCAACACCGGCGCCGACTACATGCACCACCGCGACGGCCGTGACGGCCATGTGCGTGACACCCTCCGCGCCGCGCTCGAGGAGGCCGTGGCCGGGCGGGGCAAGCTGAACTTCCGCGCCTGGGTGTACCCCATGTCACCCGGTGAGGCGATCCTGACCGTGGCCAGCCGCGTGGACGCCGGCGTGGTGGTGGTGGGCGCGTCGCGCCACGGCGCGCTGGGGCAGGCGCTGGTGGGCACCGCCGCGCAACGCGTGATCCGCGCCTCCCTCATCCCGGTGCTGGTGGTGCGCCGCGACTTCGGCGAAGTCCCCCGCCGCGTCCTGCTCACCACCGACCTGTCGGAGCTAAGCGCCACCGTGCACGAGACGGCGCTGGACACCGTGGAGTGCCTCTTCCCCGGGCGGGAGCTGGAGCTGCGCTCGCTGGCGGTGGTCTTCAACGGAATGCTTCCGCCGCCGCTCCCCATGGGCACGCTGGCGCACCAGGCGCGGGCCGAGCTCGGCGCGTTCCTCTCCGCCCGCCGCCCGCGCGCAACCCTGGTGGAGCCCGCCACGCGCATCGGGCGTCCCGCGGAGGAGATCACCGCCGAGGCCGCCGAGTGGGACGCCGACCTGCTGGTGCTGGGCACGCACGCGCGGCACGGGGTGGAGCGCTTCCTGGCCGGCAGCGTGGCCGAGGCCGCCGTCGCCGCCGCCGAGTGCAACGTCCTGGTCGTCCCGCCCTCCGTCGCCCGCGCGGACGCGCCGGGGGACCTGCTCGCCGCGGCGCACGCCTGACGCGCCCGATCCCGGGTGATGCCGTTCTCCCATGTGCGGCGGGGAGAAGCGGCCGGGGGATGACGGCAGGCGGATAGGGCGGATCCGGTCTCCGACACGAGAGCCGTCCGCCTCCCCACACGGTGCCGCGCTCCGCCCCACGCCGTGCGGGCCCGTGCACCGGCAACGTGAAGATGATGCGGGAGAACGCGCGGCCCGCGCCGCGCGGCCGCGGGGAACCACCGTAAGGGAGGGAACGATGATCGCCCCGATCCGGAACATCGTGGTTGGCGTGGCCACCCTGGGCGAAGACGACCCGGGCGGCGGCAGGCAGGGGGACGACCCCGTGCTTGCGCCCGCCGTCGCGCTGGCCAAGGCGCTGGGCGCCACCCTGCACGTGGTGCACGTGCACGAGATGCCGGCCCCGTTCCTGAGCGTCTACGCCCAGTACGCGCCGTACGTGGACCCCGGCATCCGCACCCAGTACTGCCGCGACCAGCTCGCGCGGCTGGAGCGGACGACCGCGGGGTACGGCTACACGCGCATCCGCTGCCACAGCATCGAGGGCTCGCCGGGGCGCACGCTGGTGGAGGTGGCCGCGCGCGAGAAGGCCGACCTGGTGATCGTGGGTCCCACCCGCCGCGGCCGCTTCTGGCGCAACCTGCTGGGCACCACGGCCGACCGCGTGATCCGCGGCTCGCCGGTGCCGGTGCTGGTGATCCACCAGCCGTTCGCGCGCCCCGTGCGCCGGGTGCTGCTCACCACCGACCTGTCCGACGAGAGCGCCCAGCTGCACGACCGCGGCGCCGATGCCGCGGCGCGGCTCTTCGGCGGCGGGCTGGAGCTGCGCACGCTGATGGTGGTGTGGTTCGACGCGCTCCTCCCGCCGCCGCTGAAGGAAGACGCGCTGAAGGATGCCGCCGAGGCCGAGCTGCGGGACTTCGTGGCAGAGCGCCCGCGCGGCTCGGAAATCACCCCGTGCGTGCGCTTCGGCGAGGTGCCGCGCGAGATCTGCCGCGAGGCCGACGAGTGGGACGCCGACCTGCTGGTGCTGGGCACCCACGGCCGCTCCGGCTTCTCGCGCCTGGCGCTGGGGAGCACCGCGGCAGCCGCGCTGCGCGGCGCCAGCTGCAACGTCCTGGTGGTCCCGCGCGCCGTGCTGAAGGTGGAAGTGCCCGAGATCGTCGTGGAGCCGGGCCTGGCGGCGCCAAAGGCGGCGGTCGCGATGGGATGAGCCGCCGAACAGGTGCGTGAGTGCGCGAGTGCGTGAGTGCGCTCGGAACCCATCGCACGAACGCACTGGCGCACTCACGCACTAGCGCACCTGTTCGCGGTCCTTCCAGTTCCACCACAGCAGCCTGTCCGGCTCGTGCGGAAAGTTGGAGGCGTAGTAGACGGCACAGCGCAGCACGTACAGCATGCAGCGGTCGATGTGCATCCCGCGCTGCTCGCAGAGGCGGTCGTACAGCGCCTGCGGGTCGCCGTCCTTCAGGTCGGCCACGCGGCGGATGCCCAGGTCCCACAGGTCGATGGCGATGGATTTACCCACGCCGGGGATCTGGCGGAGCTCCTTGAGCACGGCGGGGTTCGGCGAGTCCATCGGGGGCTCCTTGGATGGTGGCAGGGTGCGGGTCGGTTGAGGTGTTGGAGAAGGTACGGCGGGGACGGGGGCCGGGTGGATCCGGGGCCGCGAGAGCACGTTGCAACCTTTCCCGGCGCCCGCGTATCTGAAAGGATGCCGGGCGGTGAAACCTGGCACCGGGAAACGCCGTACGGCAGATCACGGAGGATGGATGGGGGGCCTCATGGTTTCCTAATCGACTCCGCGAAACTACCAACAAGTCAGGGCGGTACTGTAACGCGAGCCCGGCGATCAACGAGAACGCCGACGCGACCCCCACCTCACGTGCAGTCTGCGTCCTCCGGGTGGGCACGGCTGAGTGGTCACAAGGGCTCAAAGGGCAGGGTGAAACCGCATGGGCGACGAGGCCCGTCCGATTCTTCGGGCGGGCCTCGCCACGTTGGTTGAGGCTCGCGCGAGACGATGGTACGCTCGACAGGTGCGTGAGAAAAGGTGCGTGAAAACAGGTGCGTGAGTGCGTTGGAATCGGAAACGCACTCGCGCACTCACGCACTGGCGCACCTGTCAGCGGTCTATCCCACCGCCGCGGACGGCCGCTCCGCCAGCGGCAGATCCTCGTCGGGAACCTCGGGCACGTCGCAGGGGCGCTGGCGGCGCAGCAGGAGGGCGCCGGCGACCGCGGCGGCCGCCGACGCGGCGAAGATCCCCACCTTGGCGTCGGTCACCAGCGCCTCGTCGCGGAACGCCAGGCCGGTGATGAACAGCGACATGGTGAAGCCGATCCCCCCCAGCCAGCTCACGGCGTGCAGCGCGCGCCAGTTGCACCCGCCGGGGAGCGCGGCCACCCTCAGCCGCGTGGCCAGCCAGGCGAACAGCGTGATCCCCAGCGGCTTGCCGATCAGCAGCCCCAGCAGCACGCCGATGGTCACCGGGCTGGTGAACGCCTGCGCCAGCTCGCCCTTCAGCTCCACCCCCGCGTTGGCGAAGGCGAACAGGGGGATGATCACGAAGGAGACCCACGGCTGCAGCGAGTGCTCGATCCACTGCAGCGGCGCCTGCGCGGCCTCGGCCGTGTTCTCCAGCTCGATGATGGCCGCCTGCTGGCCGCGGTTGGTGAGCAGGTTCTCGCCATCCGGCCCCGCCGCGTCGAAGGCGTCCAGGATGGCGCGCCCGCGCTCCGAGAACTCGCCGGTGTCGATGCGGGTGCGCGCGGGGATGGTCATGGCCACCAGCACGCCCGCCACGGTGGCGTGCACCCCGCTCTTCAGGAAGCACACCCACACCGCCAGCCCCAGCACCACGTACACGTACGGCCGCCGCGCGCCCAGCTTGTTGAACACGCCCAGCGCCACGATCAGCCCCACCCCCGCCAGCAGCACGGCGGTGTTGATGGAGGCCGTGTAGAACACCGCGATCACCAGCACCGCGCCGATGTCGTCGGCGATGGCCAGGGCGGCCAGGAAGATCTTGAGCGGCGCGGGGGCCCGGTTCCCCACCAGCGCCAGCACGCCCATGGCGAACGCGATGTCGGTGGCCATGGGGATCCCCCACCCCGCCGCCCCCGCGCCCCCCAGGTTGAACGCCACGAAGATCAGCGCCGGCGCCACCATCCCGCCCAGCGCCCCCGCGATGGGGAGCGCGGCGCGGCGGGCGCTGGCCAGCTCGCCCACCAGCACCTCGCGCTTGATCTCCAGCCCCACCACGAAGAAGAACACGGCCATCAGGCCGTCGTTGATCCAGTGGTGCAGCGAGTACTCCAGCGCGAGCCCGCCCACGCGGAACGCCACCGGCGTTTCCCACAGGTGATGATACGCCCCGGCCCACCCCGAGTTGGCCGCCACCAGCGCGGCGAGGGTGGACGCGATCAGCACCAGCCCGCCGGCCGACTCGGTGGCCGCGAAGCGCCCGAACGGCGACAGCAGCCACTCGATGGGCGTGGGCGGCGGCGGCGGAACGATGCTGGTGTTGTGGGGAGCGCTCATTGGATTCGGTCACCGGCGTCGGGGGCGCGGGCCGCGTGGGGACGGCCCGTCACGCCGATGCTAATCGAAACCAGAGTCTCACGCAAATTGAGAGTAGATGCTGGATTACGGCATGGATCGGGGTGCATTCCGCCGCGTCGAGAACCGGGGCGGAAGTGCGCGAGTGCGTGAGTGCGCCAGGAACTCCCGACGCACTCACGCACTCACGCACTCGCGCACCTGTTCAGCGGCGCCTTCCCGACGCCCCGGCGCCTACGACGAATGATC
>DASSJS010000492.1:0-24125 GCA_035691085.1 Longimicrobium sp.
TGGCGCTTCCGCGAGGAGGCCGACCGGCAGGGCGCCTGGCCCGTGTTCTACCAGGCCACCGCCCAAAGCCTGCCGCTGTACCTGGAGATGGGGCTGGTGCTGCTGAAGCTGGGCGAGGAGGCGATCGTCCCCCTCGACGCCTTCTCGCCCGACGACCCGGCGCGCCGCGGCCTGCGCCGCGCGCACCACCAGGCCCAGGACGCGGGCGCGCGCTTCGAGGTGGTGGAGGCGGGGGACGTTCCGGCGCTGTTCGCGGAGCTGAAGGCGGTCTCGGACGATTGGCTGGCGCGGCGCGGCGGCGCGGAGAAGGGCTTCGCGTCTGGCCGGTTCAGCGAGGCGTACCTCGCGAACTTTCCCGCCGCGGTGGTGCGGGTGGAGGGAAAGATCGTGGCGTTCGCCAACCTGTGGCTGGCGGCGGAGGGGACCGAGGCCACCGTGGACCTGGTGCGCTGGTCGCGCGCCGCCCCGCCGCGGGTGATGGAGTTCCTGTTCGTGGAGCTGATGGCGTGGGCCAGGGCGCGCGGGTACCGCGAGTTCAGCCTGGGGATGGCGCCGCTGGCATCGCTGCAGACGCACGCGCTGGGCGAGCGCTGGCAGGAGATGGGCTCGCTCGTCTTCCGCCACGGCGAGCACTTCCAGGATCTCGAGGGGCTGCGAAAGTACAAGGAGCGCTTCGGGGCCGAGTGGCGCCTGCGCTACCTCGTCGTCCCCCCCACCGCCCCCGTCCCCCGCGTGCTGGACAGCATCGCCGCGCTGATCGCGGGGGATGGGGAAGGGAAGGGGTGATCGCTTTCAGGCTAGATACCTGGATTCAAGGTGTCGATAATAATCCGCCTCGTCGGTACTCGCGGGAAGTATCCCCGCCAGCCGCTGCACCGCCGCAATTCGATCCTGCCGCTGATTGCGATCCAATCCGGCGAGGAATATCCCAACGAGTTGTGAAACGGTGGTTTGATGCTGCTCCGCATATGCGCGCGCGCGGCGGAGCACGTCGTCATCCACCCTCAGTGTCAGCCGTTTCCCCGCCATCAAGCCTCTCCTCCGCAACGTGAGCATCGACAATCGACACGGTCACGGTTCACGTCAATCCCACACAGGTATCGTCAGGCGAACCGCGCCGCCGCTCGACATCTCAGTGTCAAACGGCGGCGCGGAGTACGCGGGCGAGCGGGTGGGCTGGCCGCTCAGAACGTGTTCCCCATCGTGAACTGTAGCTGGATGCGGCTGCGGAAGCCGTTGCGGAAGGGGTCGTAGACGGCGTTGCCCAGGTTGATGTACTCGCTGCCGCCCGCTTGGCGCAGCAGCAGCGGATAGCGCCGCGCGGGCGACGTGTTGTACGCCGCGTCGATGCGCACGGGGCCGAACGGGGTGACCACCTGCGCGCCGATGCCGGGCGTCACCACGCTCTCGCTGTTCGCCAGCCCCGCGGGCGCGCCCGCCGGGAGCGACGCGCGCACGCCGCCCACGTCCACGAACGCGGCCAGCATCAGCCAGCGCGCGGCCCAGGCGCGCGCTTCCACGCCGGCCTCCAGCAACGCGGTTCCGCCCACCGCGCGTACGCCCACCTCGTCGCGGTCCACGCGCACGCCCTCGCAGGCGCCCGCGGCGGCGGTGCAGCCGGCGGGAAGGCTGGCCGAGTCGGCGATCAGCAGCTTGGGGCCCAGCAGGTTGGTGGAGACGCCGCGCACGCCCAGCGGCCCCCCGCCGTACAGCCGCAGGTGCGGCGGCAGCGTCTCGGTGTCACCGCCCAGCGCGCCGGCGCGGACGCGGGCGGCCACCTCCGCGCGGCCGCCCAGGCGACGGGCGAGGTTGGCCTGCGCCACCGCCTGCAGGTAGTCGCGGTCCGACATCACCGCGCGTGACGCGGCGGAGACCGTGAGCCGCGCGCCGCGAATCCAGCGCGGCGCGTCCATCCCCGGCGGCGCGCCGGTGTTGGGCGCGCGGACGGCAGGGTTCTGCCAGGTGACCGCCGCCTGCACGGGGATCAGCGTGGTGGTGCCGGTGAGCTCGCCGAGCTGCGCGCCGGTGCAGGCGCCGTACGCGCCGCAGAAGAAGGCCGCGGCGCCGCGGTTGTCCGTCCGCTCCGGCGCGAGGCCGGCCACCACGTTCACCCCCGGCCGCACGTGGCGCGAGATGGCCGCGCGGCCGTTCACCCCGCTCAGCACGTACGCCCGGGGGGATGATTCGCGGCGCACGGAGCCGTCCAGCAGCAGCCAGGTGTCGGCGCCCACGGGCTCGCGCAGCTGGCCGCTCACGAACCAGCCGGGCTCCGCGAACTCGCCGCCCGCGCCGCCGGTGCAGGGAAAGCCGCGGAGCTGCGAGTTGAGCAGGTTGGTGGCGCCGGCCGAGATCGTGACCACCCGCGGCGCGCCCAGGAAGTAGCGGCTCGACACGTATCCAGGTGCTGGACGATACGATCCCCTCCAGCTGAAAGGCGCCCACGCGCGTGGGCGTGACCGCGATGCGCAGGTTCACCGCGGTGTCGCCCGGGCTGGCCGACGGCACCGGCTCGATCCGCGCCTCCTGCACGATGGGGAGCGCGTACAGCCGCTCCTGCGTGCGCCTGATCTTGCCGGGGTCGAAGCGCTCGCCCGGCTGCCAGGCCAGGCGCCGCGTGACGTCTCGTTCTCGCAGCGGCGGCTCGGGCGCGACCTGCGTGGCGCCGAAGACGGCGACGGGGCCGGGGACCACCTCCAGCACCACATCGGCGGTGCGCGCGGCGGGGTTTTGCGTGGCCGAGGCTTCGACCGTGGCGAAGGCATGGCCGCGCTCGGCCGCGGCGGTGGCCAGCACGCGCTCGGACTGCTCCAGCAGAGCGATGGCGTACAGGGTGCCCGCGTGCAGCGGCAGCGCCGGTGTCCGCACGGCGGGGTGGATCGTCTCCAATCCGCGGACGGTGACGGAGCGGACGCGCACGGGCTCGCCTTCCGCCACGCTGAAGCGCACGGCCACGCCGCCGCCGGCGGGGCGGACGTCGCTGCTGGTGCGCGCCTCGGGAAATCCCCAGGCGCGGTAGAGCGAGTCGATGCGCTCCACGTCCTGCCGCACCTCGATGGTGTCCAGCGGCGCCCGCTGCCGTGTGCCGCGGATGCCCAGCAGGCAGGCGGGCGCGTAGAATGGCGAGCGGCAACTCGTCTCCCGCGTGTGGATCACCGCGCGGACGGTGGATTCGGGGAGCCCGCGCGTGCCCGTCACGTCCACGTCGCGCACCTGCACCGCGGGCGACTGCGCGTGCGCCGGCGCCGCGAGCGCCATCCCCGCCGCGATCCCGAATGCGCGCGACGACATCATCCCCATTATCCCGGTCATCCCCGACTCCCCTGATCCGCTGTCCGAATCCTCTCCGCCGCCGCCCGCGCATGCTCCGCGCCGGATGGTGTGACACGGGATGGGCGGTGATTGTGCCACGGCGGGAACATCCGGCACATGGCCCGGCGGTGCGGTGTACCGATGGCCTCGAACTCCCCGGGGGCCACGCATCATCACGGCAGGGAAGATGGAAGACAGCAAGCTGGTTCCGGACTCGTTCTACGAGGAGCGGCGCGTTACCCTCCGCTGGCGGCAGAACACCTTGCCGCGCGCGGGGATCTGGCTGGTGGACGGGCGCTTCGAGGTGGCCGCGTACGGCGGCCCCGCCGCGGCCCGGCTGACGGAGCAGGGCGCCATCCTGGTTGCCAGCGTGGCCTTCGACCGCGACCACGGCGAGCGCCCGGTGAAGGATGACGTGACGCTCGACCTCTACCCCGCGGACGATCTGCCCAAGCTGGGGAAGCAGCGCGCGGTGGAGACACTCGGCTGGGCGCCGGCGAGCAACTGATCTCGCTTCGGAGCCGAGGAAGCACGGAGGCGGCGCCGCGGATCGCGGTGCCGCCTCCTTGTAATTCCGGTGTGCACACACACTAGCGCACTCACGCACTAGCGCACTCACGCACTCACGCACTCACGCACTCACGCACTCACGCACTCACGCACTCACGCACTCACGCACCTGTTCGCAGTTCCTCAGTGCTGCGGCTGCCTCAGCGCCGCGGCGATCCGCTGCCAGCCGTCGCGCGCGTCGTGGACGGTGGGCGCCCAGCCGGTGGCGGATTTGAAGCGGTGGTTGGAGACGCGCTGGCTGCGGCCCATGAATGCCGTCTCGCGGCCACCCACCAGCTTCAGCAGCCACATCGGCGGGCGGACCACGAAGGGGCGGCCCGCCGCGTCGGCCACGGCGCGGGCCAGCTCGCGGCGGGGGAGCGGATCGTCGTCCACCACGTCGTACACGCCGGCGGGGGCGGAGCGGAGCGCGGCAACGACGGCGGAGGCCGCATCCTCCACCCAGACCGAGGGATAGAACGCGTCGCCGGGGCCGGCCAGGATCGCGGCGCCGCGCCGGGCCAGCGCCAGCGCGTCCAGGCTGCTCTCGGCCTCGGGGCCGTAGAAGTAGCCCATCCGCAGCACGATCCCGCGCTTCCCCGCGTCGCTGAAGCGCTTCAACTGCTCCTCGGCCTGCAGCGTGGAGGCGAGCATGGGGCCGGCCTCCACGGCGCCGCTCGCCGCGTCGATCCAGTCATCGCCCCCATCCGCGTAGGTGAAGACGACGCTGGGGTAGAGGAGGGTGGAGACGCCCGCCGCCAGCGCCGCATCTACCAGGTTGCGCGTGCCCTCGACGCGGATGCGGTTGTTCTCGGCCCACGCGTCGGCCGCGGTGGCGCGGCTGCGCGGAGGGATTCGGGTGGCCAGGTGCAGCACGGCCTCGCTCCCCGCCACCGCGGCGGCGACGGAGGCGGCGTCGAACAGGTCGCCGCGCACGGGGGTGGCGCCCAGCCGCGACAGCAGCGCGTCGTTGCTCTCGGAGCGCGACAGGGCGCGCACGTGGTGGCCCTCGGCGGCCAGCATGCGCACCACGGGGCGGCCGAGCACCCCCGTGGCGCCAGTGATGAACACGTCCATGCTCCCGCTCCCGTCTGCGCTGGACCGATCCGCTCCTCGGCGCAACGTTGGGGGTTCGCGGGGCTGGGGGCAACGGTTCGTTGTCATCGCCGCTTCACCGTGTGTAGATTGGCGTCCCTTCGGACGCGGATCCGGACGGTGGGCGGCGCGCGGAGCAGGGTTTGCAGGAAGAGCCGCGGGCGAGATGGAGGAACCTGACTGGAGGATGCTCGATGGTCGCCAAGCGAGGGCCACGCCTGAAGTCCATTCGCCGCCTGGGGACGCCGCTCCCCGGCCTCACGCGCAAGACCTCGGACAAGAAGCCGTACCCGCCGGGGCAGCATGGCCCCACCGGCGGCGGCAGCGGGCGCGGCCGCCGCAAGCAGAGCGAGTACGGCCGGCAGCTGCTGGAAAAGCAGAAGCTGCGGCTGAACTACGGCGTGAGCGAGCGCCAGCTGCGCAACTACATGGCGCTGGCCAACAAGCAGGGCGGCAAGACGGGCGAGGCGCTGCTGGCCCTGCTGGAGCGCCGGCTCGACAACGTGGTGTTCCGCCTGGGGATCGCGCCCACCATCCCCGCCGCGCGGCAGCTGGTGGCGCACGGGCACATCCGCGTGAACGGCCGCCGCGTGGACCGCGCCGGGTTCATGGTGAACGTGGGGCACCAGATCGGCGTGTCGGACCGCGCCCGCAACATGCCCGAGGTGAAGAGCTCGGTGGAGCACGGCCCGCAGGTGCGCCTCCCCGGCTACCTGGCCATCGACCCCACCGACAAGTTCGGCGGCCGCATGATCACGCTGCCGATGCGGGCCGACGTCCCCCTGATCGTGGACGACGCCGCGGTGGTGGAGTTCTACGCCCGGTAGCAACGGACCGCACGTCTGACGCCAGCGATAGCGCAACATGGTCCAACGGTGGCCGTGTTGCGCTTTCCTCTTCCGTTTTCCGGGGGGATTCGCTTCCTTGGATGCGTCGCCGTCTGTACATTCGACGTGGGTGTGCAGACACATGGAGGCATCATGGCAAAGCCCAGGCGGTCCGACCGGGAAATCCCCAGGAGGAAGAACATGAGACTGCACCAGTCCAAGATCGATCGCGCGAAGCAGCTGCTGGGCACCAGCACCGAGACCGAGACCATCGAGCTGGCGCTCGACATGGTCGCGTTCCGCAACGCGCTGGCGGAGGGGATCCGGGGGATGCGCGGGGCCGGGCTGGTGGACATCTACGCCGAGAACGTGGAGCTTTGAATGCCCAAGTACATCCTCGACACGGGGCTGTACATCCGGGCAACGCGCGAGGACCCGTGGAACACTGCGCTGGAGCAGTTCGCCTGGAACTTCGCCCCGTTCATCTATCTGCACTCCACCGTGGCGAACGAGCTGCTGGCCGGCGCGTTGAGCACGAAATTGGAGCGGCGCACGCAGGAGCTGTTCATCGAGCCATTCGAAGCCACCCGCCGGGTGATCACTCCCACGCACCGCGACTGGAAGCAGGCCGGGCTGGTGGTGCCGCACCTGGTCCGAATGAAAAAGCTCACCCCTCAGGGTGTCACCCGCTCGTTCCCGAACGACTGTCTGATCGCGGCTTCGGCGCGCGAGTTGGGGGTGACTGTGATCACCGAGAACGAGCGTGACTTCCGGCTGATCAGCACGGTGCTTCCGGTGAAGTTCTGCCCGCCGTGGCCGCAGGTGATGAACTGACCGCGGTCCCTCCGCAGACGACGCGCGCCCCGCCACGACGGATCGTGGCGGGGCGCGTCCGTTGATGGCTCGATGCCGGCTCAGTCGCCGCGCTCGGCGGCGGTGCGGAGGTCGGCGAGGAGGGCGTCCAGGTCGTGGGCGTGGCGGGTGGCCACTTCACCCAGCGGCTTGCCGCCGCCGCAGCAGGCGTCGATGCCGTAGTGCTGGAAGACCTGCAGGGTGCCGGGGAAGCGCACGGTGATCTCGTTCACCGTAAGCTCGGGCGTGATCTCGATGGTCGTGGGCATGGCGTGCTCTCAGTCCGGGTTGAGGGTCAGCTCGCCGCGCGGATGGCGGCGGAGCGCGTTGTCGGTGATGTGCGATCGAGGGTGGGGAGCGCGCCGGGGCGGCGGACGGGCTCGTCCATCGTGCGCCAGAGGTTGTAGATGAAGAGGAACGCGCCGAGCGCCTCGGCCGCGCCGCCGACGCCGAGGAGCGCGGAGCCGGGGAGCCACAGGTGCACGCGGAGGATGAAGCCGCCCACCATCGCCGCCAACCCGGCGTTGGCGACCCAAACGTGGACGTTCGCCGCGCGCCGGCTGTGCAGCGGGTGCCCGGTGAAGCGCGGGATCACGTGATACGCCACGCCGAAGATCATCATGCTCACGAACCCGAGCAGGTTGGCGTGCACGTGGGCCGGGCGGTACGCCACCGCGGCGGGCGAGAGTGCCATCCACACCCCCAGCACCACGCCGAACCCCAGCCACAGCAGGCTGGCGCGGATGAAGCGGCGGACGAAGGGATCGAGCATGCGCGGGGCCTCTCGCGGGTGTAGACGGATCGCGCGGCGGGAGCGCCGCGGAATGGCTTCACGATGTGCTGTATGGGTGCCCATCGGACAGCGGGGGATTTCCTTGCGGGCGTGGGGAAATCCCCCTGTCTTCCCCGCGCCAGCCTTGCGCGGAAGGCGTTGAGCGGCTAGAACATCGGCGAAATCAACCCGATTTTTCCGGCACCCAGACAACCGATCCTGCGGGGCGAGGGATACAATGGAGCAGACTTCCGGGCCCACGCGGCTGGTGTGGCGCGACGGGCAGCTGGTGGACTGGCGCGACGCCACCATCCACGTGATGAGCCACGTGGCGCACTACGGCAGCTGCGTGTTCGAAGGCATCCGCTGCTACGAAACGCCCGACGGCCCGGCCATCTTCCGCCTGCACGAGCACATGCGCCGCCTGGTCGACTCGGCGCGCATCTACCGCATCCCCTGCCACCATACGGCCGAATCGCTCAGCGACGCGGCGATCGAGGTGGTGGCGGCCAACGAGGTGCGCCACTGCTATCTGCGCCCGCTGATCGCGCGGACCGGCGAGCAGATGGGCGTGCTCCCCGACGACCGCTTCGTGGAAACGTTCATCGTGGCGTGGATCTGGGGGACGTACCTGGGCGAGGGCGCGCTGGAGAACGGCGTGGACGTGTGCGTGAGCAGCTGGAGCCGCGCCGCGCCCAACACCTTCCCCTCGCTGGGCAAGGCGGGCGGCGCGTACCTCAACTCGCAGCTGGCGAAGATCGAGGCCAAGGAGCGCGGCTTCTCCGAGGCCATCATGCTCGACAGCTTCGGCTACGTGGCCGAGGGCACCGGGCAGAACATCTTCATCATCCGCGACAAGACGCTGTTCACGCCGCCGATCTCGGCCAACATCCTGGCAGGCATCACGCGTGACAGCGTGATCCGTATCGCCCGCGACCTGGGGTACGAGGTGCGCGAGGAGAACCTGCCGCGCGAGTTCCTGTACGTGGGCGACGAGGTGTTCTTCACCGGCACCGCGGCCGAGCTCACGCCCGTGCGCTCCATCGACGGGGTGAAGGTGGGCGCCGGCCGCCGCGGACCCATCACCACCGAGATCCAGGAGCGTTTCCTGGGCATCGTCCACGGGACGCTGCCCGACACCTACGGGTGGCTCACGCACGTGCCGCCGGCCGCCACCGCCGCCAGGGCGGCCTGACGACGCCTGGAAATCATCGAAAGCTCAACCGGGCGGCCGCTCAAGACGCGGCCGCCCGGTTTTTCTTCTCTGGATTCGTTCGAAGATCCGTGGGGAAGGGCATGCTGCTTGCCGCCGCCGCCCATCACCTGTTGACGGAGGGAATGACCGGATGAACATCGCGCTGATCGGCACGGGCGACATGGGCGGCGCGCTGGCGCTGGCGTTCTCGCGGCATCACCGCGTCACCGTCACCGCGTCGCGCCCGGGGAGCGAGAGCGCGCGGCAGGTGATCGATGCGTCCGGCGGCCGAATCCACGAGGCGCCGCGCGGCGAGGCGGTGGCGGAGGCGGACTTGGTGGTGCTGGCGGTGCCGTGGGAAGCAGTGGACGATGCGCTGGCGGACGGACTGCCGGACGGAAAGATCCTGCTGGTGGTGACGGTGCCGTGGGTGGGCGAGAATGCGCTGGCGGTGGGCACCACCACCTCGGGGGCGGAGGAGGTGGCGGCCAGGGTGCCCGGCGCGCGCGTGGTGCAGGCGTTCAACACCGTCGCCTCGGCCACGGTGGCCGCCCCCGCCGCGCACGGCGCCCCCGCCACCGTGATCGTCTGCGGCGACGACGCCGGGGCGAAGGTGGTGGTCGCCGATCTGGCGCGCGAGCTGGGGTTCGACGTGGCCAACGCCGGCCCGCTCACCAGCGCCCGCTTCACCGAGCCGATGGGGATGCTCTGGTCCGCGCTGGCGTACGAGGGCGGCTACGGCGAGGACGTGGCCTTCCGCGTGCTGCGCCGGAACGATGCGGGGCCGGGCGATGATGCGCGGAACCGCGAGGAATCAGCGGCGCACACTGCGCGATGAGTGGTCTATCGGAAGGGGATGGGATGAAGATCGTGGGGATCGCGGGGAGCATTCGAGCGGGGTCGTTCAACCGCGCGCTGCTGCGGGCGGCGGTTGAGCTGGCGCCGGAGGGGGTGACGATCGAGCCGTGGGACCGCGTGCGCGAGGTGCCGCTGTACGACGCGGACATCGACCGCGACGGCGCGCGGCCGGAGCCGGTGGAGGCGCTGAAGCGGGCGATCGCCGCGGCGGACGGGGTGCTGATCGCATCTCCCGAGTACTGCTACAGCATCCCCGGCGTGCTGAAGAACGCCATCGACTGGGTGTCGCGGCCGGGATACAAGTCGGTGCTGGTGAACAAGCCGGTGGCCATCATCGGCGCCAGCGGGAGCGCCGTGGGCACCGCGCGCGGGCAGATCCACCTGCGCGACGTGATGTTCTCGTGCCTGGCGCTGAACTTTCCGCACGCGGGGGTGCTGGTGGCGCAGGCCGGCGGCAAGTTCGAGGACGGCCGCCTGGCGCACGAGCCCACGCGCGAGTTCCTGGCCGCCTACCTCCGCCAGTTCGCGGGCTTCGTCTCCACACGGACGGTTCAGCCGGGGCCGTGATGGTCGGATCTGGATGATGGGGTTCAGCGCTGCCAGGATGATGTCATCCTGAGGAGCCGCTTCACGTTAGCCGCGTCCGCACTGGATTCTGGCGGCGACGAAGGATCTGCCGGCGGGGCTCGGAATCTACTTTTCGAGGTGCGCAGGGCAAACTTCAACCGTCAGGGCAGACGGTAGCGTTGCCGCGGTTTTGGATCCTTCGGTCGCCGCCAGAATTCAGTGTGGCCGCGGGTTTCGTGCGGCGGCGCCCTCAGGACGACTTTACTGTGCGGATTCGGGTGAACGCCCGCCCGATCCGCAGCTAACCATCGTCCTCCAGCAGCTTCGTTTCGACGAAGACGCCGGCGCTCAGGGTGCGGTGGACGGGGCAGCGGTCGGCGATCTCCAGGAGGCGGGTGCGCTGCTCGGGGGTGAGCGCGTCGCCGTCGATCTTCACCTGGCGCTCGATGCGGTCCACGCGCGGCTCGCGGTCGGCACAGGTGGCCTGGTCAACGCCGTGCACCTTGCCGTGCGTGAGCCGCACCATCACCTCCTCCAACGGCCAACCCTTCCGCTCGGCATAGGCCTTCAGCGTCATCCCCGTGCACGCGCCCAGCGCCCCGGCCAGCAGGTCGTACGGCGTGGGCCCCGCGTCGGTGCCGCCCACCGCCACCGGCTCGTCCGTCACGAAGACGTGGCGGCCCGCGGCGACTTCGGTGCGGAAGGCGCCGCCGGGCGTCACCGTCACTACCTGCCCATCCCCCGCCAGCTCGTCCACGGTGAGCTCGCGCGGCTCCGGCATCCACCGGCTCGCCCACGCGGCGATCACCCGGCCGGCGTACATCGCGTCTTCCTTGCGGCTCAGCAGGTGGTCGGCGTCATCGAGCGAGACGAAGCTCTTGGGGTGTCGCGCGGCCATCCAGATCTTGGTGGCGTTCCCGATGTCCACCGTCTGGTCGGCGGGGGAGTGGAGCACCAGCAGCGGCAGGCGCAGGCCGTGGATCGCCTCCTCCATCCGCGCGCCGCGCAGGTCCTCCAGCAACTCTCGGGTGACGCGGAACGGCTTCCCCGCGATCTGCACCTGCGCCTCGCCGGTGCGCTCGATCTGCTCCAGCGAGTCGCCGAACATCCGGGCGGCGTGCCAGGGATCGAACGGCGAGGCGATGGTGGCCACGGCCGAGAGCGACGGGATGGACGCGGCCGCCGCCAGCGCCGCCGTGCCGCCCAGCGAATGGCCCACCAGGAGGCGGACGGGGAAGCCGCGTGCCTCCATGAACTCCGCCGCCGAAGCGAGGTCTTCCACGCAGGCCGAGAAGTGATGCTGCGCGAACTCGCCCTCGCTCTCGCCCAGCCCGGTGAAGTCGAAGCGCAGCACCGCCAGCTTATCACGCGCCAGCGCCCGCGCCACCTGCACCACGGCGGTGAGCGTGCTGGAGCAGGTGAAGCAGTGCGCGATCACGGCGCCGCCCACCGCCTCGCCGTCGGGCGGCATCTCCAGCCGGCCGCTGAGCTTGTGACCGGCCGAGCCGGGAAAGGTGACGGGGATCGAGTGCATGGGCGCGCGGAACCGGTCAGCGGGTGGACGATGGACGTCGGGACGGAACGATGGCGGCACGGGCGGCGGCCGGTCAACCACGGCAGCCGCGGGGCCGCACCCGATGGGATGCGGCAGGGTTACGCGGGAGGCGTGCCCCGCCCTGACAGAGGGAATGGGCGGATACCTTACGGATCTTCCGCCCAACTCCCGGCATGCGGCGTGGCGCGCGGGGGGCATCTTTCCACCGTACCCACAGGCGCGAACTTGCGCGCCGCATTAGCCTGGGAGGATACGATGACGGCCATCCGGGTGCTCCTGGTGGACGACCACGCCGTGATGCGCGCCGGCCTGCGCGCGCTCCTGTCGTCCGAGCCCGACGTGAACGTGGTGGGTGAGGCCGGCACCGGCGAGGACGCCGTGGCGCTGGTGGAACAGCTCCGCCCCGACGTGGTGGTGATGGACCTTTCGATGCCGGGGATGGGCGGGCTGGCCGCCACGCGCCAGATCGCCGCGAAGGGCCTGCCCACGCGCGTGCTGGCGCTTACGCTGCACGGCGAGACCGAGTACCTCCTCCCCGTGCTGGAGGCGGGCGGCGCGGGGTACATCACCAAGGGGAGCGCCGACACCGACCTGGCCGAGGCGCTGCGCGTGGTGGCCCGCGGCGACGTGTACCTGGACCCCGGTGCGGCGCGGCTGCTGGTGAAGAACTACCGCGAGCCGAAGGACCAGGGGCGCGAGCAGCCGCTGGCCCGCCTGAGCGCGCGCGAGCGCGAGGTGCTGGCGCTGACCGCCGAAGGCTACAGCAGCGCCGAGATCGGCGTGCGGCTGGGGATCAGCGGAAAGACGGTGGAGACGTACCGCGAGCGGCTGATGGAGAAGCTTGGCATCCACCACCGCAGCGAGCTGGTGCGCCTTGCGCTTCGCGAGGGGCTGCTGACGGCGCACGCGGCGTGACGGCGCACGTCTGGCTGGCGCACTTCCCCGTTGCGCTGATCGTGACCGGCGCCGCGGCCGACGTGCTCGGCGCCGTCACGAAACGACCGGGCTTCCGCACCGTCGCGGGGGCCCTGCTGATGCTGGGTGCCGCCGCGGCGCTCCTCTCGTTCCTCACCGGCCAGGGCGCGCTGATGGCCGCCGCCGCGCGCATCGGCCCCGCGAACCCGCACGTGGAGGCGCACACGCAGTGGGGCGGCGCGGGTGTGTGGCCGCTGGCGGCGTCGGGGCTGCTGCGCGTGGCTTGGCGCGACCGGGTCGATGGAATCCACGGCTGGGTGCTCCTTGCCGCCGCCGTCGTTTCCGCCGCGCTGGTGCTGGCCATCGTCGCGAGCGGCGTGGCCATCTCGCACGGATAGACCGGGCGCCGCCGGATCGGCCGGAAGAATGTGAAGGAGCGGAGAGCCTTGCGCGCTCTCCGCTCTTTTCGCGTTCGATGGATTCACTCAACCGCAGGCTATTCGCGGTTGACCGCCAGCGCCACGATCTGGCCGGTGAGCGCGCCCACCGCCGCGCCGCCCAGCGCGTAGACCGGGATGGCGATCTCGCACCCGATCATGTCTGGATCGCGGCAGTAGTCGCTGCGGTATTCGGTGAGGAAGAAGGTGGTGACGCCCACGCCCGCGCCCACCAGAGCGCCGAGCAGCCGTGCCCGGCCGGGCGACACCCGGTTCGCCGCCAGGATTTCGACGCGCCCGGAATCGCCGCGCGACCGCTCGCTACCCGCCGCGGCCCGCACGGCGGTGCGCGCGTGCTCGCGAGGGAGCGCGGCGTCGGCCGCCGATGCGGTCCGGTGCTGCGCGGCGGCCGTGGATGAGACGAGCAGGGCGGCGACAGCGGCGGCGAGCGTTCGGAGCCTCATCCGTTCTATCGGGTCAGGGTTTGGGCTTCACCTTGGGCGGCTCGCACGCCCACCCGTCGTGGTCACGGTCGAAGTGGTGCGGATCGGGCCGCCGCACGCGGAACGGCTTGTGGCCCCTGATGTCGGGGCAGTCCAGGTCCGGCGGAGGCGGCGGGATGCAGTAATCGGGATACGAGGCATCACAACTCGTCGCCTTCACCGGCGTGCTCGCGGGCACGGCCGAAAGGAGCAGAAGTCCACCCAAGGCCCAAACCACTCGCATCGTTCACCTGCCGATCTGTAGATGGGACAATGATGTAGCCGGAAGGCCCGGCAACCTCATTACTCATCTTGTCCGCCCGGTGGCGCAAGGGTATCGGTCAAGAGATCGGGACAGATCCTCCCGCCCGCCGTGGCGAGGCAAGGCTGGGAATCGGTCCGGCGGCAATAGCGCCGGGGCGGGTGAAGCCGCGGTCTACAACAACGGGAAGCCTCGCAAACCGCGCGAGGCAGTTAGATCGGCATCCTCTCGATTCGCAGGAATCTGCGCGCACACATGTCGTGGATAGAGCGGAATCCCGCGCATCGCCACGGCACCCGCGCCCACAGCCTCGCGCCGTTTGCGAGGCTTCCTGTCGTCGTAGCCGTGGCTTCAGCCGCCCGGCGCGAGATGGAGGCGACAAGATGTCGTCCGTTCCGCACGATTACGGTTGGCGATCGCTTGCATCGCTGCGTGCGAAATCCGGCCTACCGCGCCTGCGCCCCCTCGTTCCGCTGCTCCACCGCGGCGCGGTCGGCCAGGGCGGCGGGGATGATCTCCCAGTTCTTCCGGAACACGTCGGCGGGGGAGATGCGGCCGCGGCGCTGGAGGTCGGCGATCAGCAGGTCGCGGATCGACTCGCCGCGATCATAGACCACGGGCGCGCCGATCAGCATGGAGAAGCCGCCGCTCCCGCTCGCGCGGTAGTTGTTCAGCGCGATGGTGAAGCTGTCCGTTGGCGCCACCGTGCGCCCGTTGCGCTCCAGCTTCACCACCCGCTGGCCGACCGGCTTCGTCAGGTCGAGCGCGTAGTCCACGCCGCTGATCACGTCGAAGTTGTAGCCCGGGACCGCGGGATTGGTCACGCGCTCGCACTGGCCGCCGGGGCAGGGGAGGTAGTACTCGGCGCTCTTCTCCAGGTACGCGCGGAGCTGCGCGCCGGAGATGCGCACGGCCTTCAGCGTGTTGTCGTAGATGTACAGCCCCGCCACGTCGGCCATGGTGATGGGGCCGCGCGGAATGCGCGAGCCGAGCGAGAACGCGGCCGTGCTCGACAGGTCGGCCCCGGTCACGCGGCGCTGCACGTCGTTGATCAGGTCGGTGATCGGCGTGTCGCGCGTCCGCGACAGCTCCGACGTCCACTCGTCGGTCGACACGCCGATCTGCCGGCCCACGTACTGGCGCGTGCGCTCGTGCGCCTGGGCGAGCGCCGCCTGCAGCCGTGTGTCCGCGCGGCCTTCCACGGGGCGCAGGATGCGGCCGTGTTTGGCGAGCACGTGCCATCCGTCCCCACCGTGGCCCAACGTGAGCGTGCTCACGGCGAGCGACGCGCCCCAGTTCTTGGCCTGCTGCACCAGCACGCCGTTGATGGTGGTATCCGCCACCTCGCGGTGGGTGTGGCCCATCAGGATCACGTCGATGCCGGGGACCTGCCGGGCCATGTCCACCGCCGCGTTCTCGGCGGGGACGTGCGTGGCGGCGGTGTCATAGCTCGAGCCCTCCAGCCCGCTGTGCGCGGCGACCACCACCAGGTCCGCGCCCTCGGCCCGCATTCGCGCGACCACGGGGCGCACGCTGGCCACGATGTCGCGGAAGTCCAGCCGCCCGCGCACGTTGTCGCGGTCCCAGATCGCCACTCCCGGCGGCGTGACCGAGGTGATCCCGATCTTCACCGGCCGCCCGGCAACCGTCCGTTCGACGATGGTGTAGGCGCGGTAGGCGTGCTGATCGGTGCCCGCGCGGAAGGTGTTGGCCGAGAGCCAGGGGAAGCGCGCCTGCCGCACCGCCGTGTCCAGGTGCGGGATTCCGTAGTTGAACTCGTGGTTGCCGATCGCCGCCGCGTCGTAGCCCACCAGGTTCATCGCGGCGACCAGCGGGTGCGTTTCGCCGGGCTGAAGCCGAGAGTACACGAAATCGAGCGGATTCCCCTGCAACAGGTCGCCGGATTCGACCAGGATGGTGCGGCCGGGGTTGGCGGCGCGCACGCTGTCGATCATGGGGACCAGCGAGGCCAGGCTGTTGTTGGTGGCCTTCCCCGTGTAGTAGTCGTACGGCAGCACCCAGCCGTGCAGGTCGGTGGTCCCCATCAGCACCAGCGTTCCCGTGTCCGCCGCCGCCAGCCCCAATCCGGCCGCCGAAGGCACGGAGGGCGTCTGCGCGGCCGGCGCGCAGGCGGCCGAGAGGAGCGAAAGCGCGAGTGCGGCGCGGATCTTCATCATCATCGATCGACAGGGTTGTGGAGGACGGGGCTGATTACCCGCTCTCGCAACGATTGCTCCCAGAGCCGGGAACCGGCGGAATCGCGGCACATGAGCAGGGTCACCCTTCGGCAATCTCGCACCGGGGCGGCTGAAGCCACGGCTACGACTACAGGAAGCCTCGCAAACTGCCGCGAGGCTGTGGGCGCGGTTACCGGGGGGATGGGTGGAATTCCGTCCAATCCACGCGGCTTCAGCCGCCCGGTGATCATGCTGCCGAAGCGATCCCCAGCCTCGGCCACCCGGTGATCATCGCGCCAAAGTGATCCCTGGCCCTGGTGGGCCCCGGTGATCATTCCGTCGAAGCGTTCCTCATCGGCCCGTGGTGAGCGTAACCCATCCTCATCCCACCCTCACGCGGGCGGCTTTGCGCCCATGGCCGTCGTGCGCTTAGCTTTGCGGCCGGACCGGGGCTTGCAACATCGTCGATCCCCAACACCCGCGAACCCGACCCGAGATGATCCCGTTTTCGTGGCGCCGACTGGCCCTGCTCACCGTGCCGCTGCTGCTGGCCGCGGCGGCGCCCGCGCGCGCGCAGGTCACCGACTCGCTGCGGCTGAAGGACCGGCAGCAGCGGCCGCTGGTGCCCGACAGCGCCACGCGCCGGCCGCCCGTCACCGACAGCACCCAGCAGAAGTACCGCATCTCGCCGCGCGGCGCGTTCTTCCGCTCGCTGGTGCTTCCCGGGTGGGGGCAGTCGTCCATCGGCGCGTCGGGGCGCGGGGCGGTGTACTTCGCGCTCGAGTCGGGGAGCCTGTGGATGCTGTACAAGGCCGACCAGAAGCTCGACGAGGCCAAGGAGCTGGAGCGCACCCGCCGCGAGGAGGGGCTGCTGGCGCCTGACCGCACCCTGCCGCTGGTGCGCGCCCGCCGCAACGAGCGCGAGGACTGGATCACCCTTTCGGTCTTCTGGTTCTTCTTCTCTGGCGCCGACGCCTTCGTGAGCGCCTACCTGCGCGACTTCGACACGCACGTGGACGTGGCGCCCGCGCCCACCGGCGGCGTGCAGTTCGGCGCTACCGTGCCGCTGGGGAACTGATGGACGCACCGCGCCCGGTCGGGATCTTCGACAGCGGGATCGGCGGGCTGAGCGTGGCCCGCGAGATCCGCGAACTGCTCCCGCGCGAGCACCTGCTCTACGTGGCCGACAGCGCCTTCGTCCCCTATGGCGACCGTACGGTGGACGAGGTGCGCGCCCGGACCGTGGCCGGCGGGCACTACCTGGAGCGCCGCGGCGCCAAGCTCCTGGTGGTGGCCTGCAACACCGCGAGCGGCGCCGCGCTGGAGCTGCTGCGCGAGCGGCTCTCCATCCCCGTGGTGGGCCTGGAGCCGGCGGTGAAGCCCGCGGTGGCGCTGTCGAAGAACGGGCGCGTGGGGGTGATGGCCACCGCGGGCACGCTGCGCTCGGAGCGCTACGACCGGCTGGTGCGGGCGTACGGCAACGGCGCGCAGGTGATCGCGCAGCCGTGCATCGGCCTGGCCGACGCCATCGAGGACGGCCACCTGGACGACGAGGTGCTGCGCGGCCTCCTCCCCGGCTACACCGAGCCGCTGAAGGCCGCGGGGGTCGACACGGTCGTCCTGGGCTGCACGCACTATCCCTTCGTCCGCGAGCAGATCGCCGCCGCGCTGGGGCCCGGCGTGCGCATCGTGGAGAGCGGCCCCGCCATCGCCCGCCAGACCGAGCGCGTGCTGCGCGAGCGCGGCGCGCTGGCGGAGGACGGCGCCGGATCGCTCCGCATCATCACCACCGGCGACCCGGCGGAGGTGGCTTCCGTGGCCGCGCGGATCTGGGGCGCGCCAATCCCCGTGGAGCGGCTGGACCTGGACGTCGAACCGCTTCCCACCCCCGCGAGCACCGCCGCCTGATCCTCCCCGAAGAAGAAGCTTGACGCGGTGGACGTCGCACGGTATCCTATGCCGGAGCGACGTATTTTTTGTCCACTAACGTCCACTTTTTCCAGAACCATGCGAATCCGCATCCACGTATTCCAGCCCGGCGGAGCAGGCGGCGGCGGTCGCTGACCCAGCCCCAGTCCGTCCCGAATCCACCCGAGCACACGTCCACGCCGACGTGTGTTTCGCGCCCTCGCGTCCCTAACGTCTTGTCTGATGTCCGACATCGACCTTCGCGCCGAGAGCGCCGCCGACGCCATCACCACGCCGCAGCGCTACCGCGAGCTGCGGCCGGGGATGGACGGATTCCGCCTGGTGAGCGCCACGGTGACCGTGACGCTGCTCCCCGACCCGTGCCGCGCGCGCTACGACTACCAGCTGGAGTTGGAGACCATCGGCCCCGTGCTGGCGCGCTACTGGTGCTATCACCTCCCCGTGGGGTCGGACGAGGTGGAGGACCTGCGCGCGTGGGACGAGCGCGGCCGGCTGCTGGCGCGGCTGCTGTACACCGAGGGCCCGGGCAGCCGCGTGGAGGTGCGCCTGCGCCAGCCGGTGAAGCCGGGCGAGCGCTATACTTTCAGTTACAGCTACGAGTCGTCCATCGGCACGGTGGTGGCCCGGGACGGCGCGCGGAGGACGGTGACCTACTCCGACTGGGTGATCTTCAACATCCCGTGCGACGTGCTGCACGTGCACGTGGAGCCGCCCGCCACCGCCCGCGTCCTGGCCACCGTCCCCGCCGCGCACGCGCGGGGCGACGGATGCGTCACCTGGCGCGTGACCGAGCTGCGCGCGCTGGAGACGGTGAGCTTCGTGGTGGCGTACCGCGTCTCGACCTATCGCCCCGGCTACCGGCGGATTGCCGCCGCCTTCCACAACGCCATCGCGCGCAACGAGGATGATTTCACGGAGCCGCCGCGGGGGTGGTGAGAGAGGTGCCGCGGGGAGCCCTCACCCTGGCGTTCAGGCGCGACTGCGTCGCGTCCAGAACGCCTGTCCCTCTCCCAAAAACAGCCTGGGAGAGGGACCCGGGGGCGCTTTGCGCGGCGCCTTCATCTCGGAACGAGCTGGAGCGCTCCCCCTCCCCCAAGGCAGTTTTTGGGGGAGGGGGTTGGGGGGAGAGGGCCCGCCGCGGCATGCGCCATCGCTCGCCTCGCGCGCTGATGCCCGTGCGCAGTCCGGGAAGGCGGAGTTCGTGCCGTTGTAGCGGCGAGTTTACTCGCAAATTGCGACCGCTGCGATCTCTGCGACCGCGTTCCGGTGGCCGCCGCGGGGATTTGTCGAGTTCTGATGGCTGGCGTGGGATCTATCGCGCTCCGGCCCCGCCGGCCGTGATCGCCGCCGTCCCGCCCGGCCACACCCGCGGCTCGGGCGGGCCGCCGCCGGGGTGCAGCACCACGTAGTTGAACTCGCGCAGCCAGTCGCCGGAGTTGACGTAATAGCGGCCGGGCTCGAACTCGACGCAGCTGGCCACGTGCGCGTGGCCGGCCAGCACCAGGTCCAGGGTGGGATCGGCGCGGAGCTGCTCCTCGGCCCAGTGCTGGATGAAGGCGGCCCGGCCGCGCGCCGCGGCCGCGTCGCCGCCGCCGGCCTTGTGCTCGGTGCTGCTGGCCAGGTTCGCGATCCGGCGCCCCAGGTCCGGGTGCAGCACGCGGAAGGCGCCGATGGAGACGGGGTGGCGAATGACGGCTTTCAGCGCGCGGTACTTGAAATCGCCCTTCCCCAGGCCGTCGCCGTGCGCCACGAGCGTGCGGCGGCCGGCCAGGAGCAGCTCCACGGGGCCGTTCAGCACCTCCATCCCCACCTCGTCGCGCAGGAAGGTGCCGGCCCAGGCGTCGTGGTTGCCGCCCACGAACCACACCTTCACCCCGGCATCCACCACCTCGGCCAGCTTGGCCACCACGCGAAAGTGCTCGCGCAGGATCACGTGGCGGTACTCGAACCAGAAGTCGAACAGGTCGCCATTGATCAGCAACGCGCTCGCGTGCTCGGCCACGTGGTTCAGCCAGCCGCGGAAGGCGCGTTCCGTTTCGCGCGGAACGGCGCCCAGATGGATGTCGGATACGACGTAGACGGGCTTTTCGCTCATGGGGCGGCAAAGCTAGGCCGCGCCCCATGGGGCCACAAGCCGCGCCGCCGCATTCGTTTGACACGCCACGACCCGCGCGGGTAGAATCCCCGGCTCACGCGCCATCCCACCCGTTCATCCGGCAGATGACCTCGCTCCCCTCCTGTTCCGTGGAGTTCCGCGCCCGCTACGCCGAAACGGACCAGATGGGAGTCGTGTACCATGCCAACTATCTCCCCTGGTGCGAGATCGGCCGCACCGACCTGATCCGCCGCGTCTGGCGCCCGTACGCCGAGCTGGAGGCCGAGGGCGTGATGCTGGCCGTGACCGAGGTGAACCTGCGCTATCACGCATCCGCCCGGTACGACGACCTGATCCGCGTGGTCACCACCGTCGCCCAGGCGCGTTCGCGCGGCGTGGTGTTCGAATACCAGATCCTGCGGGTGGAGAAGGATGGATCCACCACGCGCCTGGTGAGCGCGCGCACCGACCTGATCTCCATCGACCGCTCGGGAGCCCCGGTGCGGTTGCCGCCCGAGGTGTTCGAGGCGTTTCGCAACGGCAGGCCTTCCACGGATACCACGGAGCTGAGCGGATGACGGGAACGGCAGGGAACAGGGAACAGGGAACAGGGAACAGCCAGCGTGGTGTGTTCCCGCTCGGCCGATGCCTCCCCGTCCGCGATGATGCTCGCGCGCGAGTCCGCGAAGGCGGACTTCGGGCCAATTCATTCGCCCTCCTCCTCTCCCTCGCAACCTCGATCCCCGCCGCCGCGCAGCACCGGCCGCTCGCGGGGGCGGACCTGACCGCCGCGGCGAACCTGCTGCGGCTGGAAGACCGGCGCGAGTTCGATCCGGCGTCGCTCTCGGCCGCGGCGCAGGGCGCGAATGCCGAGCTGCGGCGGCGGGCGGTGCTCGCCATCGGCCGCATCGGCGACAAGCGGGGGACGGCGCTGGTCACGCCGCGGCTGGCGGACGCCGATACCGCCGTCGCGGCGAGCGCCGCCTTCGCGCTGGGGCTGCTGCGTGACACCACGGCCATCCCCGCGCTGGCGGAGGTGCTGCACACGGCGAACGTCGCGCGCCGGCCCACCGTGGTCGGCGAGGCGGCGCTGGCGCTGGGGAAGATGCCCACGCAGCGCGGCAAGCAGGCGGTGGAAGACTTCCTGGCACACGCGCCCGCGTCCGGAGCGGGCGTCCAGCGCGCCGTGGGCGAGGCGCTGCTCGCGTTCTGGCGCTTTCCGCGGCCGATGAACGTGAACGTGGCCACCCGCTGGCTCGCGTCCGCCGACCCGGAGATCCGCTGGCGGGCCGCGTACGCGCTGACCCGCCGCCCCAGCCCGCAGGGCACAGCCCTGCTCGACCGGCTGACCGACGACCCCAACCCGCTGGCCCGCTCGTTCGCGGTGCGCGCGCTGACCGCGCCGCTGGCCGACTCGGCCGGGATCGTGCGCGCGCAGGCACTGGTGGGGGTGATCAAGGCCGCGGGCGATCCGCGCCACGAGGTGAGCGTGAGCGCCGTCCGCACGCTGGGCACGTACGATTCGCTCGACGCCATCGACCTCCTTGGCGGCCTCCTCGCCCACGACGACCCGTACATCGCCATCACCGCCGCCGAATCGCTCGGCCGGCTGGGCGCGAAGGCATCCGCCTCGGCCGACCGGCTGCGGCGGACGGCGCTGGACACGGCGAAGCCGATCGCCCTGCGCACCACCGCGCTCGCGTCGCTGGCGGAGGTGAACGCGCTGTCGGCCGCCAGCACGGCGGACGTGCTGATGCGCGAGGCCGACTGGCGTTCGCGCGCGGCGGCGGCGCGCGTGTACGCCCGCGCCGCGGCGGAGCCGGTTTACACCGCGTCGGCGCTGTGGCCGCGGCTCGACGCCGCCATCGCCGACGCCGACGGGCGCGTCTCCACCGCGGCCCTGGAGGCGGCCGTCGCCGCGGCGGGCGACAGCGTGGCGCGCATCCGGCCGCTCCTGCTCCAGGCGCTGTCGCTGCCGGACTTCTACGCCCGCGTGAACGCCATCACCGGGCTGGGGCAGGCGGGGAACCCCGCCGACGCGCCCGCGCTGTACGAGGCCTACGCCCGCGCCCAGCGCGACTCGATGGACGACGCCGCGCTGGCCGCCGTGGACGCGCTGGGCCTGTTGGGGCGCAGGGACGTGGCGGTGGCGCGCGGCTTCTTCGCCCGCTTCGGCCGCTCGGGCGACTACCTGGTCCGCCAGCACGTGGCCACGGCTTTCGGCGAAGATGTGCCCGCGGGGTGGGGGAAGCCGCTTCCGATCCTCACCGGAAGGAGCACGGCGGAGTACGTGGCGCTGGTCCGCCGCGGGCAGGTTAACCCCCGCCCGCATGTGCGGCTGGTGACCAACCGGGGGACGATCGAGCTGGAGCTGTTCGCCGACGACGCGCCGCTCACGGTGGAGAATTTCCTTGCGCTGGCGCGGCGCGGATACTTCAACGGGCAGCAGTGGCCGCGCGTGGTCGCCAACTTCGTGATCCAGGGCGGCGACCCGCGAGGGGACACCAACGGCGGTCCGGGGTATGCCATCCGTGACGAGATCAACCGGCACCCGTATCAAACCGGAACCCTGGGGATGGCGCTCAGCGGGCCGGACACGGGCGGGAGCCAGTGGTTCGTCACCCACTCGCCGCAGCCGCACCTGGACGGCACGTACACCGTCTTCGGGCGCGCGGTGAGGGGGATGGACGTCGCCGAACGGATCATTCCCGGCGACCGGATCATCCGAGTGGAAGAGGCAAGCCGATGATGCTGGACCCCAAGCTTTCCCCCGCCGCCGCGGCGCTGGCCGCCGTGCTGGCGGCCTGCACCGCCGCCGCGGGAACCGCGTCACCCTCGCCGTCTCCCGCACCCGCGGCCGAGATGCCCGCGGCCGGGCCGGCGAGCATGGCGGCGCAGGATTCCCTCGCCGCATCGCTGCGGCGGGCAACGACTCCCTCGTCGCCGAAGCAGGCGCGCTTCGCCTGGTCGCTCGACGAGGCGGGGTCGCGCTTCAGCGGGAGCGGGGTGGCGCGCTACGTGGCGCCCGAGCGCTTCCGGCTGGACCTGTTCGGCCCGCGCGGCGAGACCTACGCCGCCGCCGCGCTGGTGGGCGAGCAGCCACGCGTGCCGCCGCAGGTGGAGGAGCGCTTCAAGCTCCCCTCGCCCGCGCTCCTCTGGGCCGCCGTCGGCGTGGTCCGCCCGCCGTCGGGCGCGCGATTGACATCGGCCACCAGCCAGGGCGGGCAGGTGACGCTGCGCTACGACCTGGGCTCGGACGGAACGCTGGAATACCGCGCGCAGGGGAGCCGGCTCGCCTCGGTGCGCCGGGTGAAGAGCGGCGGTGTACAGGAGACGGTGGAGCTCACGCGCGGCGCCGACGGCGCGCTGCGCAGCGCGCGCTACCGCAACACACCCGCGTACCGCACCCTGAACCTCACACTGCAGCAATCGACCGATGCCGCATCGTTCCCTGAAGACATCTGGAGCCCGCCGGGCGCGGCTCGCTAGCATCCTGGCGGCCGCCGCGGTGATGCTGAGCGGGTGCATGTACTCCTTCACCGGCGGCGGCCTCCCGTCGAACATCCGCACCGTGTACGTGGACCTGTTCGACAACACCACGCCGTACGAGTTCCTGCGCAGCGACGTGCAGCGCAAGCTCCAGGAAGAGCTTCCGCGCAGCCTGGGCGTGCGCCTGGCGCCGCAGCAGACCGCCGACGCCATCGTGCGCGGCAAGCTGACCAACTACGACGAGCAGGTCACCAACTTCGACCCCAACACCCCCGGCGGGCGCATCACCACCAACCAGACGCGCGTGCAGCTCACCTTCGATGCCGAGATCTACGACGTGAAGAACGATCGCGTGATCTGGCAGCAGGGCGGGATCAGCGCCATCGGCCTGTTCAGCCGCGAGGGCGGCGAAACGGCGGACGTGGGGCGGCGGAAGGCGCTGGAAGACCTGGTGCAGAAGGTGGTGCAGGGAGCGCAGTCGCAGTGGTGACCCATCGCCGCCGGGCCGGTTTCCCGAACCGCGAAGGGCGTGACCAGGGCGTGTCCCTCCGCTGCGCTTCGGGCCGGGCTGCGCGCTGCGTAGGGCACGATACCGCCGTGCCCAACGCAGCCGGGCCACCGCCGCGCCCGTACGTCTCACCGGACCCGTGGCACCGCCGCGCGCGCGGCGGCGTCCCGGCCCTCCGGGCGCGCATCCCTCACGCATCTCCGCGTTCCCGCGGCCTCGCGGGCGCGACACGCCTCGCGCCCGCGACCGAGC
>DASSJS010000493.1:0-11353 GCA_035691085.1 Longimicrobium sp.
CCTGGACCGCAACCCGCTGGTGCAGGTGGCGTTCGCGCTGCAGGGCGTGGATCGCTCCGCCGTCTCCCTCCCCGGCCTTCTCTCCCGCGGCGTGGAGCTGGAGACCGGCACCACCAAGTTCGACCTCTTCCTGGAGCTGACGCCGGCGGAGGGCGGCCTGCGCGGCGAGCTGGAGTACGCCACCGACCTGTTCGACGCCGACACCATCCGCCGCATGGCCGGGCACTGGGTGCGGCTGCTGGAGCAGGTGGCCGGCGGCGCCGCCGTCTCCATCGGCGCGCTGGAGCTGATGGGCGCCGGCGAGCGGCGGCGCGTGCTGCACGAGTGGAACGACTCGGACGCGGCGTATCCGGCCGGCCGCACGGTCCACGATCTGTTCGCCGAGCAGGCCGCGCGGACGCCGGACGCGGTGGCGCTGGTGTTCCAGGACGAGGCCGTCACCTACGCCGAGCTGAACGCGCGCGCCAACCGGCTGGCCCGCCGCCTGGCGCGCCTGGGCGTGGGCGTGGAGCAGCGCGTGGCCGTCTGCCTGGAGCGCGGGCCCGAGCTGGTGGTTGCCCTGCTGGCCGTGCTGAAGGCCGGCGGCGCGTACGTGCCGCTGGACCCCGAATATCCCGCCGAGCGGCTGTCGCTGATGCTGGCCGACGCGGGCGTGCGCGTGATCGTGACGCAGGAGTCCATCCGCCCCGCGCTGCCGCCCGCCGCCGCGCGAGTGCTGAGCGTGGACGCCGAGCGCCAGGCCATCGCGCGGGAGCCCGCGGCCGAGGTGGAGAGCGGCGCGGGCGCCGGCGGGCTGGCGTACGTGATCTACACCTCCGGCAGCACCGGCACGCCCAAGGGGGTGGCGGTGGAGCACCGCGGCGTGGTGCGGCTGGTGCGCGGCGCCAACTACGCCACGCTGAACGAGCACGCGGTGCTGCTGCAGGCCGCGCCGGTGTCGTTCGACGCGAGCACGCTGGAGATCTGGGGCGCGCTGCTGAACGGCGGCCAGAGCGTGATGATGGCCGGCCGCAACCCCTCGCTCGCGGAGCTGGGGGGCGCGCTCACCCGCCACCGCGTGACCACGCTGTTCCTGACCTCGGCGCTCTTCCAGGTGATGGCGCAGGAGCGGCTGGAAGACCTGGGCGGCGTGCGCGAGCTGATGGCGGGGGGCGAGATCCTGTCGGTGGACGCCGTGGCCCGGGTGCGCCGGCGCTTTCCGGGCATGCACCTGATGAACGTGTACGGCCCCACCGAGAACACCACCTTCAGCACCTGGCACACGGTGGACGAGCGGTGGAGCGGCGGGCCCGTTCCCATCGGCATCCCCGTCTCCAACACCCGCGTGTACGTGCTGGACCGGGCGCTCAGGCCGGTGCCGCCGGGTGTGCCGGGCGAGCTGTACACCGGCGGCCACGGGGTGGCGCGCGGCTACCTGGGCCGCCCCGGGCTGACGGCCGAGCGCTTCGTCCCCGACCCGTTCGGCCCGGAGCCGGGGGCGCGGCTGTACCGCACCGGCGACCGCGTGCGCTGGCGCCCCGAGGGCACGCTCGACTTCATCGACCGCGCCGACACGCAGGTCAAGATCCGCGGCTTCCGCATCGAGCCGGGCGAGGTGGAGGCCGTGCTCACCCGCCACCCCGGCGTGCGCGAGTGCGCCGTGCTGGCGCGCGAGGACGTGCCGGGCGAGAAGCGGCTGGTGGCCTACGTGAGCGGCAGCGCCGAGCCCCGGGCGCTGGACGCGCACCTGCGCCAGCTCCTCCCGGCGTACATGGTGCCCTCGGCCTTCGTGCGGCTGGGCGCGCTCCCGCTCACCCGCAACGGCAAGGTGGACCGCCGCGCCCTCCCCGCGCCTGACGCCTCCCTCTCCGACGAGGCGTACGTGGCGCCGCGCACGCCGGTGGAAGAGGTGCTGGCCTCGATCTGGGCGCAGGTGCTGCGCGTGCCGCGCGTGGGTGTCCACGACGACTTCTTCGGCCTGGGCGGGCACTCGCTGCTGGCCACGCGGGTGATCTCGCGCGTGGCGCGGGCGCTGGGCGTGGAGCTGAGCGTGCGCGCCATCTTCGAGGCGCCCAGCGTGGCCGAGCTGGCCGGGAAGGTGGAGGGCGTCCGCCGCGCGCACCTGCCGCAGCTGCCGCCCATCGTCCCCGTGGAGCACGGCGGCCCGCTCCCGCTCTCCTTCGCGCAGGAGCGGCTCTGGTTCCTGGAGCGGATGCAGCCGGGGCTGGCGCTGCACAACGTTCCCCTGGCGCTGCGGCTCACCGGCGCGCTGCACGTGGCGGCGCTGGAGCGGAGCCTGGGCGAGATCGTGCGGCGCCACGACGCGCTCCGCACCGTCTTCCGCGAGGTGGAGGGGGTGCCGCGGCAGTTCGTGCTCCGCCCCGGCTCCTTCGCGCTCCCCATCAACGACCTTGCCGCGCGGCCCGACGTGGAGGCCGAGGCCGCGCGGCGGGCCAGGGAAGACGCGGAACGCCCCTTCGACCTGGCAACGGGCCCGCTCTTCCGCGCGCGGCTGCTGCGGCTGGGCCCCGGGCGCCACGTCCTCCTCCTCAACCTGCACCACATCGTCAGCGACGGGTGGAGCGTGGACGTGCTCTTCCGCGAGCTGGCCGCGCTCTACGGCGCGTACCGCCAGGGCGCGGGATCGCCGCTCCGCAACCTCGCGGTGCAGTACGGCGACTACGCGGCGTGGGAGCGCGCGCACCTGGGCGGCGAGATCGTCGAACGCCAGCTGGCGTGGTGGAAGGAGCGGCTGGCCGGCGCCCCCGCGCTGCTGGAGCTTCCGGCCGACCGGCCGCGCCCGGCGGTGCAGAGCCACCGCGGCGCGCGCGAGCCCCTCGCCCTTTCCGCGGCGCTGGCCGGGCGGCTGAACGCGCTGGGCCACCGCCACGGCGCCACGCCGTACATGGTGCTGCTGGCCGCCTTCAACGTCCTCCTCTCGCGCTACACGGGGAGCGACGACGTGGTGGTGGGGAGCGCGGCCGCCGGGCGCGCGCGGGGCGAGGTGGAGGGGCTGATCGGCTTTTTCGTGCGCACCCTGGTGGTACGCACCGGGCTCGCGGGCGACCCCACCTTCGCCGAGGTGCTGCGGCGGGTGCGCGATGCCACGCTGGCCGCCTACGAGCACCAGGACGTGCCGTTCGACCGGCTGGTGGCCGAGCTGCAGCCCGGGCGCAGCCTGAGCCACGCCCCGCTCTTCCAGGTGATGTTCGTGCAGGAGGGCGATGGCACCGGCGCGTCGCTGGACGGCGTGGAGGCCACGCGGCTGGAAACGTCGAACGGGACGAGCAAATTCGACCTGACGGTTTCGGTGTCGCCGCACGCGGGCGGGGTGGGCGGGGCGGTGGAGTACGCGACCGACCTGTTCGACCGCGCCACCATCGTGCGCATGCTGGCGCACCTGGAGCGCGTGCTGGAGCAGGCGGCGGACGATCCCTCGCGGCGCATCTCGCACTTGGAGCTGGCCGGACCCGCCGAGCGCCGGATGCTGGTGGAGGAGTGGAACCAGACCGCCGAGACGTATCCGGCGGACCGCTCGATCCACCAGCTCTTCGAGGCGCAGGCGGCGCGGACTCCGGATGCGCAGGCGCTCGTCTTCGACCGCGAATCGCTCTCCTACCGCGAGCTGAACCAGCGGGCGAACCGCATCGCCCACCACCTGCTCCGTCTCGGCGTCACGCCGGAGTCGCGGGTGGGGATCTGCCTGCGGCGCGGGCCGGAGATGATCGCCGCGATGCTGGGCGTGCTCAAGGCCGGCGCCGCGTACGCCCCGCTGGACCCCGCCTATCCGGTCGATCGCCTGCGTTTCATCCTGCGTGACTCCGGTGCCGCCGTGCTCCTCACGGAGGACGCGCTGCGCGGCCTTCTCCCCGTTTCCGACGGCGTTCCCGTCATCTCCCTGGACAGCGCGGCGGACGTGATCGGCCGCGAACCGCCGGACGATCCCGGCATCGCCGTCGATCCGCGCGGCCTCGCGTACCTGATCTACACCTCCGGGAGCACCGGCGTCCCGAAGGGCGTCGCGATCGAGCACCGGAGCGCCGTCGTCCTGCTGTCGTGGGCGGCCGGGGTGTTCACTGAGGATGAGCTCTCCGGCGTGCTCGCGGCCACCTCCATCTGCTTCGACCTGTCGATCTTCGAGATCTTCCTCCCGCTCAGCCGCGGGGGGCGCGTGATCGTGGCCGAGAACGCGCTGGCGGTGACCAACCTCCCCGCGGCGGGCGAGGTGCGGCTGCTGAACACCGTCCCCTCCGCGGCCGTCGCGCTGCTGGCGAACGGAGGCATCCCCAGCGGGGTGACGACGGTGAACCTGGCGGGCGAGCCGCTGCGCCCCGAGGTGGTGGACGCGTTGTACGAGCGCGGCATCCAGCGCGTGTGCGACCTCTACGGCCCCTCGGAGGATACCACCTATTCCACGTGGACGCTGCGCCGCGCCGGCGGGGTGGAGACCATCGGCCGGCCGATCGGCAACACGCAGGCGTACGTGCTCGATGCGACCCTCCGCCCGGTGCCGGCGGGCGTCCCCGGCGAGCTGTACCTGGGGGGATTGGGCCTGGCGCGCGGCTACCTGGGCCGCCCCGGGATGACGGCGGACCGATTCATCCCCGATCCCTTCTCGGCGGACCCGGGCGCGCGGATGTACCGCACGGGCGACCGGGTGCGCTGGCTGGCGGACGGGAACCTGTCGTACCGGGGCCGCCTGGACGGGCAGGTGAAGGTGCGCGGCTTCCGCATCGAGCTGGGCGAGGTGGAGACGGCGCTGCGCCGCGCGCCGGGCGTGGCCGCCTGCACCGTGATCGTCCGCGAGGACGCGCCGGGCGAGCGGCGGCTGGTGGCCTACGTCGCCGGGGATGTGGACGCGGAGACGATGCGCGCCGCGCTGCGCGGGACGTTGCCCGACTACATGATCCCCGCCGCGTTCGTGGTGCTGGATGCCATCCCGCTCACCCCCAACGGCAAGGTGGACCGCAAGGCGCTCCCCGCGCCCGAGCCGGTGGCGGCCGCGGCGTACGTGGCGCCGCGCGAGGGGGTGGAGGCGGCGCTGGCGGCGATCTGGGCTCAGGTGCTGGGCGTGGAGCGGGTGGGGGCCGGCGACAGCTTCTTCGAGCTGGGCGGCCACTCGCTGGTGGCCACGCGCCTGCTGGCGCGGGTGCGCGCGGTGTTCGGCGCCGAGCTGCCGCTGCGCGCCCTCTTCGAGGCGCCCACGCTGGCGGAGCTGGCGGGGCGGGTGAGCGCCGCGCGAGGCGGCGGCGCGCGCGAGGCACCCGGCCTGGTGCCGGTGGAGCGCACGCGGCCGCTCCCGCTGTCGTTCGCGCAGGAGCGGCTCTGGTTCCTGCAGCGGCTGCAGCCCGAAAGCGCCTTCTACAACGTGCCCGTCGCCGTGCGCCTCTCCGGCGCGCTGCACGTGCCCGCGCTGGAGCGCGCGCTGGGCGAAACCGTGCGCCGCCACGAGGTGCTGCGCACCGTCTTCCACGAAGCGGGCGACGCGCCGGTGCAGGTGATCGTCCCGTTCACCGGCTTCACCCTTCCCGTCCACGACCTCTCCGCGCTTCCCGAAGCCGGCCGCGAGGCGGCGGCGGAGCGCTGGGCGGCCGGCGAGGCGGCGCGGCCCTTCGACCTGGCCGCCGGCCCGCTCTTCCGCCCCGCCCTGCTGCGGCTGGGGGAGGACGAGCACCTGCTCCTCGTGTGCATGCACCACATCGTGTGCGACGAGTGGAGCATCGAGGTGCTCTTCCGCGACCTGGCCACGCTGTACGCGGCGTACCAAGCGGGGGATGAATCGCCCCTGGCCGCGCTCCCGGTGCAGTACGCCGACTACGCGGTGTGGCAGCGCGCCACCGTGGCCGGCGAGGCGCTGGAGCGGCGGCTGGCGTGGTGGAAGGAACGGCTCGCCGGCGCCCCCGAGCTGCTGGAGCTGCCCACCGACCATCCCCGCCCGGCGGCGCAGAGCTTCCACGGCGCCACGCTGCACGCCGAGCTCCCCGCCGGGCTGCGCGAGCGGCTCGAGGCGCTGGGGCGCGCCGAGGGCGCCACGCTGTACATGGTCCTCCTCGCCGCCTTCCAGGTTCTCCTGGGCCGGTACGCCGGGAGCGGCGACGTGGTGGCGGGGAGCCCGGTGGCGCGGCGGGCGCGCCCCGAGCTGGAGGAGCTGGTGGGCTTCTTCACCAACACGGTGGTGGTGCGCACCGACCTCTCGGGCGGCCCCTCCTTCCGCGAGGTGCTGGGGCGCGTGCGCCAGGGGGTGCTGGGCGCCGCCGAGCACCAGGACGTCGCCTTCGCGCGGCTGGTGGCCGAGCTGCGGCCGGGGCGCGGGCTGAGCCATTCGCCGCTCTTCCAGGTCGCCTTCGTGCTGTCGGACGCGGCCCGCTGCGCCGTGGAGCTGCCGGGGCTGAAGGCGCGCCGCGTGCAGCCCGAGACGGGAACCAGCAAGTTCGACCTGATGCTGGCCATGACGCCGCACCCCGATGGCCTGCGCGCCACCTTCGAGTACAGCACCGGCCTGTTCGAGCGCGCCACGGTGGAGCGGATGCTGGGCCACCTGGAGCGCGTCCTGGAGCAGGTGGCCGGCGACCCCGGCGTCCGCCTGGCCGCGCTGGAGCTGCTCGGGGCCGAGGAGCGCCGCGCCGTGCTGGAGGCGTGGAACCGCACTTCGCCTGACGTCTCGCCCGGCGCCCTCGTCCATCACCTCTTCGAGGCCCGCGCCGAGCAGGCGCCGGACGCGGCTGCGGTGGTGGGAGAGGAGGGGCATCTCACCTACCGCGAGCTGAACGAGCGCGCCAACCGGCTCGCCCATCACCTGCGCGGGCTGGGCGTGGGCCCCGAGTCACGGGTGGGGATCTGCCTGGAGCGCGGCCCCCGGCTGGTGATGGCGGTGCTGGCGGTGCTGAAGGCCGGCGGCGCCTGCGTTCCGCTGGACCCCGGCTACCCCGCCCAGCGGCTGGCGCTGATGGCGGCGGACGCCGGGGTGGCGGTGCTCCTGGCCGAGGCGGCCACGCGCGGCGCCGTCCCCGCCGGCGGCGCCCCGGTCGTCGACGTCGATGACGCCGGGATCGAGCGGCACCCGGCCGGGAACCCCGGCGTGCGCGTGGATGGCGGGAACCTGGCCTACGTCCTGTTCACCTCGGGCTCCACCGGCCGCCCCAAGGGCGTGATGCTGCCGCACGCCGCGCTGGCGAACCTGGCCGCGTGGCACCAGGCCGATCCCGTCCTCGCCGAGCCCCGGCGCACGCTGCAGTTCGCCTCGCTCAGCTTCGACGTCTCCTTCCAGGAGATCGCCGTCACCCTGGCGGGGGGGGGCGCGCTGGTGCTGGTGAGCGACGAGGTGAGGCGCGACCCCGCCGAGCTGGCGCGCTTCATCGCCCGCCACGGGGTGGAGCGGATCTTCGTCCCCTTCGTGGCGCTGCAGGCGCTGGCCGAGGCGGCCGCCGAGGGCGGGGTGCGGCTGGGCTTGCGCGAGGTGGTGACCGCGGGCGAGCAGCTGGTGGCCACCCCGCAGCTGCGGGCGCTGGTGGAGGCCGCCCCGGGGTGCCGCGTGGTGAACCACTACGGGCCGACCGAGACGCACGTGGCCACCGCCCACACGCTGGATGTGGAGCCGTCCGCGTGGCCGGCGCTGCCGCCCATCGGGCGCCCGGTGGCCAGCACGCGGGTGTACGTGCTGGAAGCGGGGCTCGCTCCCGCGCCCATCGGCGTGCCGGGCGAGCTGTACGTGGGCGGAGCGCAGCTGGCGCGCGGCTACCTGGACCGGCCCGCGCAGACGGCGGAGCGCTTCGTCCCCGACCCGTTCGGCGGCGAGCCCGGGGCGCGGCTCTACCGCACGGGTGACCGGGCGCGGTGGCGGGCCGGCGGCACGCTGGAGTACCTGGGCCGCGCCGACCAGCAGGTGAAGATCCGCGGCTTCCGCGTGGAGCCGGGCGAGGTGGAGGCGGCGCTGCGCCAGCACCCGGGCGTGCGCGACTGCGCGGTGGCGGCGCGCGAGGACGTGCCCGGGCACCGGCGGCTGGTGGCGTACGTGGTCGCGGGGGGCGTGGACGCCGACGAGCTGCGCGAGCAGCTGCGCCGCACCCTCCCCGAGCACATGGTCCCCTCGGCCGTTGTGGCGCTGGAGCGGCTGCCGCTGACCCCCAGCGGCAAGGTGGACCGCCGCGCGCTCCCCGCGCCCGAGCCGCACGCCGAACACCGGTACGTGGTGCCGCGCACCCCGGTGGAAGAGGTGCTGGCGGGGATCTGGGCCGGCGTGCTGCGCGTGGGCCGCGTGGGGGTGCACGACAGCTTCTTCGAGCTGGGCGGCCACTCGCTGCTGGCCACGCGCCTCCTGTCGCGGGTGCGCGTGGCGCTGGGCGTGGAGCTGCCGCTGCGCGCGCTCTTCGAGGCGCCCACCGTGGCGGGGCTGGCCGCGCGGGTCGAGGCGGGGCGGGGGGGCGACGAGCCGGCGGCGGCGCCGCTGGTGCCGGTGGGGCGCGCCGGCCCGCTCCCGCTTTCGTTCGCGCAGGAGCGGCTCTGGTTCCTGCATCGCCTGGAGCCGGAGAGCGCCTTCTACAACGTTCCCGCCGTGGTGCGGCTCTCCGGCGCGCTGAACGTGCCCGCGCTGGAGCGCGCGCTGGGAGGGCTGGCCCAGCGGCACGAGGTGCTGCGCACCACCTTCCACCAGGCCGACGGCGCGCCGGTGCAGGTGATCGCGCCGTTCACGGGATTCACCCTTCCCGTGGAAGACCTGTCCGGCCTTTCCCCGGCAGAGCGCGAGGCCACGGCCGAGCGTCGCGCGGCGCGCGAGGCGGCGCGGCCCTTCGACCTTTCCGCCGGGCCGCTCTTCCGGCCCACGCTGCTCCGGCTGGACGCCGGCGAGCACGTGCTCCTCCTCTGCATGCACCACGTGGTGGCCGACGAGTGGAGCCTGGAGGTGCTCTTCCGCGACCTGGCGGCGCTGTACTCCGCCGCGGTGGCCGGCGGCGAGGCGCGCCTTCCCGAGCTCCCGGTGCAGTACGCCGACTTCGCGGTGTGGCAGCGCGAGCAGCTGCGCGGCGCGGCGCTGGAGCGGCGGCTGGCCTGGTGGCGCGAGCGGCTGGCCGGCGCGCCCCCCCTGCTGGAGCTTCCCACCGACCGCCCCCGCCCCGCGGTGCAGTCGTTCCGCGGCGGCGCCGTGCACGCCCTCTTCCCGGCCGGGCTGCGCGCCCGGCTCAACGCGCTGGCCCGCGCCGAGGGCGCCACGCCGTACATGGTGGTGCTGGCCGCCTTCCAGGCGCTCCTCGGCCGCTACGCCGCCAGCGACGACGTGGTGGTGGGGAGCCCGGTGGCGGGGCAGACGCGCCGCGAGCTGGAAGACCTGGCCGGCTTCTTCACCCACACGCTGGTGCTGCGCACCGACCTCTCGGGCGACCCCTCGTTCCGCGAGCTGCTGGCGCGGGTGCGGCAGGTCACGCTGGGCGCGTACGAGCACCAGGACGTGCCCTTCGAGCGCCTGGTGGCCGAGCTGCGGCCCGACCGCACGCTGAGCCACTCGCCCCTCTTCCAGGTCACCTTCGTGCTGGCCGACGCCGGCCGCGAGGAGGTGGCGCTCCCGGGCGTGGAGGTGCGCCGCGTGTACGCCGAGAGCGGGACCGCCAAGTTCGACCTGGCGCTCTCGGTGTCGCCGGGCGCGGAGGGGATCCAGGTGGCGGTGGAATACGCCACCGACCTCTTCGAGCACGCCACCGCCCTGCGGATGGTGCGCCACCTGGAGCGGCTGCTGGAGCAGGTGGCGGACGACGCCGACGTGCGCCTCTCCGCCATCGCCCTGGCCGGCGGCGACGAGCGGCGGATGGTGCTGGAGGCGTGGAACCGCACGCCCCCCGCGCCCGGCGCGGACCTCTGCGTCCACCAGCAGTTCGCGCGGCAGGCGGCGCGCACGCCGGGCGCGGTGGCGGTGGTCTCCGATTCCGAAACGCTCACCTACGCCGACCTGGACGAGCGCGCCAACCGCCTCGCCCACCGCCTGCGCCGGCTGGGCGTGGGGCCGGAGAGCCGCGTGGGGATCTGCGTGGAGCGGAGCGCTGGGCTGGCCGTCTCCCTCCTGGCGGTGCTGAAGGCCGGCGGCGCGTACGTTCCGCTCGATCCCGCGTATCCCGCCGAACGCCTGGGGTGGATGGCGGCGGATTCCGGCGTCTCGGTGATCCTGGTGCACGAGCGCACGCGCGGGCTCGTCTCAGTGGACGGCGTGTCCATCGTCTCGGTGGACGACGAGCTGCCGGACGAGCGGGGGGACGACCCGCGCGTGGAAGTGGGCCTGGGCAACCTGGCGTACCTGATCTACACCTCGGGCTCCACCGGGCGCCCGAAAGGGGTGGCGGTGCCGCACGGGGCGCTGGCCAACCACATGGCGTGGATGGCCCGCGCGCATCCGCTGTCGGCGGACGACCGGGTGCTGCAGAAGACGCCGGCCGGGTTCGACGCGTCGGTGTGGGAGTTCTTCGCGCCGCTGCTGGCCGGGGCCACGCTGGTGATGGCCGGCCCGCAGGCGCACCGCGATCCCGTGGAGCTGGTCCGCGCCGCGGCGGGGCGGGGGATCACCATCCTGCAGCTGGTGCCCGCCCTGCTGCGCGCGGTGCTGGAGACGGAGGGGGTGGAACGCGTCCGCACCCTGCGCACCCTCTTCTGCGGCGGCGAGGCGCTGTCCGCCGGGGTGGCGCGGCGCGCGGCGGAGGTGTTCGGCGCGGAGGTGGTGAACCTCTACGGGCCGACGGAAGTGTGCATCGACGCCACCTGGCACGCGCTCTCGGCGGGCACGGCGGGGGCCACGGTGCCGGTGGGCCGGCCGGTGGACGGCGTGCGCGCGTACGTGCTGGAGGCGGGCGGGGCGCCCGCGCCCGTGGGCGTTCCCGGCGAGCTGTACCTGGGCGGCGCGCAGCTGGCGCGCGGCTACGCCGGCCGCCCCGCGCTCACGGCCGAACGCTTCGTACCCGACCCGTTCGGCGGCGAGCCCGGGGCGCGGCTGTACCGCACCGGCGACCGCGCGCGCTGGCTGGCCGGCGGCACGCTGGAGTACCTGGGCCGGGTCGACGCGCAGGTGAAGGTGCGCGGCTTCCGCATCGAGCCGGGCGAGGTCGAGGCGGTGCTGCGCGAGCACCCGGGCGTCCGCGACGCCGCCGTGGTGGTGCGGCACGACGTGCCGGGCGAGCCGCGGCTGGTGGCGTACGTGGTGGGCGCGGATGGGGCGGACACAGCGGCGGACATCGTCGGCGCGGAGGCGTTGCGGTCGCACCTGCGCCGGGCGCTTCCCGAGCCGATGGTGCCGTCCGCCTTCGTGGCGCTGAAGCGGATCCCGCTCACCCCCAGCGGCAAGGTGGACCGCCGCGCCCTCCCCGCGCCCGACGCCGCTTCTCCGGATGATGCGTACGTG
>DASSJS010000494.1:0-2305 GCA_035691085.1 Longimicrobium sp.
CCATACGGGCGGACGTACCTTTCATTCCCGCGCCGCCCGGCGCGGCGATTCGATTCCGGGAGAGGCAGGCTGCCTGTGGAGAACGCTTCCGTGGGGCGCGACGGCGCGGAGGACACGACCGCCGTGATGGACTCGCTGCGCGCGGTGGTGCGTGCGCTGCGCATCTCCACCCGCGCGGTGGAGAAGGAGATCGGGATCAGCGGCGCGCAGCTGTTCGTGCTGCAGCAGCTGATGGAGTCGCCGGCGCGCTCGGTGAACGACCTGGCCGAGCGCACCAGCACGCATCAGAGCTCGGTCTCCACCGTGGTGTCGCGCCTGGTGGAGCGCGGCTTCGCGCGCCGCGAGCCCTCGGCCGACGACGGGCGCCGGATGGAGATCTCGATCACCGAGCGGGGCCGCGCCCTGGTGGAGGCCGCGCCGCTCACCGCGCAGATGCGGATGCAGCAGGCCATGCGCCGCATGAGCGCCGACCAGGCCCGGGTGCTGGGCGAAGCGCTGGAGACGCTGGTGCGCGAGGCGGGCTTTGCCGGCGAGCCGGTGAGCATGTTCTTCGAGGACTACGGCGGCCCGGAGAGCTGACCGCGCCCTCCGCGCTTCGACGTTTCCCCGCGCGATTCGCGGCCCCGGGCGTCCATGCCCGGGGCCGCTTCGCATCTTGCGGGGATCCCGGAGAGCGGGCGGGAGCTATCTAATCCTATGGGGTACCATATATCTTTGGAGAATCGCAGATGACCTGTTCGCGAACCCACCCGCGCGCTCAGTGAAATACGGGAATCGTCGCGGACGAGTGGAGGGAGTGGAGATGGACGGCGGAATGGAACGGATGGAGAGCGGCGCCACGGCGGGCGGGCTCGCGGTGGCGCCTTCGATGGGTGTGGCGCTGGCATCGGTGAACGCCCCGCGCGAGGCGCCGCGGGTGGACGGGCGGACGGTGTGGCTGTGCGGGATCTCGGTGGTGGTGGCGATGGCGGCCGCGGTGGTGGCCGAGGTGCTCACCCGTCTGATCGGATTGATCACCAACCTGGCGTTCTACGGGCGGCTCGACTCGCGCTTCGTGTCGCCCGCGGGGCACCACCTGGGCGCGGCGGTGATGGTGGTGCCGGTGGTGGGCGCGCTGATCGTGGGGGTGATGGCGCGTTGCGGGTCTGCGGCCATCCGCGGGCACGGGATCCCGGAGGTGATGGAGAAGGTGCTGCACGGCGAAAGCCGCATCCCCCCGCGCCTGCTGTTCCTGAAGCCGCTCTCGGCCGCGGTGGCCATCGGCACGGGTGGCCCGTTCGGCGCCGAGGGGCCCATCATCGCCACCGGGGGCGGGCTGGGCTCGCTGGTGGGGCAGGTGCTGCGGGTGACGGCGGACGAGCGCAAGATCCTGCTGGCCGCGGGCGCCGCGGCGGGGATGGCGGCCACCTTCGGGAGCCCGGTGAGCGCGGTGCTGCTGGCGGTGGAGCTGCTGCTGTTCGAGTACCGCGCGCGCTCGGTGATCCCCGTGGCCCTGGCGGCCTCGGCGGCGACGGGGGTGCGATTGGCGCTGATGGGGACCGGGCCGGTGTTCCCCATGCCCCTTCCCGCGCAGCCCGGCGGGGCGGCGCTGGCGTCGTACGTGGTTCTCGGCGGGCTGATCGGGCTGCTGGCCGCGGGGATCACTCGGGTGGTGTACGCCATCGAGGACGCGTTCGAGCGCATCCCGCTGCACTGGATGTGGTGGCCGGCCATCGGCGCGGTGGTGGTGGGCGTGATCGGGTACGTGGAGCCGCGCACGCTGGGGGTCGGCTATTCCAACATCCAGGGGATCCTGGGCGGGACGATCGTGGGGAAGGCGCTGCTGCTGCTCGTCGCGCTGAAGTTCATCTCCTGGGCGGTGTACCTGGGGAGCGGGACGAGCGGGGGCACGCTGGCGCCGCTCTTCACCATCGGCGGCGGGGTGGGCGCGATGGCGGGCGCGGCGGCCGCGGCGGCGCTCCCCGCGCTGGGGATGGACCCGCACGTGGCCGGGCTGGTGGGGATGGCGGCGATCTTCGCCGGGGCGAGCCACGCGCTGCTGGCGTCGGTGGTGTTCGCGTTCGAGACCACGCGCCAGCCGATGGGCCTGTTGCCGCTGCTCGGCGGATGCGCCGCCGCGTACCTCATCTCGTGCCTGGCGATGCGCAACTCGATCATGACCGAGAAGATCGCGCGTCGTGGCGTCCACGCCGCCGGCGAGTACGTGGCCGATTTCCTCGCCACCGTCGTCGTGCGCGACTGCATGTCGCCCGCGGTGATCACGCTCGCGGCCGACCAATCGCTGGCGGAGGCGCGCGATTTTCTC
>DASSJS010000495.1:0-10008 GCA_035691085.1 Longimicrobium sp.
CACTCAGCACTCAGCACTCAGCACTCAGCACTCAGCACTCAGCACTCAGCACTCAGCACTCAGCACTCAGCACTCAGCACTCAGCACTCAGCACTCAGCACTCAGCACTCAGCACTCAATCCGCCGCCATCTCGGCCGGCACCCTTGCCTCGTCCGCGGCCGCCCGCGTCTCGGCATGCGGCACGGGCGGCGCGGCGTCGGGAACGTCGCGCTCCACGTGGCGGATGGCGGGGACCAGCCAGCCGCCCAGCGCGGTGAGCGCCATCAGCAGCCCCAGCAGCATGAACATCAGCGCGATCCCGCGCCCCGCGCCCACGCCGATCACGCGGCCCACCGTGGGCGCCAGCGTGCCGCCGGGAGCCAGCAGCGGCTCGAACACGCGCTGCGCCAGCGGGCCGGCCACCAGCACCGCCAGCGGCATGGCGCCCATCGAGATCATCCGCCGCGCGGCGAACACGCGGCCCAGCAGCGCCTGCGGGGTCTTGCTCATCCACACGGCCGAGCTGCCGGCGTTCAGCAGCGGCCCGGTGAGCGCCCACGCGAACACGGCGGCGCCGATCAGCGGCATGGAGGGGCGCAGCCCCATGGCCATGGCGCAGAACCCGCCCGCCACCAGCGCCCCCAGCACGCTCGCGATGCGGTGCCGCGGGCCGCCCCACAGCCCCACCGCCACGCTCCCCAGCACGGCGCCCACGCCCACCGACGCCTGCACGGTGGCCAGCTGCACGGGCTCGGTGAAGGCCAGCACCATGGGCGCCAGCAGCGGGCTGAAGAAGCCGGCCCAGAAGTTGGCCAGCGCGAACACGATCACCAGCCCGAACAGCCCGCGGTGCGAGCGCAGGAAGCGGTATCCCATGGCCGCCTCGCGCCCGAAGCGGCGGAACGCGGCCAGCCAGCGCGGGCCGTCGTCCACCGCTTCCGCAGCGTCGGACACGGCGGCGGGGCGCGGGATGGCCACCGCCAGCAGACCGGCGATGGCGGCCAGGTAGCTCACCGCGTCCACCACCATGATTCCGCCCAGCCCCAGCGCCACCAGGAGCGCGCCGCCCAGCAGCGGCGCCACGATCATGCTCATGGGCCCCAGCATCTGCATCAGGCTGATGGCGCGCGGGTAGTGCCGCTGCGGCACCAGCGCCGTGATCGACGCCGAGAACGCGGGCTCCTGGAACGCGGCGATCAGCGACGCGGCCACCGAGGTGATGAACAGGTACCACACCTCGAAGTGGCCGGTCAGCACCAGCGCGGCCAGCGCCAGCGTGAGCAGCGCCTGCCCGGTGTCGGCGGCGATCAGCACGCGGCGGCGGTCCCACCGGTCCACCAACGTGCCCGCCACGGGCGACAGCAGCACCGTGGGAAGGATCCACGCCAGCATCAGCAGCCCCAGCTTTTCGGCCGAGCGGGTGTGCTGGTACACCGCCACCGGTACCGCGAACGCGGTGAGGCCCGAGCCCAGCGCCGACACCAGCTGCCCGGCCCAGATCACCAGGAAGGGCCGAAGCTCGCGGAGCGCCTCGCGCAGCGGCGGGTTGGTGTGGGGCGTGTGGCTCACGGACGAAACAGCCCTGGAAATCCTGGAAACGACGAAGCTGGGCATACGCTGCCCGCGGGTGCCGCGAGGCCCGGGCCGCGCGCGCCAAACGCACCATGGCCGCCAGCCGGGTGCGCGGGCGGGGAATCTAACACGCATCCCGCCCGTTTTGAATCACCCCCGCACCAATCCGCCTTACTGATACGGAGTGCACATCTCTGTTACACGCAGCGGATGCAGTACGAACCCCAGGCCCCGGCCGTCCGGAACACGACCGCACCCATGCGCCACCACGCGCAAACATCCTGTCCGTAAACGCACCTCGCCGCTTCCTCATTCCGATGGATAGGACGCGCAGAGCCGTCCGCGCCGTCCGCACCTTCTGCGCGTCTACCGTGGAACCGGGCGAGGGTCTCGCGCGGAGCCGGCGGGAGTGCGCGGAAGGCGGCGTACGTTGAGAGGGACCCAGAGCACCAGAGAACCAGAGCACCAGAGGATCGGGAGGACCGAGGGTCAGCGACGATCCCCCTGGTTCTCTGGTCCTCTGGTGCTCCGGGTCCGATCAACGCCACTCTCCCCGTGGAGCCGAAGCCGCGGCAGGCAGATCGCCCGGACGATCTCCGGATACCGGGCTCTCATTCCGACGCGCCACGATTTACCAGCCCGCATCCTCGCGGGCTACGCGGCCGCCGTGTCGCCCAGCAGGCGCTCGGCTTCCTCGTCGCTCAGCGTTTCGAGCCAGGCCAGCAGCGCCTCGTCGGGCTCGCCGGCCTGGGCGCGCTTCTCGTCCACCAGCGCGGCGATCCCCCGCACCGTGGGGTGGTCGAAGATCAGGCCCACGGGGAGCTCCACCCCCAGCCGCGCGCCCACGCGGGTAAGTATGCGCGTGGCCTTGAGCGAATGGCCGCCCAGGTCGAAGAAGTCGTCGGTGGCGCCCACGCGGTCCAGCTTCAGCACCTCGCGCCAGATCTCGGCCACGGCGGCCTCGGTGGGGGTGGCCGGCTCGGCGAAGCCGGCGTCGTCCGCGGCGGCGGCACCGTCGGGCGCGGGCAGGGCGCGGCGGTCGACCTTGCCGGCGGGGGTCCGCGGGAGCGCGTCCATGGTCACGAACACCGCGGGGATCATCCACGCCGGGAGGCGCGCGGCCAGGTGCTCGCGGATCTGCGCCACGGCGATCGAGCGCCCCGGCACTGCGGCCAGGTACGCGGCCAGGTAGCGGTCGCCCGGCACGTCCTCGCGCGCCACCACGGCGGCCTCGGCGACCGAGGGGTGCCCGTGCAGCACCGCCGCGACCTCGCCCGGCTCCACGCGGAAGCCGCGCACCTTCACCTGGTCGTCGGCGCGGCCCATGAACTCCAGCACGCCGCCGTGCCAGCGAACCCGGTCGCCGGTGCGGTACATCCGCCCGCCCGGCCCGGGCGAGAACGGGTCCGGCGCGAAGCGGTCGGCCGTCAACCCCGGCCGGCCGTGGTAGCCCAGCGAAAGGCCGTCGCCCGCCACGTACAGCTCGCCCGGCACGCCGGCGGGCACCGGCCGCAGCGCCGCGTCGAGCACGTAGACCCGAGTGTTGGCCACGGGGCCGCCCACGGGTACCGCCACCGCCCCCGCGGGCACCGAGCGCACCTCCAGCCAGGTGGCGTAGGTGGTGCTCTCGCTGGGGCCGTAGACGTGGATCAGCCGCGTTCCCCGGCAGGCATCCAGGATGCGGCGGAAGGCGGACGGCTCGGCCGCCTCGCCGCCGGTGAGCAGGTCGCGCAGCGACGAGAGCGCGCCGGGGTCCTCGGCGGCCACCTGGTTGAACACCGCGGTGGTCAGGAAGAGCGAGTGGATGCGCTTTTCGCGCACCACCTCCCCCAGCCGCCGCGGGTTCAGCAGGTCGTCACGGTCGATCACCACCACGGTGCCGCCGTTCACCAGCGGCGCCCAGATCTCCCAGGTGGCCGCGTCGAAGCTGGGGGTGGCGGTGTGGCCGATGCGGTCGCCCGCGCGGGGCTGCAGGTAGTCGGCCCCGCGCGCCAGCCGCACCACGCCGCGGTGGGTGATCAGGCTCCCCTTGGGCAGCCCCGTCGACCCCGAGGTGTACACCACGTACGCCAGCGAGCCGCCGCCCAGCTCGGGCCACGCGCCCACGTCGGCCCCGTGGTACGCCCTGTCCAGCTCGGCCAGCGAGACCACGGGGAGCGCGTTTCCCCGCAGCGAGGGCGGCACCGGCCCGCGAACGATGACCGCGCGGGCGCCGGAGTCGGCCAGCATGTAGGCCAGCCGCTCGGGCGGGTACTCGGGGTCCAGCGGCAGGTAGGCGGCGCCGGCCTTCAGCGTGCCCAGCGCCGCGGCCACCATCTCGGGCGAGCGCTCGATGGCCACGGCCACGCGGTCCGCCGGGCGCACCCCCAGGCGGCGCAGCGCCAGGGCCACGCGGGTGGCCTCCAGGTCCAGCTCGGCGTAGGTCATCACCCGGCCGCCGTGCTCCACCGCGGGGGCCAGGGGATGCTGCCGCGCCTGCTCGGCGAACAGGCCGTGCAGCGTGGCGTGGCGCGGATACGCCGCGGCGCCGCCGGCCAGCGCCAGCACGCCCTGCTCCTCGCTGCCGGGAAGCATGCGCAACCGGCTCACGCGGGCGGCGGGGTCGGCCAGCGCGCTCCCCAGCACCGCCTCGAAGTGGCCGATCATCCGGCGCACGGTGGGCGCATCGAACAGGTCCTCGGCGAACTCCCAGATCATCACCACCTCGTCGCCCGCGTGCTGGTGGGCGCGGGGGATCACGATGATGTTCAGGTCGAACTTGGCCGACTGGTTCGCCAGCCCCTCGGTCACCTCCATCGGCGCGCCGCCCAGCTTCATCTCCGGATAGGGCGCGTGGTGGAAGTTGAACGCCACCTGGAACACCGGCAGGTGCCCGCGCGAGCGCTCGGGGTGCACGGCGGCCACGATCTCGGCGAAGGGCACGTCCTGCCGCTGGTAGGTCTCCACGGCGGCGGTGCGGACGCGCTCCACCAGCGCCTCGAAGCTGGGGTCGCCGTTCAGGTCGGCGCGGATCGGGATCGTGTTCACCACCATCCCGATCAGGTCCTCGCTCTCGCGCAGGCGCCGCCCGGCCACGCCGCTCCCCACGCAGAAGTCCGTCTCGCCGGTGTAGCGGTGCATCAGCGCCTCGAAGGCGGCGAACAGGGTCATGAACAGCGTCACCCCCTGGCGCCGGCTGAACTCGTCCGCCGCGCGGAACAGCTTCGGATCGAGCGCCACGCGGTGCACGCTCCCGCGGAAGCTCATCTCCGCGGGGCGCGGGCGGTCGGCCGGCAGCTCGAGGACGGGGGGGACGCCGGCCAGCCGCGCCTTCCACCACTCCAGCTGCCTCCGCGCCTCGTCGCTCTCCATCCACGCCCGCTGCCACGCCGCGAAGTCACCGAACTGCACCGCGGGCTCGGGGAGAGGATGATCCTGGCCCCGCGCGTACGCCGGGTAGATGGTGGTGAGCTCGCGCAGGAAGACGGCGAAGCTCCACCCGTCGTGCACCAGGTGCTGCTCCACGGCCAACAGGACGTGCTCGTCGGCCGACAGCCGGAACAGCGTCCAGCGCACCAGCGGGAGCGCGGTGATGTCGAAGGGGCGGCGGAACTCGGCCTGCATCCGCTTCTCCATCTCCGCCGCCCGCGCCTCGCCCCGCAGGTGGGACAGGTCGATCACCGGGAGGCTCACCGGCCACGGCTCGTGCACCACCTGCGCGGGGACGCCGTCCACCGCGGGGAAGGTGGTGCGGAAGGTCTCGTGGCGGCGCACGATCTCGCTCAGGCTCCGCTCCAGCGCCGCCGCGTCCACCGCGCCGCGGACGCGCACGGTCGCCTGGAAGTTGTACGAGCGCATGTCGGGCTTCAGCCGCTGGAAGAACCACACGCTCTCCTGCGGATAGCTGAGCGGCAGCGGCCGGTCGCGCGGGGCGCGGGGGATGCGCGCGTCGCTCTGAACGGCCCGCGCCGCGTCGGCCAGCTGCCGGGCCAGCTCCTCCACGCTGGGCATGGCGAACACGGTGCCCAGCGGCAGCTCCACGCCCAGCGCCTGGCGCACGCGCGCCACGATCTGCGTGGCGAGAAGGGAGTGCCCGCCCAGCTCGAAGAAATCGTCCTTCACCCCCACGCGGCCCACGCCCAGCACCTCGCTCCAGATGCGCGCCAGCGCCGCCTCGTCCGCCGTGCGGGGCGCCACGTACTCGCCGCTGGCGGCGCGGTCGGGCCGCGGCTCGGGAAGGGCCAGCCGGTCCACCTTGCCGTTGGGCGTGTGCGGCAGCTGGGGGAGGAAGGCCAGCGCGTCGGGGACCATGTACTCCGGCAGGTGCGCGCGCACGTGCTCGCGCAGCTCGCCCGCGCCCGGCTCGCCGCCCTCGGCCACCACCCAGGCGGCCAGGCGCCGCTCGCCGCGGTCTTCCCACGCGGTGACCGCGGCCTCGCGCACGGCGGGGTGCGCCATCAGCACCGCCTCGATCTCGCCCGGCTCCACGCGATAGCCGCGCACCTTCACCTGGTGGTCCATCCGCCCCAGGCACTCCAGGTCGCCGTCGTCCAGCACGCGGCCCAGGTCGCCGGTGCGGTACATCCGCGCGCCGGGGGCGCCCAGCGCGTCGGGGCGGTAGCGCTCCGCCGTCATCCGCGGGTCGGCCAGGTACCCGCGCGTGACCCCCTCGCCCGCCATCCACACCTCGCCCACCTCGCCGTGGCGCACGGGGCGCAGCGCCTCGTCCAGCACCCGCGCGGTCGTCCCGCTCACGGCCCGCCCCACGCTCATGGCCGCCGTGCGCCCGGGCTCCACGTCCTTGCAGGTGGAGTACGTCGTATCCTCGGTCGGCCCGTAGAGGTTGAGGACGCGGCCGACGTGGCCCAGCGCGAACAGCCGCTGCGCCAGCTCGTTGCGCAGCGGCTCGCCGCCCAGGGCGAGCGTGCGCACGCACGGCGGGATGGCGCCCATGCGCAGCAGCTCGGCCGCGGCGCTGGGGACCATGGCGGCGGTGGCCACCGGCTCGCCCAGCTGCGCCAGCGACAGCGCGTTCTCCACCAGCACCAGCGTGCCCCCCCAGCACAGCGTGCCGAAGATCTCGGCGACCGACACGTCGAAGCAGACCGACGTGGACGCCAGCACCGACTCGCGCTCCTCGTCCGACAGGTGGTCGTGCAGCCAGCGCAGCACGGCGACGGTGTTGCGGTGCTCGATCTGCACCCCCTTGGGCCGCCCGGTGGAGCCCGACGTGTAGATGACGTACGCCAGGTTCTCGGGCCTCACCCCGGTCTCCGGCGCGTCGGCCGGGCGGCGCGCGATCGCCTCCGCGTCCGCGTCCACGCGGACCGGCGTCCCCGTGTAGTGCGGCACGCGCTCCGCCAGGATGGAGGTGGTCACCAGCAGGGGGACGGCGGTGTGGCCCAGCATGTATTCCACCCGGTCGGGGGGATACGCCGGGTCCAGCGGCACGTAGGCGGCGCCGGCCTTCAGCACCGCCAGCAGCGACACGATCAGCTCCGGCGTGCGGGGAAGGAACACGCCCACCGCCACCTCGGGCCCCGCGCCCAGCGAAACCAGGTGGCGCGCCAGCCGGTTGGCGCGCGCGTCCAGCTCGCCGTACGACAGCGTTTCGCCGCGCCAGCGCAGCGCGGGCCGCTCCGGGTGCGCGTGGACCTGGGCGTGGAAGAGGGCGTGGATGCAGCCGGTGGAGAGGTTCGCGTCCATCGTTCTCGCTGAATCGATCACGGTTTCCGTCCGAATGCCCGGGGGCGGGCGGCGTCCTGGTAAAGCGGACGCCGCCGGGGGGGGAGTGTGCTCAGAGTACCACGGTGTGGATGGGTCCCGCGGAGTGCGGTCAGGCGGCCGCGCGCGGCGCCGCTTCGCGCAGCACGCGCCCCAGCCGCGCGATCCCCAGCTCGATCTGTTCGGCGGTGGGAAAGCTGAAGTTCAGGCGCATCCCGCGCCGCCCCTGCCGCGCGTCGAAGCTGAAGGCGCTGCCGGGAACGTAGGCCACGTCGCCCTGCTCCAGCGCGGCGGGGAGGAGGGCGCCGGTGTCGTACCCGTGGGGGAGCTCGGCCCACAGCAGCGCGCCGTGGCGGGGGATGCTGCAGCGGGTGCCCGCGGGGAAGTGGGCGCGGATCCCGGCCAGCATGGTGTCGCGCCGCAGCCGGTAGGCGTTGCGCACGCGCTCCAGCTGCGCGTCGAATCCCCCGGCGGCCAGGTACTCGGCCACCAAGCGCTGCGAGAAGGTGCTGGTGTCGATGTCGGCGCCGTCCTTGGCCACGCCCAGCACGCCGGCCAGCTCGCGCGGCACCACCACCCACCCGGCGCGGAAGCCGGGCGCCATCACCTTGCTGAAGCTCCCCACGTGGAACACCCAGCGGTCTTCCAGCGCGCGCAGCGGGGGGAGCGCGTCGCCGTAGTGCAGCAGCCCGTACGCGTCGTCCTCGATGACCGGCACCTGGTGGCGGCGGGCCAGCTCGGCCAGGCGGATCCGCTTCTCCAGGCTCAGGCTAACCCCCAGCGGGTTGTGGCCGTCGGTGATGCAGTAGATGAAGGCGGGGCGGTGCCCGGCGGCCAGGTACGCCTCCACCCGGTCCACGTCCATCCCCGTCTCCAGGTCGGTGCCGACGGAGAGGACGCGCGGCATGTACGATTCCACCACCTGCTGGAAGCCCATGTACACCAGCCCCTCGCAGAGGATGGTGCCGCCGGGCGGCAGGAAGATGCGCGCGAGCAGCGCCAGCGCCTGCTGCGCGCCGGTGGTCAGGAACACCTCGCCGGGCTCGCACTCCACCCCACGGCTCCGCATCAGCCCGGCGATCCGTTCCTTCAGCGGCGCGAAGGGCGCCTTGTACTGCAGCGCCCCGGTGTCGCCGCGCAGCACGCGCCCGGCGGCGGCCAGGTAGTCGTCCACGGGAAAGAGCTCGGGCGCGGGAAGCCCCAGCGCGAACGAGGTGATCCCCGGGCGCGCCATCAGCCCCATCATCGCCTGGATGATGGACGGGCGGGCCTCGCGCGCCCAGCGGGCCAGTGGCAGGTCACCCATGTAGAGAGTGCGCGGATCGGCCGCGAGGCCGGATGGGGCGGGTGCGATCTGGGCCATCGGTGTCACCTCTGCGGCCCCGCGCGCGAACGGCGGGGCGTGGCGGCCGGCGAACGTGAAACGGCCTGTGCGGGGAAGCGCGCGGGACCGGCGGGTGGATTCGCGGAACGGAGGGGGCGTTCCGCCGGCCGGGCGAGCGGGTGCGCTCGTGGGAGCGGCCATGGACCGGGCCGCAAACACCCGGCAACGATAATCGCAGTCCGAGATGCAGAGCAAGCCTACCCGCCAAACTGATACAGAGAACGCACCGAATGTCGGGGCCCGGTGCTCCATCTCCATACACTCCAACGACTTAGCCGCAGAACACAATGGCGCGTGCGGCCCGCTCCCCGGGCTGGAAAACGTCCGTTCACCTCCACGCGCCGGTCTGGGCGGGCGGGATGGGGCGCGGGTGCCCCACTTCCAACCGCGCCCGTCCGCGCTGGGCCAGCCCCATCCGCGGGGCTGCCGAATGGCGGAGGAGGGACGGAGCAGGATGAAAAGACTGGACGCGGATACCCCGAGAGGTTAGGTTGATGGACGTTTCGCGTATGACACAACACGCCACACACCGCCCACCCGGGACCGAGGACGACAAAATATGCAGGCCGTACTTCGCCCCCTGATCGTGCTGCACTCCGACGCCGTGTTCAAGGAGCGCCTGCGTCGCATCGGCAGCCAGCGCTTCAAGAGCCAGTTCGTGAATGACTGGGATGGACTGCGCACGGCGTTAAAGGAGGCTCCCCCCGCCGCGCTGGTGGTGGTGGACCCGTATACCCACAGCTACGGCGCCGAGGCCGAGCTGGCGCCCGAGCTGCGCTCGCTGCTGTGGGAGCACCCCACCGCCACGGTGATCGCCGCGCTCGAGGTCAAGCGCCAGCGCGTGCGCGACCTGCGCACCCTGGGCGAGTGGGGCGTGAAGGAAGTGATCGCGCTGGACGAGGAAGACACCCTCGAGGCCATCAGCCGGCGGCTGCGCTCGGCGCAGGGGCGCCCGCTGCAGAGCCTGCTGGAGCGCTCGCTGCCCAGCACCCTCAGCGGCCGCGCGCGCACCCTGCTGATGGCCGCCGCCGAGGTGGTGGCCGAGGGCGGACACGGGCGCGACCTGGCCGCCTCGCTGCGGCTTTCGGAGCGCACGCTGCTGCGCTGGGCCGAGCAGGCCGACCTGCCGCCCCCACGCCGCATCCTGGCGTGGATGCGCGTGCTCCTTGCCTGCGAGCTGCTGGACGACCCCGGCCAGACGGTGCTGAGCGTGGCCTACACCTGCGGCTACGCCAGCGACAGCTCGCTGCGCCGCGCGGTGCAGGAGTTCACGGGCGTGCTGCTGACCGAGCTGCGCAAGCAGGGCGCGTTCGCCACCGCCTCGGAGCGCTTCCTGGTGGAGCTGGAGGGCACGCGCGAAAGCAGCCGC
>DASSJS010000496.1:0-69840 GCA_035691085.1 Longimicrobium sp.
AGAGGGAGCTTGATGCAGTTCATCTCATGGGGTGTGAAGGGGCGCGGAATCGCGCGGAAGCGGCTCGTCGCGGCGATCGCGGCGGCGGGCGTGGTGATCGCGGCGGGGGCGGTGCCGGCGATCGGCGCGTCCGCCGGCCACCGCGCGAAGCCGATCGATCCCGGCGCGCAGGAGTGCCCGGACGTGGCCAATCCGTTGGTGGAGCGCGGGTGGACGGCGTACCGCGCCAACCAGATGGACGCGGCGCGCGCCACGTTCGAGGCGGCGCTGCGGCAGTGCCCGCGGCACCTGGGCGCGCGCACGGGGCTGGGCTACGTCCAGCTCCGCGCGGGCGATGTCGCTTCCGCGCGCCGCTCGTTCGAAGCGGTGACGGCGGAGCGGGCGAACGACGTGGACGCGCTGGTGGGGATCGGGATCGCGGCGTGGCGGCAGGGGGATCACGCCGCCTCTCGAACGGCCTTCACCCGCGTGCGGCGCATCGACCCAGGCAACCAGGACGCGCGCGACTACCTGGCGCGGCTGGGCGAGGCGCCCGTCATCGTCCAGCGCCCGCCGCTGGTGCTCCCCGACACCATGGTCTACCCGTCACGCACGCACGGCGACCGGTTCGAGGTCCGCACGGCGCGCGGGTGGGAGCCGTTCTACATCAAGGGGGTGAACCTGGGCGCGGCCACGCCGGGGCGTCACCCCAGCGAGTTCCCCGACAGCGCCACCTACGCCCGCTGGATCGCGCAGATGATGGCGATGGGGGCGAACACCGTCCGCGTCTACACCATCCACCCGCCGCACTTCTACCGCGCGCTGGCGGCGTACAACAACGCGCACCGAGACGCGCCGCTCTGGATCATCCACGGCGTGTGGACGGAGCTGCCCGAGGACGACGACTTCGCCGGGCGCGAGTGGGAAGGGCAGTTCTTCGGCGAGATGGAGCGCGTGGTGGACCTGCTGCACGGCCGGCTGGACCTGCCGCCGCGCCCCGGCCACTCCAGCGGCCAGTACACGGCCGACGTGAGCCCGTGGGTGCTGGCGTGGATCATCGGGCGCGAGTGGGAGCCGTTCTCGGCGGGGAACCACAACGAGAAGCACCCGGGCGAGACCACCTTCAACGGGCGCTACCTGACCGTGCGCGGCGGCACGCCGATGGATGCGTGGCTGGGGAAGGCGTGCGAGCACATCGTGGCCTACGAGGCGCAAAAGTACCGCGCCATGCGCCCGGTGGCCTACACCAACTGGCCCACGCTGGACCCGCTCACCCACCCCACCGAGAGCACGGTGGACGAGGAGATCGCCATCCGCACGCGCCTGGGCGAGCGGGTGGACCGCAAGCCGCTGGAGTACGACAACGACCGCATCAACCTCGACGCGGCGCTGGTCCATCCCACGGCCGCCTACCCCGCGGGGTACTTCGCCAGCTTCCACGCCTATCCGTACTACCCGGACTTCATGGTGCTGGACCCCGGCTACAACCGCGCGTCCAGCAGCGAGGGACGGTCGAACTACTTCGGCTACCTGCGCGAGCTGAAGGCGCACCATCCGGCGATGCCGGTCGTCATCTCCGAGTACGGCGTCCCCGCGTCCAGCGGCAGCGCGCACCTCCAGCCGCAGGGGTGGCACCACGGCGGGCACAACGAGCAGGAGATGGCGGAGGTCGATGCCCGGCTGACCCGCGAGATCGCCGAGGCGGGGATGGCGGGGAGCGCGATCTTCGCGTGGATCGACGAGTGGTTCAAGAAGAACTGGATCGTGATCGACTTCGAGATCCCGCTTGAACGGAATCGGCTCTGGCTCAACCGGCTCGACGCCGAGCAGCACTACGGGATGCTGGCCGAGTACCCGGGCGAGGTCGTTCCCGGTGCGACGCTCACGCAGCGCGCGGAGAGCTGGAAGCGCATCCGCCCGCTCTACCAGTCGGCGGAAGGCACCGTCCGCGTCACCAGCGACGAGGCGTACCTGTGGGTGGAGGTCGAGACGGCGGACGGCCGCGTGCCCGATGACCTCTATCTCGGCTTCGACGTGATCGACCCGGCGGCGGGCGACTTCCGCTGGCCGGGGCGGGTCGGATCGCGCCTGCCGGTGGGGCTGGAGTTCGCGCTGCACGCCACGCGGAACGAGGCGCGGCTGCTGGCCGACCCGGCGTCGAACCCGTTCGCCATCGACCGGGTGGAGCAGATCCCCGGCGCGCCGGTGGCCCCGCCGCAGTTCCAGCACCCGCTGCCGGGGTACTTCTTCGGCCGCTACCAGAGCCGCTACAACCGGCCGTTCATTACCCGCGCCAACCAGGACGGCGTCTACGACAGCCTGCGCGTGGTGACCAACCGCCGCCGGTTCGGGCGTGACGGCACCGAGTTCGCCGGCTTCGGCTACGACCGCGGCATCCTGCGCCAGGGCGAGCCGCCCGACGGCGAGTGGCAGATGCTGGAGCGCGGCGTGTTCGAGGTGCGCATCCCCTGGATGCTGCTCAACTTCACCGACCCCAGCGAGCGCCGCGTGCTGCAGGATGCCGCCGGCGCCCGCGAGGGGAGCGACTTCGGGACCGAGACGGTGCCGGGTGTCCGCATCGTGGCCGCGATCCGCCAGGGCCAGCGTTTCACCCAGTGGCCCGCCACGGCGCGCGCGGCGGACGTGGCGCAGTACACCTGGCAGGCGTGGGAGCAGCCGAAGTACCGCGAGGTGGTGCGCCCCGTTTTCAACGCCATGCGCGAGGCCTTCCGCACCATGAACCCGCCGGTGATGCGGGGAGGACGATGAGCCGCACTGTTTCGATACTCCTGGCGCTGGTCCTTGTCGCGCTGGTGGCGCGTCCGGCGCGCGCGCAGGACGCCGCCGACCGCGCCTGGGCCGCGGGGAACGTGGAGGAGGCCGCGCGCCTGTACGAGCAGCGCGTGCAGCGCGACAGCAACGACGTCCGCGCGCTGCACCGGCTGGGGCTGGCCCGCGCCTGGGCCGGCCGCAACGACGAGGCGCTGGCGCTGCTCGACCGCGCCATGCGGCTGGACCCGGCGGACGTGGAGCGGCAGGTGGACCGCGCCCGCGTCCTCGCCAACCGCGGCGACCCCGCCGGCGCCGCCGCCGCGCTGGAGCCGGTGATCGCGCGGAACCCGGCGTACCTCCCGGCGCTGCAGGCACGCGCGCAGTTCCTCTCCTGGGCGGGCGATTTCGACGCGTCGCTGCGCACCTACGGCCGTGTGCTGGAGATCAGCCCCGGCGACCGGTCGGTGGACCTGGAGCGGGCGCGGGTGCTGAGCTGGGCCAGCCGCTTCGGTGCCGCGGAGGCTGCGTACGACTCCATCCTGCGCCGCACTCCCAACAACCGCGACGCGCTGCTGGGGATGGCGCAGGTGCTGTCGTGGGCGGGGCGGCTGGATTCGGCGGAAGTGGTCTACCACCGCCTTCTCTCCATCAACCAGAACGACCGCGAGGCGCTGAACGGGCTCGCGCGCACCGCCGCCTGGCGGGGTGACCTGCTGCTGGCCGAGCGGCGCTGGCGCGAGGCGCTCGGGCGCAATCCCGATGACGCCGGCGCGCTCGTGGGCCTCTCGCAGACGCTGCGCTGGCAGGGGAGGGACGCCGCCGCGCTGGCCGCCGCCCGCCACGCCGTCCGCGTAGCGCCAACGGACAGGGACGCGCGGACGGAGCTGGCGTGGACGCGCCTGCCGCTGCAGCCCAGCATCTCGCCCGCGTTCACCTACGAGACCGATTCGGACGGCAACCGCATCACCACGCTCAGCTCCGGCGCCGCGTTCCGCCCGGACCCGCGCCTGGAGGTGCGCGCCGACGCCTACCTGCGCGAGACCAGCATCGAGGACTCTCCCATCGCCGACGGGAGCGCGCGGGGCGTGGCCATGGCGCTGCGGGCGCAGTTCGAGCCCGGCTGGTGGGTGCTGGGCGGCGCGGGCGTGACGGCGACGGACCGCGAGGGCGAGGAGGCGCGCGCCAGCTGGCGGGCGATGCTGTCGTCGCCGGCGCGCTATCCGCTCACCGCGTCGCTTGCCGTATCGCACACGCCGCTGGACGCCACGGCGCTGCTGATCCAGCGTGAGGTGGACGTGGACGAGGTGAACCTGGCCGCCACGCTGATCCCCGCGCAGGGATGGGCGATCAGTGCCGGCGGCGGCGGCGCGGACTTCCATGGCGGCGTTTCGGGCGAGACCAACCGGCGCACGAACGGAAACCTCGCCATCACCCGCCGTGTGGCCCGCTTCTTCACGCTGGGCGCGGCGGGGCGGGCGTTCGGGTTCGAGAAGAACCTGAACGACGGCTACTTCGACCCCGACCTGTACTGGATCGGCGAGGCGCTGGGGCGGGTGAACCGCGAATGGCGCACGTGGGGGATCACGGCCGAGGTCGCCCCCGGCGTGCAGCAGGTGGGCGAGGGCGGCGAGCGCAGCGCCACCTTCAGGACGACGGGCGGCGTGACGTATACCGTCGGGCCGGGGCGCAGGATCGGCGTGAGCGCCGCCTACGCCAACGCCGGGTTGCAGCGCCTGTCGCCGACGGATGCGGGCGGGGGTGGATATCGCTACACGGCCTTCAGCGTGAGCGGAAGCTGGGCGTTCTGATCGGGGTTCACCGGGGGAGCACTTCGCTGCTTCCGAGATGAAGTAGCCGGCGCGAAGCGCCCCAGGTCCCTCTCCCAGGTTGTTTTTGGGAGAGGGACAGGCGTTCAGGACGCGACGCAGTCGCGCCTGAACGCCAGGGTGAGGGCCGCTGCGCCGCGGATAGCCCCAGGAGTCTACATCGACTCCTCATCGAGTCCGGCCGAACGAAGGACCCCTCGCCCGCCGTCGCGGGTGAGGGGTTCTTTGCCTTGCCTTCAGCTCTGGCGGCTCATGCCGGCGCCTGCTCCGCCGGCCGCTTTCCCGCGGCGGCCGGCTTGCGCGGGTTCTCGTCCGGCGCTCGGCCCGCGCCGCGGATGTTGACGAGCTTGTTCAGCATGTCGAACCAGAACGGCGCGCCGAACGACAGCGCGATGATGGTGAGGATCAGCCCCACGATCTTTTCGAGCACCGCCCAGGGGTCGGCGGATTTTCCGCTGACGAGCCCGAGCCGCGCCAACTCGGCGCGCGACCATCCGAGGCCCAGCTGCGTGCGGGCCAGCCGGGCCTGTGCCGTGTCGATGGCCGCTTTTGCCGCGCTGTCGTTGGGTGCGGAGGGAGATTGGGGCGACGTCGTACCGTCCGCGGGAGGCGCGGGGAGCTGGCCTTGGCGCTGCAGCTCCTGCTGGATGCTGGGGATCGCCTGCACGGCCTGCGCGACGATCACCTCCTGGAGCCTGGGGCTGGCGGCCAGCCGCTGCCAGATCTGGATCGTGTCGGCGTTGATGGCCAGCGTCACCACCGCGCCGATGATCAGCAGCGCGATCTGCGTGTAGCGCTTGTACGTCCCCGACACGCGGTCCATCGACTGGTTGAACCACACTTCCACGCTGTCCTGGAGCTTCTGGTAATCCGTCTGCGCCCCCGCCAGCGCGCCGAGCATCTTCACGCGGACCGTGTCGGGGATCGCCGGGTTCCCCAGCGCGGCGGTGATGGCGGGATCGGCCAGGAACCTGGTCACGTCGAAGACGGAATCCTTCTCGAACAGGTCCAGCACGCCCGTCAGGTCGGTGGCCGGCGCTCCGGACCGGGCCACGTCGAGCAGCGCGATCGCGAAGTTCCGCGCCGGGATGTACGAAGGGCGCCGGCCCCCCTTGCCGTACAGCGACCGGATCAGCGGGTGCGCCAGCAGCGCCGCCGTCCGGTCACCCGCTCCGGTGTCGTTCAGAAGCTTCGTGATTCCCGCGATCAGCACCTTTCCGCGCTTGTTCAGCATCGCCGAGATGTACTCGTTGACCGCCGAGCAGATCATGCTCAACAGCAGGTACACGAAAAACAGGCCGATCACGACGTTGAGGACGGCGAATCCGTTCATGGGTGTGGCTCAAGATCGGGGGAGGGATGAAAGATCGAGCGGAGCAAAGAAGAACTGATACCGGATGTGGAGAGTCGTTGTGCATTCCCCCCAACCCAGAGAGTCATCCTGAAGGAGCCGCCGCGCCAAAGCCGCGTCCGCACTGGATCCTGGCGGCGACTGAAGGATCTATCGCCCGCACTCGGAACCAATCCTCCCAAGCGCACCGGGCCAGAATCTACCGTCAGGCAGACGATGGCGCTGCGTCGATCATAGATCCTTCGGTCGCCAAGCTCTGGTGCGGACGCGGTGCTGGTGCAGCGGCGACGCTCAGCTCAGCTCAGACTCAGGATGACAGGGGTTTGAGCTCATCCAAAATGCACAACCAGCCGGCCGATCTGGTATAAAGGTGCCGCGCGAAGGGTTTCGCAAGACGTTCGTCATCCTGTCCGGCGCTGCGTTCGTGACGGTCTCGCCACGAAGCACCGCGACACACCGAACCCCTCGGCCACACCGCGGCCGAGGGGTTCTTCCATCCATCGGGATCGAAATCGCGGATCCTACCGCGGGATGAAGTCGTCCTCGTCCTTCATCCCGCGGCAGAAGGCGGCGAGGAGGCGGACGGTGGCGTCCACGTCCTCGAGCGACACCACCTCGTTGGGTGAGTGCATGTAGCGGTTGGGGATCGATACCACGCCCGTGGCCACCCCCGCGCGCTGCAGGTAGATGGCGTCGGCGTCGGTGGAGGTGAAGCGGGGGCTGGCCTGGATGGTGTACGGGATCCCCTCCGCCTCCGCCGTTTCGGCCAGGCGCTCGAACACCAGCGGGTGGATGGCCGAGCCGCGCGCCAGCACCGGGCCGCTCCCCAGCTTGTGGTCGCCCACCTGCTTCTTCTCGATCCCCGGCGCGTCGGTGCTGAAGGTGAGGTCCACCACCAGCGCCACCCGCGGCTCCAGCGCGTACGCCGAGGCGCGCGCCCCGCCGCCGTGAAAGCCGATCTCCTCCTGGGTGGTGGCGACCGCGACGACCTCGGCGCCCGGCCGCTCGCCCGCCGCCAGCGTGCGCAGCACCTCCAGCACCACGAAGGCGCCGATGCGGTTGTCCACCGAGCGGCTGGCGATCAGCCCGCCGCCCAGCTCCACCAGCGTGCAGTCCACCACCCCGGGGTCGCCCACGCGGATCCCGCGCTCCAGCGCGGCGGTGCGGTCGCGGGCGCCCACGTCTACCCACAGCTCGTGCAGCTTGGCCGCCTTCTCCTTCTCGTCGGCCTTCATCAGGTGCACCGGCTTCTTGCCGACCACCCCGACCACATGCCCCGAGCGGGTGAGAAAGCGGATGCGCTGCCCGATCAGCACCTGCGGGTCCCACCCGCCGATGCCGTCCACGTACAGGAAGCCCTCATCGTCGATGTGGGTCACCATCAGCCCGATCTCGTCGATGTGGCCGGCCAGCATCACCCGCGGGCCCCCGCTGCCCAGCGTGGCCGCCGAGTTGCCCGACACGTCCACGTCCACCCGGTCGGCGATCGGCCCGGCCTCGGCACGCCACACGCGGGCGGCGGCGGTCTCGAACCCCGACGGGCCGGGGGTGTCCAGCAGGCGCTTCAGGAAGTCGTACGAGCTCTGTTCCATCGCGATGAATGGAGGGGGTTGAAGGTGGCGGCGCTCACCCGGGATGGCCCGGTGCCGGCGGGGCCTGGGCGGCGCGGGCGGCCACCTCGGGCGTATAGGCGTGGTACAGGTGCTTCACCAGCACCTCGGCCGCGTAGACCTCGGGCGGCAGCTCCTCGAGCGCGGCCAGCGCGCGCAACGCCTGCGCCTGGCGCTCGGTGAGCTGAACGGAAACGGTCTCGCGCGGCATCGATCACCCCCAGCCGTGAACGTCGGTGAAAACCCGTTGCGGAACGCCCAAAGGGGTCCGCTTTCGACAGGCACGTCCACAATGTCCGACGTGGACGAAGAGTACGCAAGCCTCCGGCCAAAATGCGCCAGCGGGCGCTCACTCTGGTGGTTCCGGTGACTCAGTTTGTGCGTACAATTCCAGGAACCCGGTCAGAATTCGGTGCGTCATCCCCCACACCACGTACCCCCGCGCGTCGAACGCGGGGAAGGTGAGGGTGTTCCCGTCGGCCAGGTCGTGCAGGTACTCGGTCACCGCGTCGGGGTGCATCAGGTCGTCCACGGCGATCCAGAGCGCCAGCTGCACCTCGTGGTTGAGCCTCGGCTCCACGTCCGCGGGCACGTGGTAGACGAACGGCGACACCGCGATGCTGGGGATGCGCGCCGAGCGCGGGGCCAGCACGTCGAGCTCGCCCAGCAGGCGGCCGGCGGAGACGTCGATCCCCACCTCTTCCAGCGTCTCGCGGGCGGCGGTGGCGGCCATCCCGGCGTCCTCGGCCTGCCAGCGGCCGCCGGGGAGCGCCATGTGCCCCGACCAGGGGTCGCCCTCGCGCTCGGCGCGGCGGATCAGCAGCAGCTCCAGGCGCCCATCATGCACGCGCAGGAGGAGGGCGACGGCCGCGCGCGCCTGCCCCGGCGCGGCGGGCGCGCGCAGGGGCGGGCGCGAGGCCAGGGCGGCTTCCAGTGCGGCGATGCGGGCGTCCGTCAAACCCTGCGCGGCGTGGTGGCGTAAGTGCGCGTGGCGACTTGCCCGGCGCGAGCGGAGAGGTTATCACGTCGCGTACGATCCGGCAACGTTTTCTCTGTTTCCCCGGTCCCTTGTGCCATGCCCACGCTGAACGACATCCGGGCCGCCCGCGAGCGCATCCGCGACCGGCTGGTGCTGACCCCCTGCACCCCGTCGGAAGCGTTCGGCGAGATGTTCGGCGGGAAGGCATTCTTCAAGTTCGAGAACCTGCAGCGCACGGGCAGCTTCAAGGAGCGCGGCGCGCTGAACTCCATGCTGGCACTCTCTGACGACGAACGCCGCGCCGGTGTCATCGCGGCCAGCGCGGGGAACCACGCGCAGGGGGTGGCCTTTCACGCGCGGCGGCTGGGGATCCCCGCCACCATCGTGATGCCCGAGCGCACCCCGCTGATCAAGGTGAGCAACACCGCCCGCTACGGCGCCCGCGTGGTGTTGCACGGGAGCGTGTACGACGAGGCGATGGCCGAGGCCATGCGCATCCGCGAGGCCGAGGGGCAGGCGCTGATCCACCCCTTCGACATGGAAACGGTGATCGCGGGGCAGGGAACCATCGGGCTGGAGTTGCTCGAGCAGTGCCCCGAGATGGACGTGGTTGTGGTCCCCGTGGGCGGGGGCGGGCTGATCGCGGGGATCGCCACGGCCATCAAGGAGATCCGCCCCACGGTGCGCGTGGTGGGCGTGGAATCGAGCGCGCTCCCCGCGGCGCTGCGGGCGCGCGAGGCTCACGGGCTGGTGACCATCCCTCCCGCCGAGACCATCGCCGACGGGATCGCGGTGCGGCGCATCGGCGAGTGCACGCACGGGCTGATCGAGCGCTACGTGGACGAGCTGGTGGCGGTGGACGAGGAGGAGATCGCCAGCGCCGTGCTGCTGCTGCTGGAGCGCGAGAAGACGGTGGCCGAGCCGGCGGCGGCGGTGACGGTGGCGGCGTGCGTGTACGGCTACGTGGGCGGGCTGGTGGGGAAGAACGTGGTGATGCTCCTGTCCGGCGGCAACGTGGACGTGACGCTGATCTCGCGCATCATCGACCGCGGGCTGGTGAAGGACGGGCGGATCGCGCACCTGAACGTGCGGGTGAACGACCGCCCCGGCGCGCTGGCCACGCTCACCACCGCGCTGGCGCAGGCCGGCGCCAACATCGTGAGCCTGGAGCACCGCCGCGGCACCAGCGAACTGTGGGTCACCGAGGCCCAGATCGCCCTGACCCTCGAGACCCGCGGGCGCGACCACGTGGAGCAGATCGCGGGGAAGCTGACGGAGATGGGGTACGTGGTGGAGCGGGGGTAGGAACTGCCAGGGAACAGGGAATAGGGAACAGGGAACAGCAGGCGGGGGGAAATTTCTATCGATTCGGATATCTCTCGAAGGGATGAAGAATCCCCCCCGCGTCACCCTCCCCCCGTGCAGTTTACGGGGGGAGGGCCGGGGAGGGGGGCCGCGGCGCGGAGGGGACGCTCCGTACCCTCCCCGCGCCCAAATCTCCTCGCGGGACCCGCTTCATGAATGGTACTGATTTGACCGACGCTGGCGACCTTTCCCTCCGCGACCGGATCTTCGAGCGGGACGAGTACCGGTGCGTGTACTGCGCCGGCGTCTTCCCGCCCGAGCAGCTTTCGCTCGACCACGTGCAGCCGCGCATGCGGGGCGGCGACAACTCGCCCGGCAACCTGGTCACCGCGTGCAAGGCGTGCAACACGCGCAAGGGGTCGCTCGCCGCGTGGGCGTGGCTGGCCGACCTCCCCGACGAGCGCGCCAACTTCATCCGGTACGCAACCGCCGTTTGGCCGCGCCTGCGCCGTGCCGTGGTCGAGGCCGCCACGCGCGCCCGCTGAGCCCCACTTCGCCGCCGTTTCGCACCTTCCGCCGGGTCCCATCCCCCTGTCTCGTCATCCAATCATCTGTTCCTGTGACCAACGTTTTACAGGCGCGGGAAACTGCAGTTTTGTGGATTTCCTGCAAGTGTATGATTTGAGACTGTTTCGATCCTCCTGACGCCTTCGGGAACGGCGCGTGCAGAGGCGACTGAGCGGGCGCTCATGGCCGCACCCTTGCATAAGACGCTCACCGGGTCCGGCGGCGCGTACGCCGTGGAAAGCGCGCGTCGAAAGTGTCCTGAAGTGCAGCAGGAGAAAGCAGTGCCCAGAAGCAGGATCCACCAGATGGAGCGTGTCCTGGGGTTCGCGGCGCGCTTCCTGGAAGAAGTCCGCGACGATCTCTCGCGCGGCAAGATGGACGGCACCGACACTCCGCCACGCCTCCGCTGCGTGCACGAGCGGCCCGGGCACGCCAGCCCGGAGTTCCGAACCCTCAGCATCCCCGTTCCCGATGCGCTGGGCGGGGTGAGCCCCGAGATCCTTTCGGGCGTGATCGCCCGGTACGGGGCCACCAAGAAGCCCGACTGCCTGATGCTGGCCTTCGAGGCCGAGACGCAGGAGCACGGGCCGGTGCTGGTCGCCGAGGCGCGCTGCCGCTACGGAACGCGGATGTTCTGGGTTCAGCCCTACCGCGTGGAGCCCTCGCACGTGGAGTGGGGCGACCCGCTGGACGGCGGCTGGCGCGACCCCGGCGATGAGGAGATGATCCTGGACGCGGCGTTCAACGCCATTCCGGCGAGGCCCGCGGTGATGGCGGTGGCGGTGCCAAGGGCGGCGGCGGTGTAGGAGAAGACGGCGAACAGGTGCGTGAGTGCGCCAGTGCGTGAGTGCGTTTTGCGGGACGAGATTCGCCCCGGCGGCCGATGCGGCGCCGGGGCGAAGTGCGTTGGGGGAGGCGGAGGGCGCGGGTTTATCGCCGTTGAAGTCCGCGAAGGCGGACTGCGTGCCGTTGTAGCCGCGAGTTTACTCGCAATCTCGCGCCAAACCCTGCTGCCGCCACTTGCCATTACCTGCCGTCGCGCTGGTGGCGATGGCGCCTACCCCACCTCCGACGACCGCCGCGCCGCCGGGTCGGCCGATCCCGCACGCGGCGCCTGGCCGAAGCGCTGGTCCAGCTCGGCCCACAGCTCGTCCAGCGGCAGGCTGCGGGCGCGCCAGAGCACCATCAGGTGATAGAGCAGGTCGGCCGACTCGGCGCGGAGCTGGTCGGTGCCCTCGTTCTTGGCGGCGATGATGGTCTCGGTCGCCTCCTCGCCCACCTTCTTCAGGATCTTGTCGATCCCCTGCGCGAACAGGTAGGTGGTGTACGATCCCTCGGGGCGCTCGGCGTGGCGCGCGCCCACGATCTCGTCCACGCGGGCCAGCACGGGGCGCGCGTCATCCGCCGGCGCCAGCGCGTCGCCGGCCACCACGCGGTGGAAGCAGGTGCGCTCGCCGGTGTGGCAGGCCGGGCCGGTCTGCGAGACGCGGTAGAGCACCGCGTCTCCGTCGCAGTCCAGGCGCACGTCGGCGATCGTTTGGGCGTGGCCGCTGGTTTCGCCCTTCTTCCACAGCTCGCCGCGGGAGCGGCTCCAGTAGTGCGCGCGGCCGGTCTCCAGCGTAAGCCGCAGCGCCTGGGCGTTGGCCCACGCCAGCATCAGCACCTCGCCGCTCTGCGCGTCCTGCGCCACCACGGGAACCAGCCCGCGGTCGTCGAACTTCACCTGATCGAGCCAGGACATCTCTCTTGAGTACGGAAGTACGGGGTACGGAGTACGGAACCGCGAGGCGCCGTGCCGGTGCGGCGGCCCGCGCGATGTAGCGTCGGCGCGGAACGTACCGGCGCGGGCGGGGCAGGGCAACCGGTGCAGGCTGATCGGCCGCGAGCGGGCTGAGGATGCTTCCACATGCGCTGGGAGGGTCCCCGTGGCTCGCCGGCACGTCACGTCTGCATCCCTGTCACACCTCGCTTTCCATCCACCGCCTCACAAAGCACTGGACATCATCCCTTACTGATACCATTATACGTAGCAGAAGAAAATCGCCGTATCCCTCCCGCGCACCCGGCTTCTCCGGGGCGCCCAGTCCCCTCACATGCCATGCAGGAGATCCGGTCATGACCTTCAAAATCGGCTACGACAATACCGAGGCGCAGGAGATGATGACGCTGTCGGCCATCGCCTACGCCGGCGAGTCGACGAACAACTATCCGCAGATCCAGGACGCCATCGCGGGGCAGATCCAGGCTTCGCCCACGCTGGGCGGCAACTTCCGGCTGGTGTGGCTGGGGATCTCGCCCGACTGGGCCAACCTGGTGTACATCGCGCAGGACACCCGCCACACCGCGCGCTTCGCCGTGGTGGTGCGGGGCACCGACTGGGACTTCCTGACCGACTGGGTGGACGACTTCGACGTGCTGGGCACCACCGGCTGGCCCACGGCGTCGCCGCCCAACGGCGGCATCCAGGTGGCGCAGGGCTCGTGGGACGGGCTGCAGGCGCTGCTGGCCACCACCAGCAACGTGTTCGGGATGACGCCGCCGGCCGGCGTGCTCCCCACCACCCTGATCGACCTGTTCGGCGGGATCGCGCTGTCGAGCACCTACGACACCGACGTGGACATCTTCGTGACCGGGCACTCCCTGGGCGGCGCCATGGCCACGGTGCTGGGGCTGTGGCTGGCCGACACCGTGTCGACCTGGAAGCTGCGGCCGCACAAGGTGAACCTGAAGAGCTACACCTTCGCCGCGCCCACGGTGGGGAACCAGGCCTTCGCCAACTACTACAACGGGCAGACGGCCAACACGCAGGTGCAGTGGCAGGCCTTCCGCATCTTCAACGAGCAGGACGCCATCCCCCACGGCTACGCCGACCTGGCCGGGATCGCGCACGACGGCGTGCCGCTGGAGTGGGCCTTCCGCGACTTCGAGCTGATCCCCACGCTCGACGTGATCCGTTCCACCCTGTGGGTCGCGGGCGTGCGCTACGTGGACGTGGGTGTGCAGGCGAACGGCACCGCGCGCGGGCTGAACAACGTGCCGCCCAGCACCCAGTACCCGCCCTCGGAGGACGGGGCGAGCGGCCACGCCGACAGCTTCGAGACGTTCGGCCACTGGGTGGCGTACGAGCACGACCACAACCTGTACCTCACCCTGCTGGGCGCGCCGGTGGTGCCGGTGGAGCAGGCCGCCGTGAACGTGGCCTCCATCGCGTCGCTGCCCATGCACACGCGCGGCGCCGCCGCCGAGCTGGTCCGCACGCTGGCGGCCCGGCGCCACACCATGGCCGTGCCGCCGATCGCCTCCACCTATCCCGAGCCGGCCTGAGCGCTCCGCCCGTTCGTCGGCGGGCCCACGTGAAGGAGGCGCCGGAGCGAGCTCGCTCCGGCGCCTTCCCGCGTCCTAGCCCAAACGCGAACGCGGGGGCCCCGGCTGGGACCCCCGCGTCGCTGCCGATCTATCCGTCAGGCCTGAAGAATCAGACCGGGCGGCGGCCGGTGATCACGCGCCAGGCGATCACGATCACGGCGATGATCAGCAGGAACCAGGCGATGCTCTTGAGGCCGGCGATCACGCCGCCCACGCCCAGCAGGCCCAGCAGCAGCAGTACGATGGCGATGATGAGGATGATATCCACAAGTGCCTCCCCGTTGGGGTGATCTGTCAGGTACCTCGTCCGGCTCGGCCCACGATTAAGCAAGCGGTGTGCCTAACGCGTAAATTCGGTTCACATCCGGACTTCCGATTCTACGGCGTTGCCCGGATGTGTTACGCTGGATAGTTTCAGCCGTCATGCCGAGCTCCCTGATCCCCAACGTGCCGCCCGGGTCGCTGGACCTGCTGGCCGGCGACGTCCGCCGCCGCAGGCGGGTGCAGCACACCTGGTTCGTGCTTTCCGAGGCGCACGGGTACCAGGAGGTGATCCCGCCGACCTTCGAGTACGAAGAGGTGTTCACCCGCAGCGCCGGCCCCGGGCTGGCGGCCCGGCTGATCCGCTTCGTGGACCGCGACGGGCGCCTGGTGGCGCTGCGCGCCGACTACACCAGCGCCATCGCCCGCGTGGTCGCCACGCGGCTCGCGGGTGTGGCAGGGCCGCTGCGCCTGTCGTACGCGGGAAAGGTGTACCGCCAGGAGCCCGAGGGCGTGGGCCGGCGGCGCGAGATCTTCCAGCTGGGCGCCGAGCTGATCGGCGACCCCTCGGCCCACGCCGACGTGGAGTCGCTGCGGCTGGTGGTGTCGCTGATGCGCGCGCTGGAGGTGGGCGAGTTCCAGATCAACCTGGGCGACATCCGCTTCATCAGCCCGCTGCTGCGGGGGCTGCCGCCCGAGCCGGCGCTGGCGCTGCGCACGGCCATCGACCGCAAGGACCGCGCGGCGCTGGCCGACGCCCGCGAGCTGGGCGCCTCGGACGAGGTGGCGCGGGTGCTGGCGGAGCTTCCCGAGCTGATCGGCCGGGGCGACGTGCTGGCCCGCGCGCGCGAGCTGGCCTGCGGCCCCGAGGCCGAGGCCGCCATCGAGCGCCTGCGCCAGGTGGACGCGCTGCTGAGCGACGACGAGCGCCGCCACGTGGTGTACGACCTGGGCGAGATCCGCGGGCTGGAGTACTACTCGGGGATCCAGTTCGAGGTGTTCGTGGCGGGGGTGGGCCGCGCCGTGGGGTACGGGGGCCGCTACGACGGGCTGCTGGCGCTGTACGGCGGCGCCGACCGGCCGGCGGTGGGCTTCGCGCTCGACATCGACGCCCTGGCCGACCTGGTGACGGAGAACGCCTCGTGAGGCGCCCGCTGCGCGTGGCGCTCCCCAAGGGGCGGATGATGGAGGAGGCGCTCCTCCTGTTCGCGCGGATGGGCTCGACCATCGACCCCGCCGTGCGCGAGTCGCGCCGGCTGATCCTCCCCAGCGCCGACGGCCGTTTCGAGTTCCTGCCGGTGAAGAGCGGCGACGTTCCCGTGTACGTGGAGGCGGGCGTGGCCGATGCCGGGGTGGCCGGGATGGACGTGCTGGAGGAGCACGGCCCCGACGTGCTGCGGCCGCTGGACCTGGGCTTTGGCGGATGCCGGCTGGCGGTGGCGGCGCCCGCCGACGCCGAGTACCCGCTGCTGGCGGGCGGCGGGATCCCGCGGGTGGCCACCAAGTACGTGGAGAGCGCGCGTCGCTTCTTCGCGGGGCGCGGGGTGCAGGTGGAGCTGATCCGCATCAGCGGCTCGGTGGAGCTGGCGCCGCTGCTGGGGCTGTCGGACTGGATCGTGGACCTGGTGCAGACGGGGCGCACCCTGGCCGAGAACGGGCTGGTGGTGCTGGAAGACATCGCCCCCAGCACCGCGCGCCTGATCGTGAACCGCGCCAGCCACAAGATGCGCCTGGACGAGCACCAGCGGCTGATCGCCGACCTGGCCCGGGCGCTGGAGGGGTAGGGCACCGGCGCCACGAACGGGCGATGTGCCGGCCGCGGCGGCCCCCTCCCCCGGCCCCCTCCCCGCGCTCCGCGGGGGAGGGGGAGCACTTCGCGCGGGGGGATAAGGATCGGCGCGGGCCAACCGTCTCACCCGGACCAGGGTCCCACCGCGCAGCGGGGGGACAGGCGCCCTCAGGCGCCAGGGGGGCCTGCCGCGGAATGCTCCGCCGTTTGTCGTAACGAGTCGTAACGAACTGCTGGAAGTCGATCTTCCTGGAAGGATAGACGGGCTGTGCTGAACATCCGGACCCTTCGCTCCGCGCCGCCGTTCGCGGAGCTGCGCGAGATGGCCGCCGCCGCATCGACCGACGACCCGGGGCTTCGCGAGGCGGTCGCGGGCATCGTGCGCGAGGTGGCGGCGCGCGGCGACCAGGCGCTGGTGGAGTACACCGCGCGCTTCGACGGCTTCGACGCCGGTTCCGCCGAGGGCCTTCGCATCGGCGCGGACGAGCTGGAGCGCGCGGCGGCATCCATCGACCCCGCGCTGCTGGCGTCGCTGCGGAGCGCCGCGGAGAACGTGCGCCGCTTTCACGAGCGGCAGCGCGAGCACGGCTTCGTGGACTGGCTGGCCGACGGATCGCTGCTGGGGCAGCGCGTCACGCCGCTGCGGCGCGTGGGGATCTACGTGCCGGGCGGCCGCGCGGCGTATCCCTCGTCGGTGCTGATGAACGCCATCCCCGCCGCCGTGGCCGGGGTGGACGAGATCGCCATGGTGTCGCCCACGCCCGGCGGCGAAACGTCGCCCGTGGTCCTTGCCGCGGCGCACGTGGCGGGGGTCACCGAGGTGCTGCGGATCGGCGGGGCGCAGGCGGTGGCGGCGCTCGCGCACGGCACGCAGTCGATCGGCCGCGTGGACAAGATCGTGGGCCCCGGCAACAAGTGGGTGGCCGAGGCGAAGCGCCAGGTGTTCGGCCTGGTGGACATCGACATGATCGCCGGCCCGTCGGAGATCCTGGTGATCGCCGACGAGTGGGCCGACCCCGTGCACGTGGCCGCCGACCTGATCGGCCAGGCCGAGCACGACCCCGACGCCATCGCCTGGCTGGTGACTCCCTGCGCCACGCTCGCCGAGACGGTGCCGGCGGAGATCGAGAAGCTGCTGAAGCGCAACCCGCGGCGCGATGTGGCGCGCGCCGCGCTCGAGGCGAACGGCGCCATCGTGATCGTTCCCACGCTGCGCGACGCGGCGGCGGTGGCGGATCTGCGCGCGCCGGAGCACCTGGAGCTGCTGGTGGCCGAGCCGCTGGCGCTGGCGGGGCGCATTCGGAACGCGGGCGCCATCTTCCTGGGCGCGCACAGCCCCGAGCCGATGGGCGACTACTTCGCCGGCCCCAACCACGTGCTCCCCACGGGCGGCACGGCGCGCTTCGCCAGCCCGCTGGGCGTGTACGATTTCGTGAAGCGCACCAGCCTGATCGGCTACAGCCCCGAGCGCCTGCGCGCGCATGCCGCCGACGTGATCCGCCTGGCCGAGAGCGAGGGCCTGCACGGCCACGCCGAGGCCGTGCGCGTGCGGATGCGCGGGCGCGAGGGGTAGCATCGGCACGGGCGGCGACCCCCGGGAGAGGTTCCGCATCGCGCCCGACGCATCGTCCAGCACACCGACCATCGTGGGCGCTTGAACGCACTGGCGCACTCACGCACTGACGCACCTGTTTTCTTTCGCACTTTCGCACTCCGACATGAAGCTTCTCTACGCCGTCCTCTGCGAGGACGCGGGCGAGCGGATGGATGGCCGGCTCGACGTGCACGGCATCTTCCACCAGCTCTACGCACCCGGCTTTCCCGCCGCGCAGGACCGGCTCACCCTGGCCATGGCCGTGGAGTGGGACCCCGGCGAGCGCGGCCAGATCGAGTTCTCCATCGAGCTGATGGACCCGTCGCGCAGCCCCGTGCTCAGCATCACCGGGCACACCGACGTGGGCGAGCAGCTTCCGCTGCAGGGGCCGCCGCAAACGCGTCTGGTCATGCCGCTGGAGAACGTGATGTTCCCCGCCGAGGGGACGTACACCTTCGAGCTGGTGGTGGGGAGCGAGCGCCAGCGCATCGCCCCGCTGCACCTGATCAAGGACACGGGGATGAACTGAGCACCTCACGTTTTGTCGGGGTGCGTCACATCGGCCGTTCCCGCGCGTTCTTTGGCGGAGATGCGAGGATGTCCCACCCACCCCATCAAGCCGGAGTTGCCCATGATACGTTGTCGTTCGAGGAAGATGCTGGCGTTTGCGGCGGCGGTCGCCCTGGTGGCGGGGGCGTGCGGCCGGGACTTGATCTTCCTGCCGCCCGAAGACCCGGCGGCGCCACTGTTCGAGGTCGAATACCAGAGCACCGCCTGGTCCACCCGCTGGAACGGCTTCTACGTGGACGGCGCGGGCCGGGTGTACGAGTGGGACCACGGCGAAACGCGCAACACCGCGCTGGAGGGTGATGTGCTCACCCCCGAGCAGCTGTCCGCCAAGTACTCGCCCGGCCACAGGCTGGTGAAGACGCTCCCCGCCGGCGAGGCGCTGCAGCGTTACGAACGGGTGTCCGAGGCCGCGTCCGCGTCGCTGGCGGACATGAAGGGCGTGTGTGCCGACGCGGGGATCGCCAGGATCAGCGCGTGGGTGTGGAACGCGGGCGACCAGCGCTTCCACCGCATCCTGCTGCACCAGCGCGGCGACGAGGGCACCACCCGCCGCGGCGATGCGGCGCGGGCGCTTTGGAAGTGGATCGATTCGGTCACGCTCCAGGGTGCGCCGGACACGATGTGTGATCCGTATCCGGATTGAACCGGTGCGTGAGTGCGTGAGTGCGTGAGTGCGCTCGGACAATCGACCGGACCGAAGGGCCGCGCGGAGTGCGCGGCCCTTCGTGTTCCCGGTGCAGTCCTTGCGGCCTGCGGACGTCCCTTTGGCAAACCTTCCGCACGGAGAGACCCCCATGTCCATGCTCGACGAGTTGGTAACGCAGATCAGCCAGCGCACGGGGCTGCCGCAAGACAAGGCGCAGGAGGCGGCGCGCACCGCGGTGGAGTTCCTGGACTCGCGCCTTCCCGCGCCCATCGGCGGCAACCTGGCCAAGCTGGTGCACGGCGGCGGGACGGGCGGCGGTGGCGGCCTGCCGGACCTGGGCGGGCTGGCCGGCGGGCTCGGGGGGATGTTCGGGGGGAAGTAGAGGGAACGGCGAACCGATGCGTGAATGCGTGAGTGCGCCCGTGCGTTGAGGACCGATGCGGAGATGCGTGGACGCATGTTTCCGTTGATGATCGATGAAGGGCCGTGCATCCCGCGCGGCCCTTCGGTTTTGGTGCACTTCAGACGTTTCCGCCGGCGGCCTCGTCGCCGTCTGGCTGTCAACATCTCCTCCAGCGGTGCGTTGTCTCTCTGGAGCCGCGCCCGCGGTTCAGTCCGTTCTCGATCCACTTCCAACGGAGGAGAGACGTGATGAAACGTATCCTGTCAGGTGCCCTGCTGGTTCTGCTGGCGGCACTGCCCGCGTCGGCGGCGCAGGAACAGGCGGTGGTGAGCGGCGTGGTGACGAACGCCAGCGGCACGCCCGAGGCCGCCGTGCTGGTGCGCATCGCCGAGCTGGGCGTGGGCGCCACGACGGCGGCGGACGGGCGCTACCGGCTGGTGGTGCCCAACGCGCGGATCGGGGCGGGGAGCCGGGCGGTGACGCTGACGGCATCGCGCGTGGGAATGCAGACGGCGAGCGCGCGGATCACCCTAGCGCCCGGCGCCGTGCTCACCCACAACTTCCAGCTCCGGAGCGACGCGCTGCATCTGAACGAGGTAGTGGTGACCGGCCAGGCGACCCAGCGTATACGGGGGGTGAGCAGTGTGATGGCCGGGAAGACCGCGGGCGCGGGGGTCTTGCATGACGCCGACCCGAACACCGAGAGCTACGCGGCCATCGACGAGCCCGGCTTCCGCTCGCCGCGCAACACGCCGCTCTCCACCTTCTCCATCGACGTGGACCGCGCGTCGTACGCCAACGTCCGCCGCTTCCTGCGCATGGGCCAGCGCCCGCCCAAGGACGCGGTGCGCATCGAGGAGCTGGTGAACTACTTCGCGTACGGCTACGCCGAGCCGGACCGGAACGAGCCCTTCTCCGTGGCGACCGACGTGGCGCCGTGCCCGTGGAACGCCAACCACCGGCTGCTGCGCATCGGCCTGCAGGGGCGCCACGTGGACACGCGCAGCCTCCCGCCCAGCAACCTGGTGTTCCTGGTGGATGTGTCGGGCTCGATGGGGATGGACAACAAGCTGCCGCTGGTGAAGGAGGCGCTGGGGATGCTGGTGAACAACCTGCGCGCACAGGACCGCATCTCCCTCGTGGTCTACGCCGGCGCCGCCGGGCTGGTGCTCGACGCCACGCCGGGTGACCAGAAGGGGCGCATCCTGGAGGCGCTCGACCGGCTGGAGGCGGGAGGAAGCACCGCCGGCGGCGCCGGGCTGCAACTGGCGTACGACGTGGCCCGGCGCGGCCACATCGACGGAGGCAACAACCGGGTGATCCTGGCCACCGACGGCGACTTCAACGTGGGCGCCAGCAGCGATGCCGAGATGTTCCGGCTGATCGAGGAGCGGCGGCGCGAGGGGACGTCGCTCACCGTCCTCGGCTTCGGGATGGGGAACCTGAAGGACAGCAAGATGGAGGGGATGGCCGACCGCGGAAACGGGAGCTACGCCTACATCGACAGCCGCGACGAGGCGCGCAAGGCGCTGGTCACCGAGTTCGGCGGCACGCTCTTCACCATCGCCAAGGACGTGAAGCTGCAGGTGGAGTTCAACCCCGCCACCGTGGCCGCCTACCGGCTGATCGGCTACGAGAACCGCGCCTTGCGTGACGAGGAGTTCACCGACGACCAGCGCGACGCGGGCGACATGGGCGCCGGCCACAGCGTGACCGCGCTGTACGAGATCGTTCCCGTGGGCGCGCGGATGGACGTGCGGCTGCACAACGCGCCCCGCCTGCGCTACCAGCGCCGCGGCGAGGCCCCGCGCACGGGCGGCGAGGGCGAGCTGGCGTTCGTGCGGCTGCGCTTCAAGGCGCCGGATGGTGACGTGAGCCGCGAGATTGCCTACCGGGTGCGTGACGGCGGGGGCAGTGAGGCGGTGCGCGGCGACTTCGCGTTCGCGGCCGCGGTGGCGGAGTTCGGGCTGCTGCTGCGCGAGTCGGACCATCGCGGCCGCGCGTCGCTCCTAGACGTGCTGAGCCTGGCCCGCGCCAGCGCCGGCGACGATCCCTACCGCCGCGAGTTCGTGACGCTGGTGCAGCGTTTCGACCGCATTGCCCGCGGCGAGACGCTCCAGCCCATGGGCGAGGAGCTGGCGGACCGGTAGGGCAACGGCAATCAACACAGAGGGAGCAGAGGGAGCAGAGGAAAAACATCCGCCATTCCTCTGCTCCCTCCGCTCCCTCTGTGTTGAAATTCAGCGGTCCTTTCGATCACCGCGGTGCATGGACAAAGTGGGACCGGAGGGTACTTCCAAGCCGTCATTTCCTCCATACGTTTCATCCAGACGCAGGCCCGATCATCCTCCTCCGCGGCGGCCGCCGCACACCGATGAACTCCCGCATTGCCGCCGCGCTGCTCGTGTTCTGCGCGGCCTGCCAGGTAGACCAGCCCCGCCCGTCCGCAACGTCCCGATCGACCGACCCAACGCGCCGAACGTTGCCCACGCGAGTGGTGCGGCGCGTGCCGCGACCCGCTCCGCCGCCCGATTCCGCCGCGGCGGATTCCTCCGAGGCTGCCGTGGCCTCGAAGCCCATCCGGCGCGTGGAGCCGGAGGGCTTCCCGCCGCCGGAGCACCCCGCGGCGTACCTGGTGTGGACGGCCGATTCGCTGCACGCCGCGCAGACGGTGTGGCTCGACACGGCGGGGGCGGTGGTGGCCACGCGGCCAGGTGTGTACATCGCCGCGGGATCGCACCTGTGGAGGTGGGTGAACGCCCGCAAGCGCGTGCAGGGCGTGGACTGCCAGTGCATCAGCGCGAAGGAGCACGAGGACTGGGGCGGCTGCATGGTGCGCCAGCCGGCGGGGATCGCCTACCTGCGTGACCTGACCGGCGGCGCGCCGCGCGTGTGGGTGCTGGAAGCCAGTAACAGCGATGGATGGGCGGTGCCGGTGCAGACCGCGCAGCCGCTGGCCAGCGCGGGGCCGTACCTGATCACCAGCGCGGAGGGCGACTACGACGGCTGCGGCGCGCACAACCTTCCCAGCTCGTGGCGCATGGTGTTCGACCTGGCGCGCGGCGACACCATCGAGATCGCCGACACCCTGGGCGTGTACGAGCGCGACAGCGCCGCGGCCGTGGCGGTCTTCTCGGTAGATATGGGAATGGGGCCGGAGTCCGAACAGGACCACGGGCCGGGAAGCGTGGATGGGTTCGAGTTCCAGTGGACGCGCGCCGGACGGCTGCAGGGCGGCTACCGCTTTTACGTGGGCGCGTGCTTCGCCTGCAGCGACGAGGGGATGAGCTACGGGCGCACCACGCTGGTGGCCGATCCCGTCCTGCCGCGCTGGGTGCGCCCGTGGGCCGGCGCGCCCGGCCCCGTGCGCGCGTACTGGCGCACCGACCCGCGCCTGCGCGCCGGATGGCGCCACGTACGGACGTGGGCCACCGCCGACTCGCCGTGGCGATACCACTCCTGGTTCCGCGGCCCCGGCCTGCGCACCGGCTGGAGCGCCGTGGAGCCCGCCCACGCCGTGGAGATGCTGGCGCACTTCGCCCCGCCGCCCGCATCCGCCGATTCCGCATCCGCGCCGCCCGCGGACTCGGTGTCGCCGCCTTCATCCAATCCGTCCGCCGGCCGCCGATGAACCGCGGCATCTTCGCCGTGCTGCTGGCGCTGTGCGCGGCCTGCCACGTGGACCAGCCCTCGCCGCCGGGCGAGCGCACTGCGGAGCGCCCGCCGCCGCGCGACACACTCGCCCCGGTGGTCGCCGATCAGCCCGTGGTGGCAGCCGAGCCCCAACCGCCGCCGGTGCACCGTCCGGAGCCTGCCGGGTTTCCGCCGCCCGAGCACCCCGCCGCGTACCTGGTGTGGACGGTGGACACGATGTACGCGCCGCAGACCGTGTGGCTCGACACGGCGGGCGTCGTTGTGGCCACGCGGCCGGGCATCTACATCGCCGCCGGGAAGCACCTGTGGAAGTGGGTGGATGCGGAGAAACGGGTGAAGGGGCTCGACTGCGAATGCTACCGGCAGCACGAGTCCGCCACCGGCTGCATCGTCTCCGGCAACGCGGGGGTGGCGTACCTGCGCGACCTTACGGGCGGGGCGGGGCGCGTTTGGGTGCTGGAGGCCGGGGACGAAACCGGGTGGGCGCTTCCGGTCCAGTCGGCGCGGCCGGTGTCGGGCGCGGGGCCGTACCTGGTGACCAGCGCCATCGGCGACTACGACGGCTGCGGCGCGCACGACCTGCCCAGCGCCTGGCGCAACGAGTTCGACCTGTCGACGGGGGAGCCGCTGGAGATCCACGACACCGTGGGCGTGTACGAACGCAACGGCGAGGCCGCCGCCGCCGCGTTCGATGCCACGCCCAGCGGGATGCCCGAAGACACCCCGGGCCCTGGCGGGCTGATGGGGTACGAGTTCCAGTGGACGCGCGCGGGCCGGCTGCAGGGCGGCTACCGTTTCCAGGTGTTCGCCTGTTTCGCCTGCAGCGACGACGCCAGCTACAGCCGCACCGTGCTGGTCCCCGATCCCCAGCTTCCGCGCTGGATCCGCCCGTGGTCGCGCGCGCCCCGCGCCGTGGTCGCGTACTGGCGCGCGGACCGGCGCCTGCGCCCCGGCTGGCGCGACGTGGCCGACTGCGCCCACGCGTCGCCGGGAGACGTCAAGGGCTGGTACTACGGCCGCAAGCACACCGGCTGGAGCGCCGTCGATTCCGCGAACGCCGCGGTGATGCTGGCATCCTTTGCCCCGACGCCGGCGTCTGCCGGTTCCGCCTCGGCTGCGCCCGGCGCGCGGCCGGACAGCGTTGCCTCGGACACGGCAGCGGTGGACACTCCCGGGACGCGTTCCATTCCGTGGCGGCGCCGGTGACCGGCCGCAGTTGACTCATCCGTCCTGAACGAGGATGGAGGTGGTCCCACGAGGTCCAGGCTGTTGGAGCCTCGCGTAGTTTGCGAGGCTTTTCGTCGTTGTTGCTGCGGCTTCAGCCGCCGGTGCGGGACAGGCGCCGGTGTGCTTTGGACATGGGTTCCGAGCCCCGTCGATAGATCCTTCGTCGCGTCCAGGAGTTCGTGCGGACGGGGTTTGAGTGGGGACGCTCCTCGGGATGACGAGGCGGGTGTGTCGCGAGAATGCACGGTCAATCGCTGAATTCGGTATCACAGCCGCGGATGATCCAGGCGGATCTCCGTATCAGACCGCGTACAGTGCCTGGTCCAGCAGCCGCACGAAGGTGGAAGTCTCGCGCAACCAGTGGACGGGGTGCAGCCAGGCGCCGGTCGAGTGCGCGAACAGGCCGGTGATCGTGGTCGACAGATCCACCGAGGGCGGGATCATGGAGGTGAGGCGCAGCGTTTCGGTGTAGGGGATCAGCCGGTCCTGCCGGCCGTGGCTCAGCACGATGCGGGCGTGCAGGTGCGCCAGATGCGGGCGCGGGTCGAGCCCCGGGTCGTGCTCCAGCGCGCCCTCGGTGAAGCGCGCCGCCAGCTCGCGCGCGGCGTCCAGGTCCACGGGCACGTCCGTCAGCGGCGCGATGGTGTCCCAGATGCGCCGCTCCTCGCCGGTGAAGTCCCGGGCCAGCTCCACCTTCATCGCGTCGTAGTGCGGGCCCCACGCCCACTCGCCGCGGCGGCCCGCCTCCAGCGCCAGCTCCAGCGCCGCGTCGGCCACGCGCTGCATCCCCTCGCAGCCGGGGAGGAGCGTGAGGTAGTTGCCCACCACCATCCAGCGGCCGTACGGATCGGGATCGAGCGTGTGGCGCTCGCCCCGCCACTCGTGCTCGCCGGCGAACATGCACGTCATGGTGCGCCCCAGGTCGGCGTAGCCGCCAAAGCCTACCACGGCGCGCAGGTGGCCGCGCATGGCCGGGTCGGCGCTGGCCATCAGCACCTGCGTGGCGCCGAACGAGAACCCGATCGCGCCCACGCCGCCGGGCTGCACGCCGGGCATCGCGTCCAGGTGCAGCACGCCCGCCTCCACCGTCTCGCGCGCGGCGCCCACGTCCATCCGCAGCGCGCGCCACGCGGGCACGTCGGGGACCAGCACCACGGCGCCGCTCGCGCAGAGCGAGCGGACGAACCGCATCATCGCCACGTGCCGGCGGCCGGGGACGGTGAGGCCGTGCAGCACCACCCACCCCGGCGCGGGGCGGCCGCGATCCGGCGGCAGGTACAGCGTGGCCTCGCGCTCCTCGCCGCCCACGCGCAGGGTGGTCTCCACCTCGCGGATGCCCCGCGCGCCGGCGACCCACGCGCGCAGGAACTTCGCCGTGCGCGCCTTCATCGGTGCGCGCTCCCCACGGCCTCGTCCAGCGAGCGGAATCCCTCGCGCTTCAGCCGCTCGCGCAGCCCCAGGCAGATCTCCCGCGCCACCAGCGGGCCTCGGTAGATGAACCCCGTGTAGAGCTGGACCAGCGACGCCCCCGCGCGGATCATCTCCCACGCGTCATCCGCCGTGAAGATCCCGCCCACGCCGATGATGGGCATCGCCCCGCCCGTCGTCTGCCAGATGCGATGGACGACTTCGCGCGCTCGCGCCCGCACCGGCGCGCCGCTGATCCCGCCCGCGCCCAGCGCCTCCACCCGCGCGGCGGGCGTGCGCAGCCCCCGGCGCGAGACGGTGGTGTTGGTGGCGATGATCCCGGCGATCCCTTCGCCCTGCGCGATGCCGACGGCTTCCTCCACCTGCGGGTCCGTCAGGTCGGGGGCGATCTTGAGGAGGATGGGGCGCGCCGCTTCTCCGCGCGCGGCGGCCAGCTCGCCCGCGCGGGCGCGGAGGGCGCGCAGCAGCTCACGCAGCGGCGCCGCGTCCTGCAGCTGCCGCAGCCCCGGCGTGTTGGGCGAGCTGACGTTCACGACCAGGTAGCGCGCGAACGGCTCCAGCAGCTCCAGGCTGCGCAGGTAGTCGCCCGCCGCCTCTTCCAGCGGCGTAACCTTGCTCTTGCCCAGGTTGATGCCGAGCACCGGCTCGATCCGCGTGCGCCGCAGCGTGGCCGCGACCTGTTCCGCGCCCGGGTTGTTGAAGCCCATCCGGTTCAGCAGCGCGCGGTCGCCCGGAAGGCGAAAGAGTCGCGGCTTCGGATTCCCAGGCTGCCCCAGCGCGGTGACGGTGCCGATCTCCACGAAGCCGAAGCCCAGCGCTCCCAGCGCGTTGAACAGCTCGCCGCTCTTGTCGAACCCCGCCGCGAGCCCAACCGGGTTGGGGAAACGGATGCCGAAGCGCTCGATGGCCAGCGCGGGATCGCTCACCGCGAAGGTGGAGCGCACCAGCGCGCGGACGGGAGAGGGGGCGAGGGAAAGGTCCAGCAGACCGCTGCCGACATGGTGCGCCGTCTCCGCCGGGAGCGTGAAGAAAATCGGGCGGAGCAGGTCGTAGAGCATCAGCTGCGCGGGGTGCGGGCGAACGCAGGCCCGGACCGCGCGGTGCGGTCCGGGCCGTCAGGGATGACGCTGCGAAGCTAGGGAGGCGCGGGGCGCGGGGCAAGCGAGCCCGGCATCCATGAAGTGAAGGCGTGGACAGCGGTATGCGGGGCGATTGAATCGAAATCGCTGCATCGCTGCAACAACGACGCGAAGCCCGCCTTCGCGGAATACCGGCCGGGTGATGGACGCAACGGCGTGGCGCGGCGCCTATTGCTGGTGGGCTCGGCGCAATCCCGGACGGTGTGAACTGCAATGATGTGAGATGGCGCGTCAGCGCGAGGTGGGGACCAGCTCCAGCCGCAGCGGCGTGCCGGCCGCGGTGCCGTCGAGCAGCAGCCCGTCGCCGGTGCGGGTGTAGTGGCCGTCGAACAGCAGCGGACCATCGATCGTCTTGCGCAGCGGGTCGTCCTCGCGGATGCGGAGGGTGTGGGTGACGGTGTCGGCCGTGTACGAGGCGCGGTGGAACGTCTCGCCGTGGCGGAACACGGCGACGGGGCCGTGCCATCGCTCGAAGTAGATCGACTCCGTATGCGCCAGCGGGGACGACCCTGAGTCACCCTTGGCTTCGCGGGCGGATCGCACCGTCCAGCGCCCCTCCAGCGGCAGCGGCGCGTCGCGCTGCTGGCGAAGCCGCCACATCGCCGTCGCCGGCAGCGCGACGGTGCCGGCGCGCAGCAGCCAGACTGCCGCCGTGCGGGCCACGCCGAACCGCCGCGGCTCGCGGCCGTACACCCCCTCGGCCGCGCCGCGCAGCACGCCGATCAGCGCATCTCGGTGCCATGAAAGGATGTACGCGCACATCCCCAGCATGATCAGCACGGATACAATCGGGCCGGTGATGGCGTAGAACACGTCCACCAGCAGGATGTTGAGCAGCAGCCCGAGCATCATCAGTGCGCCCGCCAGCGCCGTCCGCCGGAACAGCAGCAGAGCCGCGGCAGCGATCTCGGCCAGCGCGATCACCGCCGTGTAGGCGGGTTCGCTGCCGTAGAAGTACCACGCCAGCATCACGTCGCGCACCTGCCCCAGCGGCATGTCGGCCACGGACGGCGGGGTGATGAACTGCACACCGAAGACCTTGGCGAACCCGTACGGCATCATCCACCCGGCCAGGGCGTACCGGCAAAAGGTGTAGGGCCTGGTGCCGCGTGCCGGCGCCGTGGCCGTGATGCTGGCGGAATCCTCCCCCTGCCGGGTGATGCCGTCCGCCGCGATCGCGTCCATGGGCACGGTCATTCAAGGATGGGGGGATGAAGGAGCGGGCTCCACGGACTGCAATGGGTGAAACGCGCGTTTCCGGCGGGGAGGTGGTGAGGCGAAGGAGAGCGGCCCGGCCGCGCGGATCGCGGGGCCGGGCCGAAACGTTGAGCCGCGGGACGGCTCAGCCGCCGGTGGACACGGGCGTGGCGACATTCGTTACCGGCACCGTGCCCAGCGCCGCGATCACGCGCGCCCAGTCGAAGGCCGGGCCGATGTCCCACTTCCCGTAGCTCTCGGGCTGGTAGTTCACGTGCGTGGTGATCCCCTTGAAGCTGGCCACGTCGGCGTACACGTCGTAGCGCTTCTCCTCGGGGAGGAAGGCCGGGGGGATCTTGTAGGTGGCGGTCAGGTAGCGCAGCAGGTTGGTGAGGCTGGTGTACTGCGCGTCGGTGAAGGTGGCGAACTTCGTGTAGCCGCGGTACGCCTTGCTCACCGTCTGGTACGCGGAGGTATCGCCCGGGGCGCAGTAGTCGGCGCCGTAAGGGTCCACCAGCATCCCGTTCTTGTCGCGCAGGTAGGCCACGTTCGACAGTTCGATGGCGATCGAGCTCTTGCTCATGGCCTCGTTGCCGCCCGCCGCGCCCTTGCCCAGGTGGTAGCTCCAGTACTTGCTGCTGAACAGCTGGTAGATGGTGCCGTCACGCGCCACCACGAAGGGCACCGACACGTGGTTGTCCTTCTTGGTCAGCGCCGCCATGTCACCCTTCAGATAGCCGGCGGTGAAGTGCACCACGATGCGCTGCTTGGCCGCTTCCTCGGCGTAGTAGAAGCTCTTGTCGCCGCTGGCCAGGTTCGCGCCCACCACCTCGAAGCTCTGCGTGGAGTTGGGGATCTGCACCTTCGACGGGCTCAGCTTGAACTGCTTGCCGTCGGAATCGATGCCCTTGGCGCGGAAGTCGGCCTCGTACGAGGGGATCTTGGAATACAGCATGGTGCCTCACGGGAGATGATAAAGGGTGATGCTGAAAGCCGGTTCGCCGCGGAGGGATGGGGGGCGGACCGTTGATGGAAAGGGGTGCGCGCGCATGGGCTCGCACTACCCGTCACGATAGGGAAGAATCCCCCCATGCGCAACGTTTTTCGCCGCCAGACGTTTGTGGGAAAGACGGGCCGGCGGCGCCGTTCAGCACTGTCACGGGGTGGACGATGAAAGGCGGAAGACCTTGGGGAAATCGAGGGCTATGCTGCCACCGAGCCGGTGAAGCCTCGTGCGGTTTGCGAGGCTTTTCGGAGTGGTTGCTGCGGCTTCGGCCGCCGGTCAGCGGACCCGGCCGTCAGACTTTCCATCGGGTCGACGATCGCCCGCAGGCCTCAGCCGAACATCTCGCCGGGCGGGGTGCGGGCCAGCTCCACCAGGAAGCCGCCCACCCGCTCGGTGACGGCGCCGAAGAAGGCGGCGCCCTTCTCCACGGTGGCGGCGCGCGGGTCGCCCACGCCGGTGTCGCAGCTGATGCGCGTCCACGGGCGCGGCGCCCACGCCCACCCCTCGCGCAGCCCGGCCACGTTCGCCTTCCGCTCGGCCCCGTCGCCCGCCTCGGAGAGGGGGAGGACCAGCTCCGGCGCCAGGTGCATCGTCACGCTCGTCTCCAGCTCGCCCGCGTGGTCGCCGGGTGTGTCGAAGAACGGCCGCGGGTCCACGCAGTTCCACCAGTTGATGGTGCAGAGGAAGACGCTGGTCCGCGGCTGCAGCTCGCGGATGATGGAGCGGAAGTCGTTGCCGCCGTGCGCGTTCAGCAGCAGGAGCCGCTCGATCCCCGCGCCGGCCACCGTCTCCGCCACGTCGGCCAGGAGCGCCGCCTGCGTGCTGGGGTTCAGGTTGATGCACAGCGGGATGTCGCGCTGCCCCGTCTGCACGCCGAAGGGAATGGCGGGGAGCACGATGGGCCGCGCGCCCGCCTCCCACGCGATGCGCGCCGCCTCGGCCGCCACCGCCTCGGCCTGGATGACGTCGGTGGAATACGGGAGGTGGAAGTTGTGCGCCTCGGTGGCGCCCCAGGGGAGCACCGCCACGTCGTAACGCGTCTGCCGGACGGCCTTCCAGCTCGTCTCTGCCAGGATGTACGGACGTCCCGCCACGGTCATACGATGGTCTTCGGGAGATGAAACGGCCCAGGCGGCGCTGGGGCCGCCCGGGCCGGGCTCACGGCAGAACGTACGCCGCGGGACGATCCCCCGGCAAGCCGCGGCTACTGGCTCGGCGGCGGGAGCGGGCTCACCGCGAAGTCCACGTCACGCACCTCCGAGTCGGGGATGGCGACCGCCGTGAGGGCGCCGAACCATTCCTTTCCATCATCCGTGCGCCGCCGGAACGTCTGGACGGCCACGTCACCGCCCGCGGTCGGCGGCTGCTCCGTCCACCCTGCCTGCCGAAGCTGCGCGGCGAAGTTCTCCACCAGCCCGGATGGGCTCATCGAGGTACGCAGGCGCGTGTGGGCCTTCGCTCCGCCGTTCGGATCGCCCGGTACCATGATCCCCATCCCGTTGGTCGCCACGGTCGCGGACGCCGGGATCGTGAGCGCCGGCATCGGCACGTCGCGCCAGGGGCTCCCCTGGGGGAAGGGCGGCGAGCAGCGCGACGAGCGCTGGTTTGCCGCGTATTCCACCCGCACGTACGAGCCGCCGTCGGGCGCCGCCGCCGACGAGAGCGTCACCATCTCCCTGCCACGGCACAGGTACCGCCACTGCCGCGAACTCGGCCCCACGAAGCCCCGTCCACCATACATGTCTTCCAGCGTGAACCCGGCGCTCGCGAGGGCCAGCTGTGCCGCATCGCCGGCGGCGGCGGGGTCCTGCGCTACCGCGGTGGCCACCACCACGGCCATCGTGTCGCGCCGGTAGCCGCCCAGCACGCGCCCGCCGCCGGGCACCAGCTCGGCGGGGAAGCCCCGGGGCACGCTCCCCACCACGATTTCGGGCGCGCCCGCCGTGGCCGAAGGGGTGGCGAGCAGCGCGCGCACCAGGTCGCCGGGTACCGCCTGCGCTCGTGCGGGGGCGGCGATTACCACGAGCGGGATGGTGAACAGCAGGGCTGCAACGGATCGGATCCGGTCGCGCATCGTGGCACCTCCTCATCGGGGGGGGATGAAGGTGGCTCGGGACGTTCAGGCCACTCTACGCGATTGGTTGGACGTGAGGCAAGAACTTTCGTACGGGGATCGGCATCAAAGCAGCACCAGCGCCAGCCGCGGCGGCTCGGGCAGCTCGCCCGCGTCGGCGTTGCGACGGTTCACGAACGCGCTGCACTCGGTGAGCGCCCTCGTGGAACGTAGCCCAGTCCACGATACGGCTCGTCTCGAGCCGCACGGTCTCCATCGCCACTCCTACTCGTACAGCCGCATATGCACGGGAAGGGTGACGCGCAGCACGGCCTCCTGCCGGAAGCGGCGCTTGTACTCGTCCGCGATCTCGCGCAGGTCGCCCTCGGCGGACGGGCCGGCGGGGTGAACGACCTCGATCACCACCGATTGCTCGCGCTCCACGTGCCCGCCGTCGCCGCGCCACTGGCCGTCCGCGCGGAAGATGGTGAGGCCGTCGGGGAAGCGCGGCGTGATCACCGAATCGACGAACGCCGCGAACGCCGAATCCGACACCGTGCCGCCGCCGGGGATGTTGCGGCCGAAGTACAGCCGGTCCGCCACCGTGTCGCCGATGGCGGCGGCGCGGCGGATGGGGATCCCCACCTGCACCCCCGGCCCGCCCACCATCACGCCGGTGTTTGCGCACGCGGCCACCGTGAGCGGGGCGGCGAAGGCAAGGACGAAGCGGAGTCTCATGTCAGGCGAGCCGGGAGACGGGGGTGACGCGCGGGAAGGATGATGCTGAGAGCGCGGGGTCAAGGTGCCGCGCGGTGCCGCCGTCCACAAGCGTCCGCGGCCGCCGGCTCGCCAAACCGGTTCATAAACAGTAGTTTTATGTGACCCGCGACGCAGTAACGCGGTCGGGCCCAAGGCACATCCTGCGCGGGTGTGCCGCGAAACCATCACTTGCCGGTCGGAACGGTTTTCGGTGAAAGTCCCCGCATTTTCAGTTCAGTTGGTTCAGTCGATTCAGTCGGTTCAGTCGGTTCGGCAGTCGTGGCGCCAGATCGAAACAGCTCCCGCGGTTCGGCTCGTCAAGCGGCGCGTCCGTCAGCTCATCGGAAAGGAGGCCTGGCACTTCAGGGATATCCGCTGCAGCGTCGAGAAGTTCGGCACCTGGGCGATCATCGCGTCGGCGCTGCGCCGCGGCAGCGTGGTCTACTCGGTGGGTGTGGGCACCGAGATCGACTTCGACCTGGCGCTGATCGACCGCTTCGGCGTCCAGGTCCATGCCTTCGACCCGACGCCCGTGGCCGTCGAATGGATCCGCACGCAGCGCCTTCCCCCCGGCTTCGTGTTCCACCCCGTGGGCGTGGCGGCGCACGATGGAACCGCGGAGTTCGGCGCCCGCTCCACGGCCACGCACTACACCAGCCTTCCCGGCAACGACGCGGGCGCCGGGCGCGTGTCGCTCCCGGTCCGGCGCCTCCACACCCTCCGCAAGTCGCTGGGCCACGCGCGGGTCGATCTGCTGAAGCTCGACATCGAGGGTGCGGAATACGCGGTGCTGCACGACATGCTGGAGCACGGGATCTACCCGGACCAGATCCCATCATCGTTTCGCGACCATCGGAAAATCCAGGACCGAGAAGGCCGTGGCCGCGCTCCGCGACGCCGGGTACCGCATCTTCCACATCTCTCCGTCGGGCCGGGAGTACGGCTTCGTCCGCTAGCGCGTGAACAGGTCCCGGACCGACGTGGCGAAAGGCCCGGATGGCGTGCTGCCATCCGGGCCTTTCGAAACTCAGCACACGGGTGGTTTGCCGTGTCCGGGCGTCGCGTCTCGCGGCAGCCCGTGCATTCCCGGCGTGTGGGTGCTCTCCAGCCAGGCGACGAAGTCGCGCACCAGGTCGGGCGGGAAGTTCTTTCGGCACCCCTGCCGGTCCCGGATCAACTCGCCGAACTCGGCGGGGATGTCGGGTGCCTTCTCGCCGAAGTAATAGAAGTGATCGGAGATGAACACCCGCGGGTGCCTCGTGTCCTTCTCCAGGTAGTGCGGTTCGCGGTGCGCGAAGGTGAACGCCTGCTCGTACGACCCACTCGCGCCGATGAAGTAGATGTTGTCGCCGCGGCGGTTCTTCCAGTCGCCACGCGGCCGCGGCTTCTTGTACGCGAACCGTGGGTCGTGAAAGTAGTGGTCGAACTCGCGCACCTCGGACACGCGCATCGCGTACACCAGCCGCTGGCCGTGTGCCTTGTCGCTGTTGCCCATCAGCCAATCGCCCGGCTCCAGGCGCGCACCCATGCGGTTGGGCGTGCACGCGGCCAGCGTGCACCATCCACCGAACGGGTTGGGCGCGAAGCCCGAGTCGGCCTTGACCACGTACGAATACAGTTGCATGTCACTGCCTGGGGATGTGCGAAGCGACAACGAGCATGCCGCGGCTCGGCATCATGCGCCCGCCGATGCCGGCGGCGCGGCGCCTGTCACCCGGGTGCGCCCTGTTTCCGCTCGGGCGGCCACCATCGGCCGCCAGAGCGTGACGGCCGCCGCCGCGAACAGCACGGTGCCGGCGGCCGCGGGAGCCAGGTGCGTGGCATCGACGTAGCCCACCACCAGGTGCACGCCGAACGCGCAGCCGAACCCGAAGGTGCCCGCCATCGCCAGCGCCTGCCAGAGCGCGCGCCCCGGCGTGCCGCACCACGCGCACGCCGCCACCGAGGCCGCGCAGCACACCAGCGCGCCGCCGAAGCCGGCCCGGTCGTGCGCGATCAGCGGGATCAGCCGCGGGTTGATGGCGGCCAGCGCCTCGCGGGTGATGCCCATGAAGTGCAGGTCCTGCGGGACGAACACGGCGGTCATCCCCAGCACCAGGATGGCGCTCCCCCCCGCCAGCATTCCCCCGGCCGTGGCCATCATCAGCGCGCGGCCCGCGCCGTAGCGGGTGCGCAGGCCGGCGCTCACGGCGGGCCTCAGCAGCGTGGCGGGCCCGCGCGGCCCTTCCAGCGTGGGGAACACCCGCCACATCCCCAGCACCCAGCAGGGGAGAAGGAAAAGCGTCGCCACGCCGTGCCAGCCGTCCAGGTACCCGTAGCCCAGGTACGCCAGGAAGCTCAGGAACCCCAGCGTGCCGCTCACCGCCAGCGCCCACCACGCCCACGCCTGCCGCTGCCGCAGCGGGAACTCCGCGATCCACAGCCAGAGCAGCCCGATCGCGATCAGCGCCCCGCCGAACGAGGCCCGGTCGTGGAACATGAACGCCGCCACGCGGCACCCATTCAGCGCGCACACCTCCTCGGCCGACATCCCGAGGTATGCGATGTCGTGCGGCAGGAACTGGTGCACCGCGCAGAGGAACAGCGCGAAGGCGCCCGACAGCACCAGCGCGACCGCGGTCAGCTTGATGGCGGGCGTGCCGTCGCCGGCCAGGGCATCCCAGAAGCCGCGCGGATCGCGCATGGAAGAACCGGGGGAGAAAGGGTGGACGACCATTCGGGGGAAAGCTGGAGCGCCCGCCGCCGGGGGACAAGCATTTTCGTTCGTGAGATGAAAAAGGCCCGGATGGCGACCTGCCATCCGGGCCTTCGATTCGACGGATCCCGTGAACCCGCGCGGTCAGCTCACGGCGACCAGCGCCTCGGCGTCGTGATCGATGCCGGCGGGGAGGAATGCGGCGGGGCGGGTGAGGCCCGCCTCCTCCATGATCTCGATGGCTTCCACGCCGTCGATGGTCTCGCGCTCCAGCAGCGCCACGGCCAGCGCGGCCAGCGGCTCGCGGTTCAGGCGCAGCAGCTCCACCGTGTTGTGGTACATCGTCTCCAGGATGGTGCGCACCTCGCGGTCCATGGCGGCGTGCGCCTCGCCGCTCAGGCTCCCGGCCTCGCCGTCGTGGATCAGCAGGCCGGTGTCGGCGCCCATCCCCAGCTGGTACACCATCCGCCGCGCCACGCCGTTCACCTGCTGCAGGTCGTTCTGCGCGCCGCTGGTCACCGCGTGCGCGCCAAAGACCAGCTCCTCGGCCGCGCGCCCGGCCAGCCCCTTCATGATCACGCCCTCGAGGTAGTTCCGCCGGTACAGGAAGCGGTCGTCCTCGGGGCTGAAGAAGGCCACGCCCAGCGCCTGTCCGCGCGCCTGGATGGTCACCTTGTGCAGCCCGTCCTCGGGGGCGCACACCACGCCGGCCAGCGCGTGGCCGGCCTCGTGGTAGGCCACGGTGCAGCGCTCGCGGTCGAGCGCGCGGAAGCCCTTGCGCTCCTTGCCCAGGAGCATGCGGTCGCGCGCCTGCTCCACGTGCGCCCAGCGCACCAGCGAATCGCCCTCGCGCGCGGCGGCGATGGCCGACTCGTTCAGCAGGTTGGCCAGCTCGGCGCCGCTGCTGCCGGGGGTGAGCCGGGCGATGCGCGCCAGGTCCACGTCGGCCGCCATCGGGATCTTCCGCCGCGTGGCATGCAGCCGCAGGATCTCCTCGCGCCCCGTGGAGGTGGGCGTGCTGACGGTGATGGTGCGGTCGAAGCGGCCCGGGCGGCGGAGCGCCGCGTCCAGGTCGTCGGGGCGGTTGGTGGCCGCGATCACGACGACGCCGTCCAGCGGGTCGAAGCCGTCCATCTCCACCAGCAGCTGGTTGAGCGTGCGGTCGTCCTCGTTGTGGCTGCGGTTGCGCCCGCGGTGCCCGCCCAGCGCGTCGATCTCGTCGATGAAGATCACGCCGCCCTTCTTGCGCGCCTTCTTGAACAGCGCCTTGATGCGGTGCGCGCCCATCCCCACCAGGAACCCGGTGACCTCACTGCCGCTGAGGGAGAAGAAGGGGACTCCCGCCTCGCCCGCCACGGCGCGCGCCAGCAGTGTCTTCCCCGTTCCCGGGGGGCCCACCAGCAGCGCGCCCTTGGGAATGCGCGCGCCCAGCGCCGCGAAGGACTCGGGGCGCTTGAGGAACTCCACCATCTCGCGCAGGTCCTCGGTGGCGCCCTGCGTGCCGGCCACGTCGTCGAAGGTGGTGGTGCTCTTGCCGTTCTGCCCCAGGTCGGTGCTCTGGCCGCCCTTCATCTGCCGGAACAGGAAGAAGCCGATCCCCACCAGCACCAGCACCTCCAGCACCAGCCCCATCATCCGCTGCACGCGGCCGCCGTCGGGCGCGGGCGCCAGGGTGATGGCCACGCCGTGGGCCTGCGCGCGCTGGGCCAGCGCGTCCACCGTCTGCACGGGGTACTCCACGGTGAACTCGGGCGCGGCGGGCGTGGCGCGGCCCGGGCGGCGCCAGCTGCCGCGCACGTCGGCGCCGGGGCGCACGGTGATGGCCGCAACGCGCCCCTGGTCGATGGCGGAGAGCAGCTCCGAGTACGCCACCACCGGAAGGTCGGGCTCGCGCATGCGGGTGTACGTCTTCCACCCGGCCAGGACGAGCGCGACCAGGACGGACACGCCCAGGATCACCCGGGCCAGCATGGGGCTGACCGTGAGGTCGAGCTTGCGGCGGGGCTGCTCGCCGGTGCCAGCGTGGGGCTCGGGCTGGCCGGCGGGGGACTGCGGCTGGTGCTGCTGTTCGGACAGGGGAGAGGCCATCAGGAATCGACCCGCAAAGATGCAAACGCGGCGGCCACCGCACACGCGGCTCCGCACGGGGGGTGTACGAAGGATCTGCACGCGCCGGATGCACCGCACCGAAGTGCCTGTCCCGGCGTGATTTGCAAGATAACCAAAAGCCGCCCGGAACGGGAGCCCGGGCATTCATTACCCGCGGCATCCTTCATACGGTGGACGGACACGGGCCGGGGGATTCTCCCCGGACTAGCCCGGGCCCGGCTCCGCGCCGGCCGCTGAAGCCGCAGCACAACGACGAAAGCCTCGCAAACCGCGCGAGGCTCCACACCTGGGCGGCGGCCGATCCGCGGCGCCCGTTCATTTCCCGGTTGACGAAGTGGGTGGGCGGCTCAGGAGGTCATCAGCACGATGGCCACGGCGGCGCAGGCCAGCCCGGCCAACTGCACGGGGCGAAGCCGTTCGCGCAGCAGGAGGGCGGCCAGGAGCACGGTGGCGCCGGGGTAGAGGGAGGTGAGGGTGGCGACGACGCTCAGCAGCCCCCGCTGCGCGGCCAGAAGGTAGAGGACGTTCGCCATCATGTCGGTGATGCCGCCCAGCAGCACCAGCGGGATCACCCGCCGCTCCAGGCGTACGCCGCGCCGGGCCACCCCGGCGAACGCCAGCCCGGCGCTCACGGCGGCGCCGCGCGCGGCCAGCAGCGGCCACAGCCCGGCGCGGGGCGACGCCTGCGCCAGCAGCACCAGGAAGAGGCCGATGATCATCCCCGACATCAGCGCCACCATCAGCCCCCGCGTGGACGGCGACCGCCCCTCCACCGCGGCCTCGATCGACCCCTCGCGGCTGATCAGCGTGACCGCGACCGCCGCTACCGGCACGCCGGCCAGCGCGGCGATCCCCGGCCGCTCGCCCGCGATCAATCCGACCAGCACCGGCAGCGACAGCGCGCACACCCCCGTCACCGGCGCCACCACGCTCATCGGCGCGATGGAGAGCGCGTGGTAGAGGAGGCCCACGCCGGCGATCCCGGCGATCCCCGCCGCGGCGCCCCACGCCAGGTCCGCCGCGCCGGGGGTGGCGGCGGGAAGCACGACGAGCCCGGCGATCACCACCAGGATCCCCGCCATCTGCGACCACAGCACCACCGCCAGCGTGCTCGCCCGCCGCGACGCCATCCCGCCCATGAAGTCCGCCGCCCCGTACGTCACCGCCGACGCCAGCGCCAGGATGTATCCGTTCAATCCACCCACCCGTCTCCCTTGTCTCTCCGGCCGGCCCGCGCGTGCCGAAACGATCCCGCCGGCCAAGGTACGGTCAGCGGGCGCTCCGGGGATAGGCGATCCGCACGCGCCGCGCATGCTCGTTCACCCCGCCCCAGCAGACGATCTCGGCTCCGGAGAGGGTGATCCCGCAGTTCCCGATCCCCAGCTCCGTGTTGCCGGCCAGCGCGCGGAAGCGGAATTCCGGCTGCTCGCGCACCGGCGCGTAGTCGTCCGCGGCGCGGGCTTGCGCGGCGCCGCGCGTGGGCGCCCAGCAATACGCCTCGCCGGCGGCCGTCAGGCCGCAGATGCGCTCGCGGTGGGCGGCGATGTCGCGGAAGCGCAGCGCGCCGCCGATGGCGACCGGCGCGGGGGCACACGCGCGGCGCTCGCATCCGCCGGGAGGGCGCCCATCGGCCTGGTAGTACGTCGGCCACGCGCGCACGCCCCAGCAGAACACCCGTCCTTCGCCGTCCAACGCGCACGCCCATCCGTCCTGGATCACCACGCGGCGAAAGTCCACGCCGCCCGCCACGCGCGCGAGCGAATCCACCTCCTCGCCGGTGGCCGTCGGCGGCGCGCCGGAGCCGAGCTGCGCGGTGCGGTTGGAGCCGCGGCACCACGCGCTGCCGGATTCATCCACCATGCACACGTTCTGCGTGGGCCAGTCGGCGAACGCGCCCACGTCTCTCGCTCGCGCGCCGGGGCGCAGGGGGCGCATCGCCTCCAGCTCCCACCAGCGGTCGCCGCGCAGCAGGTTGGTGCAGAGCGCCTCGGCTTCCACGGTGATCCCACAGATCACGCGCGATCCCCCGGCCAGCGAGCGGAAACGGTGCTCCGGCTCGTACGGCAGCGGCGTCAATGAGCAGCGCTCGCCGTTCAGGCAGGTGGTCTCCGTGCCCCGCACGTAGGCGCCCCAGCAGAAAGCCCGGCCCTCGCGGTCCAGTGCGCACGTCCGGTAGCGCCCGGCCAGGATCGAGGCGAAGCGCATGCCGCCGCCCACCGCCACGGGCGTGTCGGTGGGAACCGGGTAGCAGCTCCGGTGGCCGCTTTCACCCACGATCCCGCATTTCTGCGGCGTGGCCGCGCCCAGCTGCCCGTTGTGGTTGGATCCCCAGCACCAGGCGCGTCCCGCGTCGTCCAGCGCGCAGGCGTGGTCGCTGCCGACGGAAACCTGCGCCCAGCGCGGCGTGGTGTCGGCCGCGAGCGGCGCCGTCCACAGGGCGGCGGCGAGGAGAGTGGCGAGCATGGCGGAAGATGGCGAGGCGGGGGCGGTCGAATCTATACGGACGACCATCAACGAAGATGCACGGTAGCGCGGCGCATCCGCGGGACACAAGAGCCAGCGGATGAGCTTTGCCGGACTGGAGAAAGTCTTGTCCGTGGCTCCGCCCGCGCGCGGTCCGCCTCGACGGGGCCGCGGACGCGCGAGTGGTTCAGAAATGCCGCGGTGCATGAGGGCGGGGGGGAGTGCCCACGCACTCACGCACTCGCGCACTCACGCACCTGTTCGCGGTGGATGGCGTACCTCACCGCGGAAACGGCCGGCACACCTTGCAGTCGGTGGGCGTGGTGGTGGGGCAGACGGACGCGTCGCTCCACCCTTCGGTGAACGCCAGCACGGTTCCCTTCACGCGGGTGCGCTCCAGGGTCGTGAAGGAATCGACGTTCAACTCATCCAGGTCGAGGGTCAGCTTCTTCATCTTCCAGTTCTCCGGATCAGGAGGTGGCCGCCGGCAACGGAACCACGCCTTCCGGCGGCGGGTCACGCACGCGGGCGACGCGGTTCGCCCGGGCGCTGCCCTCGTGCGAAGATGCGAAGGGCCGCGCACGGCACCCACGGAGATGGGACGAGCCGACGCCCGCGCGCTGCCATCCGCGTGCGGGCGGTGCGAGACGGAGCCGCGCCCGGGCGGAGCCGGCACCGCGGCCCAGCGGCCGGGCGAGGCGTCGCGGAACCCAGGGGCACCCCGCGGCGTGGGGAGGTCCGGTCGCTTGCCCCGGCCGCCACCCCCCATCATATTGTCGCGCCTATGTTTCCGGCCTGATCCACGCTGAACGCGACTCATTGAAATGGCTACACAGGGCAAGGATACAGACGTCGTCTTCCTCTCCGCCAAGCGCACCGGGATGGGGACCTTCGGTGGCGCGCTGAAGGACTTCAGCGCCACCGACCTGGGCGTGTTCGCCGCCAAGGGCGCGCTCGAGGCCGCCGGCGTGAACGCCGCCGACGTCGGCCACGTGGTGTTCGGCAACGCGCTGCAGACCAGCGCCGACGCCATCTACCTGGCGCGCCACATCGGCCTGCGCGCGGGGCTGGGGATCGAGGTTCCCGCCCTCACCCTCAACCGCCTGTGCGGCAGCGGCTTCCAGGCCATCGTCACCGGCGCGCAGGAGATCCTGCTGGGCGAGTGCGAGGTGGCGCTGTGCGGCGGCACCGAGAGCATGTCGCAGGCCCCGCACGTGATCCGCGGCGCCCGCTGGGGCGACCAGCGCCTGGGCCCCGCCGGCAAGTTCTACGAGGACCTGCTGTGGGAGGCGCTCACCGACCCCTTCGCCGGGTGCAGCATGGCGGTGACGGCCGAGAACCTGGCCGACGTGCACGGGATCAAGCGGGAAGACGTGGACGCCTACGCCCACCTGTCGCAGACGCGCGCCAAGGCCGCGTGGGACGCGGGCCACTTCACCGAGGAGCTCACCCCCGTCACCATCAAGACGCGCAAGGGCGAGACGCAGTTCATGGCCGACGAGCACATGCGCCCGGAGACCACGCCCGAGCAGCTGGGCAAGCTCAAGCCGTACTTCAAGGAGGGCGGCACCGTCACCGCCGGCAACGCCAGCGGGATCGGCGACGGCGCCGCCGCGGTGGTGATCGCCAGCGCCGAATACGCCCAGCGCAACAACCTGAGCCCCATCGGCCGGCTGGTGAGCTGGGGGATCGCCGGGGTGGAGCCCAAGCACATGGGGATCGGCCCGGTGCCGGCCAGCCGCGTGGCGCTCAAGAAGGCGGGGATGGAGCTGGAGCAGATGGACCTGGTGGAGGTGAACGAGGCCTTCGGCAGCCAGTACTGCGCGGTGGAGAAGGAGCTGGGGCTCGACCGCGAGCGCACCAACGTCTCCGGCGGCGCCATCGCCGTGAGCCATCCGCTGGGCGCCAGCGGCGCGCGCATCACCGTGCACCTGCTGCACGAGCTGCGGCGCCAGGGGAAGCGCTTCGGCCTGGGCACCGCCTGCATCGGCGGCGGCCAGGGGATCGCGGTGGTGGTGGAGGCGTTCCCCGCGCAGAACTCCTGATCCGCAAGGCGCCGCCGTCCATCGTTCCGACGACGGACGGCGGCGCCCGCGCGTCCATCCCACTGATGAGCGACCAGCATCCCGTTCCGCCGCCCCCCGGCGGGTCGAACCTCCCGGCCCGCAAGCTTTCCAGCACCGAGCTGGAGGCCGTGATCAAGCGCGCCGTGGAGCTGCAGACGGCGCGCGAGACCGAGATGACCGACGGCCTGACCGACGGCGAGGTGGTGCGCATCGGGCAGGACCTGGGGATCGAGCCGCACCTGGTGCGCCGCGCCATCGCCGAGGTGCGCGGCCGCTCGCCCGAGGAGCATGGCCTGGTCGCCGGGATCATGGGCCCGGGGATCATCCGCGCCGCGCGCACCATCCGCCGCCCCGCGGTGGAGCTCGGCATCTTCCTGGAGAAGTACCTCCTCGAGGCCGAGTTCATGGTGGTGGAGCGGCGCTTTCCCGACCGCACGCGCTACGTCCGCGCGCGGGGGATGGGCGCGGCGCTCGGCCGCACCTTCAGCAAGGTGGGGAGCCGCGTGGCCCCGCTCGACCTGGAGACGGTGGACGTGGGCGTGGCCCTGGCCGACGAGGACTCGTCGGTCGTGACCCTGCAGGTCGACATCACCAGCATCCGCACGGGCACGGCGGTGGGCGGATGGGTGGGCGGGCTGGGCGGGGGGGGAACGGTGGCCGCCATCGTGCTGGCCAGCACCGCGCCGCACCTGCTGGCGCTGGCGGGGCTGGGGATCGCCGCGGCCGGCGTCCTCGGTTCGCGCGGCGCGTACCGGATCGTGGTGAACCAGACGCACAACAAGCTCGAGGCCTTCCTGGACCGGCTGGAGCACGGCGAGCTGCGCATCCCGCAGCAGAAGCAGGAGTGGCAGAAGCGCTTCGGGATCTGATGCGGAGGCGCTCTTGGGGCCGCTGTTGGCCTGCGGCCTTGCTGGCCGCCGCGGGAGCCTGCGCCACCATGCCCGGCCAGGTCCCCGGCTACAACCGCCCGATGACGGCCACCGAGGCAAGTCACTGGGCGATGGCGTTCGGGACGCTGCGCCAGCTTGAGATCTTCCAGATGAGCTACCACGGCCAGCACGGACGCTACGCCGGCACGCTGCGGGAGCTGGAGGAAGTTGGCTGGCAGCCCGGGACGTACACCACCGGCTATCCGCGCATCGTGCGGCACCGGAAGCGGCTGTGCGTGGCCATGGTTCCGCTCACGCGCGAGCTTCCCGCGTGGAGCATGGGCGTGGACGGAAAGCTCCATCGCGGGCTGCTCTGCGGGAGGCCGTGGTGAACGTTCGCGTGGCCCCGGCGACGGCGGCGATCGCACTCCTCCTTGCCGGGGGATGCGCCACCGCCGGCCCCGTGGACCTGCGTGAATTCCACGCGCGGCAGCTGGGCGACGAGCGCATGCTGGCGGGGCTGAAGATGATGTACACCGTGCAGCAGACTTACCAGGCGGCGAACGGCCGCTTCGCCGCCAGCACCGAGGAGCTGCGGGAGGTGGGCTGGCGCGATGCGGACTTCGGCGGCTTCCGCCCGGTGGTCACCGACCCCGGCAGCCGCCTGTGCATCGCGATGCTGCCGACCGACGGAGCGCGCCGGGCGTGGAGCATGGACGGCGAGGGATTCCTTTACCGCGGCCCCCGGTGCGGGCGGTGACGATCATGCACCTTCGCCTGGCGACGCTCGTCTGCGCGGCGCTGCTGCTGGCCGGGTGCCGGGTGGACCCGAAGGAGGCGGTGCTGGGCGAGTGGCGCAGCGGCGCCAGCCGGATGCTGTTCTATCCCGACGGGCAGGTGGTGATGGAGCAGGACAGCACCGCGTCGGTGGCGCGCTATCAGTGGCTGGAGAAGCGCCGGCTGCGCATCCGCGCCCTGGCCGCGGACCCTGCGGACTACGGCGTGGCGGTCACGCGCGACAGCCTGGTGCTGTGCGCGGCGAGCGCGCCCGGGCGGTGCTTTCGCCTGGCGCGCGTGGGGAACGCGGGGCGCTGAACGCGGCGGCGGATGGCGGCGGAGTGGGATCGAAGTTCATCAACCGATACAACCTGAACGATACCGAGGATACGCATGGCCGAGATCAAGCGCGTTGGGGTGCTGGGGTGCGGGCTGATGGGGAGCGGCATCGCGCAGGTGGCCGCCGCCGCGGGGTACGAGACCGTGGTGCGCGAGGTGAGCGATGACGTGGTGCAGCGCGGCATCGGCGGCATCGGCAAGCAGCTGGGGAAGCAGGTGGAGAAGGGGAAGCTCGCGGCCGAGGACCGGGACGCGCTGCTGGGCCGCCTGAAGGGCACCACCAGCCTGGACGATCTGAAGGACTGCGACATCATCATCGAGGCGATCGTCGAGAACCTGGAGCTGAAGAACGAGATCTGGCGCACGCTGGACGGCATCTGCCCGGCGCACACCATCTTCGCCAGCAACACCTCGTCGCTCACCATCGCCGACATGGCGGCCGCCACGAAGCGGCCGGAGCGGATGGTGGGGCTGCACTTCTTCAACCCCGTGCCGGTGATGAAGCTGGTCGAGGTGGTGAAGACCATCGCCACCGACCCGCAGGTGTTCGACACGGCGTTCGCGTTCGCCAAGTCGCTGGGGAAGGAGCCGATCGTCTGCAAGGACAACTCGGGCTTCGTGGTGAACCTGCTGCTGGTGCCCTACATGATGGATTCGATCCGCGCGCTGGAGCAGGGCGTGGCGACGATCGAGGACATCGACAAGGGGATGCAGCTGGGGACGGGGTACCCGATGGGGCCGTTCGTGCTGTCGGACTTCGTGGGGCTCGACACCCTCGACAAGATCGGCGACATCATGTTCAAGGAGTACAAGGAGAAGCGCTACGCCTCCCCGCCGCTGCTCAAGCGCATGGTGTCGCTCGGCTACTTCGGCCGGAAGAGCGGCAAGGGCTTCTACGACTACTCGGGCGAAAAGCCGGTGCCGATGAAGCTGGTGTGATCCTTCGCCCGCACGGCTGAGCACGACCAGGGGGCGCCGCAAACCGCGGCGCCCCCTGTTCGTGCCGGCGTCCGGGTGCACGGCCGAGCAGGCGTGTGGGCCCGTCGGGCGGGGAAGAGACCACTGCACGCAGTGTTTTTGTGAAGATGTTCCCACCGCGACCAAGCCCGGGCCGATGCCGCTGGTGTGACGGCGGGTTCGATCCGCAGAGAAGGATGATGATGAAGGGGCGGCGCGGCTTGCGGCGCCCCTTCCGCCTTTGGGACGCACAACGATGATTGATTAGCGTAGGTATAGTTCCTGCAAACACTTACGAGCACATGCGCCGCGAGGGACGCGGCGAGGACGAACACCTGGGATGGGGAGGTTGATGATGAAGAAGCTGACGCTGAACCTCGAATCGCTGGACGTGCAGAGCTTCGCGCCCGCCGCGGGGCAGCGGGCCCTGGGAACCGTGCTCGCCGCGGACCCCACCAGCACGACGCCGGCGTGTTGCTACACCTTCGGCTGCGGCGATTCCATCGACCAGGCCTGCTGACAGGCCTCCGGGCCACTTCGCCGGCCACACATTGGAACGAGGGGCGCCGCCGCGGCACCCCTCGTTCCTTTGCATTCAATCGCGGGGTGGGGCGCGCGAGGGACGGTGAGCGGGCAAAATGGGCCAGCGCTGGCAAAGACAGCGCAGAGGTGGCGGAGTTCGCATGGTGGGGTCAAAACGCCTTGAGGTTTCGGGGGATGTTCAGTATCATTCGAAGCGTCTAGTTTATGGGTGATGCGGCGCAAAACCTCAACCGGGGCGGGGAAAATGCGCGAGCTGGATCTGCCTCCACGGCTTGCCTGGGAGCTTGAGCAGGCGGCCGAACAGGCCGGGGTAGCACCCCCCGAGCTTGCCACGCTGCTCCTCAAGGTGGTCGTGGCGCTGGGCCCGCAGGGCGGCGCGTCTCCGTTCGCCGCCGCGGTGCGCGAGTTCCTTCAGGCGCGCGGCGTGGGCCCGGAGCAGCTCCAGGAGGTGCTGGCCGAGCTGGTGGGGGCGTGCCTGGCCCCCGAGCCGGGGGGCGGGCTTGCCGCGTGGCGCGAGCCGTACAACCCGATTTCCTATGCAACCTCATCCTCGGGAGTCCACATGGTCAGGGAACAGCCCGTTCACGCCTACGGGGCGCCCGCGCCGGGCCCCATCGCCCGCGCCAGCGCGCTGGGCCGCTACCGGCACCTGCCGTCCGGCAGCCAGGAGTTCGCGCGCGCCAAGGAGGCCGAGATCGCCCGTGAAGACAGGGTGCGCCGGTGATCTACGTGCTCGATGCCTGCGCCATGCTGGCGTACCTGCGCGGCGAAGAGGGCGGGAGCGTGGTGGACCAGCTCCTTTCGCAGCCGGGCGCCAGCTGCGTGGCGCACTCGGTGAACCTGTGCGAGGTGTACTACGACTTTATCCGGCAGGCCGGCACCCCCGTGGCCGAAGAGGCGATCTACGATCTGCACGCCGCCGGGGTGGCCGAATACAACAACCTGGACGCGTCGTTCTGGCGCAGCGTGGGGCGCATCAAGTCCACGGGGCGGATCTCGATCGCGGACTCGTTCTGCCTGGCGCTGGCGCAGCGCGTGGGCGGCGAGGTGGTGACCTCCGACCGGCACGAGTTCGAGGCGTGGGTGCCGCGCCGGCTCTGCCCCATCCGCTTCATCCGCTGAGCGGACCCGAGCGGACCCGGAATTTCGCCTCGCGTATCGGGGCCGGTGACCAACCCAGCCCATTTCGAACGCGGAGGGCGCAACGCACGCGTACTCCGCGTTCGCCAGTCCGAAGTTTACTTTGCGCGTAGGGTCCATTTCCTGCAACAAGTTACGAGTAACCGACCACCGTGGGGAAAGCGCACGGCGAGAAGGGCTGGGCACCGTAGCAGGAAGGGTACGATGAAGAAGCTGATGCTGGACCTGGACTCGCTGGAGGTGGAGACGTTCCATACGGCTGAAGCGCAGCGTTCGCGCGGAACCGTTCTGGCGGCTGGCGGCTCGACGCTGCCGGACATGTGCATCACCTTCACCTGCGGCGACTCGCACATTCGGGCCTGCCTGGAGGGCTAGAGGGGTGCAGCCGCCGGGCCGGGGGCTGTCCCCCGGCCGGCGGCCCCGCCCGGGTGCCCTGCGCCGTCCGTGACCCGGGCCGCGCCTCGGGCCGTGTCATTCCAACCGCGGGGCCTGTCTCCGCCATTCATCACCTCCGGCGCGCCCGTGCCCGCATCTCCCGCCATCCCCGACCCGGGTTCGCGCTCCACGATGGATTCCGACGCCACTGACGCCGAGCGGATCGCGCGCGAGTTGCTGCCGCTGGTGCGGCGGTTTTCGCGCGGGGCGTGCGCGGTGGCGCTGGGCGGCTCGTGCGCGAAGGGGCACGGCGACGCCCACTCCGACGTGGACCTCTACCTGTTCGCGGACGAGGTTCTACCGTCGGCCGAGCGTGACGCGGCCGTGGTGGGCGCGCTGGGCGCGGGGGCGGCGCCGGTGTCGTGGGGGAGCGACAAGCCGTGGGTGCAGGGTGGCACCGACTTCCTGCATCGCGGCGCGCGGGTGGAGTGCTGGCTCCGCGGCGTGGCCCACGTGGAGGCGGCGATCGCCGAGTGCCTGCGCGGCACCATCCGCCGCGACTACGTGGGGTGGACGGTGATGGGCTTCTTCAACCACGCGGTGCTGGCGGACGTACACTCCCATCGGGTGCTGGAAGACGCCGGCGGGGTCCTGGCGCGGTGGAAGGCCATGGTCGCGCGCTATCCCGACCCGCTGCGCACGGCCATCATCCGGCGGTTCATGGGCGAGGCTGCGTTCTGGCCAGAGAACGTGCACTACCGCACGGCCATCGAGCGCGGAGACGTGATCTACACCGCCGGGATCGTGCAGCTGGTGGCGCACGCGCTGGTCCAGGTGCTGTTCGCGCTGAACCGGGTGTATTTTCCCGGCGAGAAGCGGGTCGCGGAATCGCTCTCGCGGCTGGCGCTGGTTCCGCCCGACGTGGCCGGGCGCGTGCAGGCGCTGCTCGCCCCCGGCGTGCCATGGGACGTGGCCGCCCTGCGCGCGCAACGGCAGGCGCTGGCCAGGCTGGTCGACGAGGTGTCGCGGCTGGTTGCGGGCGACGCACCATCGAGCGGGTAATCCTCGCCTCGCCGGTGGCGCCGGCCGGGGACGGGGGGGCGAAACGCCGTGCTTGCGCCCGCGCCCGGGCGCGGATCATCTTGCGTGCATTCCGCACGTTCCATTTCCCACCGCGAATCCGGGATCCCCCGCCATGCTCCGCAGTATCCTCGCGATCGCCGCCGGCTTCGTCGCCATCGCCGTGCTTTCCATCGGCACCAGCGCGCTGTTGAGCGCCGCCGGCATCATGCCGCCGCAGGGCCAGCCGGTCACCAGCCCCGCGCTGCTGGTGCTTTCGCTCGCGTACGTGGCCGTGTTCGCCATCGCCGGGTGCTACCTGACGGCGTTCCTGGCGCCAAGCCACCCCATGCTGCACGCGCTGATCCTGGGCGCGCTGGGGCTGGCGTTCAACGTGGCTGGCGCGGTGAGCATGCGCGGGCAGGTGCCCGGGTGGTACCTTGCCGCGGGCGTGGCGCTCACCCTGCCGTATGCGTGGATCGGCGGGCGGCTGCGCGAGATCCAGCTGGCGCGGCGCACGCCCGGGCTGGCGAGCTGAACGATGGTACACGCAGAAACGGAGACGGGATGAGAGGTTCCGTGAGGTTGAGCGCGGTGGCCGTGGTGGTGATGGCGTCGGCGTGCACCACCCTGGCACGTGGAAGCGCGGTGCAGGCGCGGCTGGACGAACCGTTCCGGCTCGCCCAGGGGCAGGTTGCCACGGTGGCCGACACGCGGTTGACGGTGCGCTTTACCGGTGTGGAGTCGGACTCGCGCTGCCCGGTGGGTGTGCAGTGCATCCGCGCGGGCGAGGCGCGCGTGCGCCTGGAACTGCGCCTTCCCGGCCGCGAGCCCGAGGTGGTGATCCTGGCCACCGAGGGCGCGCAGCCCCGCCACGCCTCGTACGATGCGTACGACGTGCACCTGATGGGGCTGGATCCGCCGCGGCGCACCGACGTGCCGCACCCGGCGTACGTCGCGATCGTGAGCGTGGTCCGCCGCTGAGCCGACCGTGGTTCTCCTCAATGGCGAAGGCGCCGTGGCAAGCTGCCGCGGCGCCTTCTTCGTGGGGGTCGAGACGCGAGGAAGCGCGCTACTCGATGCGGCGCAGCACCGCGTCGTACACCTCACGGCCCAGGCGGTCACTGAGGCCGCTCACCAGCTCGCGCACCGTTTCGCGGTTGTTGGCGTGGCCGGGCTCGGCAAAGAGCACGCGGTCGCTGGCCGGCAGCACCAGGGCGCGCCAGTCGCCGCGGTACTCGGCGCGGCGGAAGCGGGCGCTGGAGCGGGCGGTCACCATCCCCTGGTCGGCCACGCGCCCCCACCCCGAGGCGTCCACCACGCGCCAGGTCACGCGCGCCCACGTCTCCACGCGCCCCTCGCGTACCGTGTACGCGGTGTCGGCGCCCGCGTTCGTCCTGGCGGTGCGGCGCTGGGTGACCACGTCGCTCTCGCCGCGGCGCACGCTGTCGATCTCCATCACCACCGCGATGCGCGCGCCGAGCTGCCGGCCGATCTGCGCGCCGGTGGACGGATCGATGGGCTGGCGCGCGCCGCCGTGGCGGCGTGCCTCGCGCCCGGCGGCCACCGGGTCCACCACGTCGAGCCAGAGCGGAGAGCGGTTCCAGTGGTTCAGCGCCAGCTCGTCGTTCAGCTCGGCGAAGAGGTCGCCGGGAAGGCTGTCACGCACCGAGGCGCGGGCGCCCACGGGAAGGATGGCCACGCGCACCGTGCCGCGGCGCAGCGCCTCGCGCTGCAGGCTGGCGGCGTCGCCATCGTAGCCGCCCAGCGACAGGGCCTGCCCCGCGCGCTCGTACGCGGCGCGGTAGCGGCCGGCGCTCATCTCGCTCTCGGCCCAGGCGTACAGCGCGTCGTAGCGGGTGCGCGCGAGCCGGTCACGCGCGGCGGGGGTGGGCTCCCAGCGCTGCACGGCGCGGTCGAGCCATCCCACCGCGGCGGAGAAGTCGCGGCGGGCCAGGGCGCCGCCGGCCTCGTTCACCGCCTGGTCCACGGCGCGGTCGAAGGTGGCGCGGCGGCGCTGGTCGTAGCCAGCCGGGGCCTGCAGCGGCACGCCCACGGCGCCCGCGTCGGCGCGGAGGTCGTCCAGCCGGCGCAGCAGGTCGGCGGCCTCGGCGTAGCGGCCGGCGCTCTCGTATCCGCCGGCCTCGGCCAGGTAGCCGGCGATGGCCTGCGTGCCGGACTCCTGCAGCCGCGTGCGGGCCTCGGAAAGGGTGCGGTCCTTCTTGAGCGCGTCGATGTAGCGCTGGGCGGCGTCGGCGGGGCGGCCGCGCTGCTCCAGCTCCATCCCCTGCTCGTAGCGCTTGTTGGCCGAGGCGCAGCCCGTGGCCAGCACGGCCAGGGCAGCGATCGCGGCGCGGCGGATATGCTTCAGGTGCGTCGGTGTGCGGCGCATCGTGGTCTGCCGGATGGTGGGAAGGTGGATTGAGAACGATCCCCGGCTCGCGCGATCTCACGTTGGCGCGGCGATGGAGTGTCTTGCGCCACCGTGGCCGGTACGGCCAAGCGGTGGCGGCCGGGACGGCGGCTACTACGGCGGTGGCGAGACTTCGGTTGCAGGAAAGGACGGAAAGCTACGGATTTCGCGGGTGATGAGGCAAGCCATCTCGTCGTCCGCGAGATCGGTCTATCTCCGGCGCATCCCGCGCACTGCTTCGCGGCGCGCACGCGGCGAAGGCGGACTCCACGATTATTCAGCGGCGGTCAGCGGCGGTTATCAACAATCCGCCGTGCGGAGTCGTCACAGACGTGGATCATCACGCCCGCATCGCCCTGCGCCGTATGCGCCCGCCCCATCCCCATCCCCCGGCGCGGCGTTGTAACCCGTTTTCACCGGATGATGAGAGGATGCGGGCCGCGATCTTGCCCGGCGCGTTATCTTCCCGAATCAAACCCACGACAGACCCTCGGCAAGTGGAGAGCGACGATGGCCGAAGCGAGCGGCGTGCAGGTGCAGCGCAACGAGGCCGAGGAGCAGTTCGAGGCCGCGCTGGAGGGCGGGAAGGCGGTGCTCACCTACGCCGAGCAGAACGGGAAGCTGTACCTGCTGCACACCGAGGTGCCCGAGGCGATGGAGGGACACGGCATCGGGAGCGCGCTGGTGCGGGCGTCGATGGAGTACGCGCGCGAGAAGAAGGTGAAGGTTGTGCCGTTCTGCCCGTTCGCGCGCGAGTGGCTGAACCGCCATCCGGATTACCAGGAGATGATCGGCACGGAGTGACCCCCGGCCCGCTAGCGGGCGGCCTGGAGCGCCTCCCACTCGGGGCGGGTGATGCGGTACACGCGGTGGGGAATCTCGCGGAAGAGGGTGTCTTTCCACACGCTCATCCCGTTGGTCTGCGCCACGCGGGCCGAGCGCACGTTGTCGGCGTGGATCAGCGAGATCAGGTGGGGGACGGCGAGGGTGCGGAACGCCCAGTCACGCGTGCCGCGGGCAGCCTCGGCGGCGTAGCCCCGGCCCCAGAACGACTCGCCCACGGCATACGCCACCTCCACCTCGTCCACGCCGTCCACCTGCTGCATGATCAGCCCGCAGCGGCCCACGAAGGTGCCGTCGTCCTTGCGCTCCACCGCCCACTGGCCCCAGCCGTGGCGGCGGAAGTGCTCGTCCCACCGTGCGCGCTGTTCGCGGACGAACTGCTCCAGCGGCGGCGGATAGGGGCCCAGGAAGCGGCGGAACTCGGGGTTCAGCACCCACCCGTGCAGCACCGCCAGGTCATCGTCGGTCAGCGGCCGCAGGCGCAGCCGCGCGGTCTCGAACACCGTCATCGCGTCCAGACCTTTCGTGTGAGGTTGGTCCGGCGTCACCAGCGGTAAAGACGATGGTAACGCGGCGCTCGCGGGCGCGCACGAGTCAGCGCGCGAGTGGCGCGATGCGGTCCATCAAACCCAACTCCAACACCACCTTTCGCCGGCATCCGTAATGGCGACCGACAACGAAATCGCGTTCCCGCGGCTCACGGCGCGGCAGATCGACTCCCTGCGGCCGCTGGGTGAAACACACCCGGTGCGCGCGGGCGAACACCTGTGGCACGCGGGCGAGCGCGGCTTCGGGTTCTTCGTGATCCTGTCCGGGCGCGTGGAGATCCTGGACCTGACGGGTGACGCGCCCCGCCGCGTGACCATTCACGAGCCCGGCGAGTTCACCGGCGACGTGGACGTGCTGACCGCCCGCGCCAGCCTGGTGGACGGCGTGATGATCGAGGACGGCGAGGTGCTGGAACTGCACCCCGACCAGATCCGCCGCGCCGTGGGCGAGCTCCCCGAGGTGAGCGAGGTGCTGCTGCGCGCCTTCCTGATGCGGCGCACGCTGCTGCTGGGGCAGGGCTACCAGGGGATCCGCATCATCGGCTCGCGCTATTCGCCCGAGGCGCACCACCTGCGCGAGTTCTGCAGCCGCAACGCCGTTCCCTACACCTGGCTCGACGTGGAGGAAGACCCGCTGGCCGACGAGCTGCTGCGCACCTTTGGCGTGGGTCCCGAGCAGACGCCCATCGTGATCGGGCGCGACGGGAAGTGGAGAAGCAACCCGTCAGTGGCTGACCTGGCGCGGTACATGGGGCTCAGCGCCGTGATCGATACCGACGACGTGTTCGACCTGGTGGTGGTGGGCGCCGGGCCGGCGGGGCTGGCCGCGTCGGTGTACGCCAGCAGCGAGGGGCTGCGCACCCTCACGCTCGACAACGTGGCCCCGGGCGGGCAGGCGGGCACCAGCTCGCGGATCGAGAACTACCTGGGCTTCCCCACGGGGATCTCGGGGGCCGACCTGGCGAGCCGGGCCATGCTGCAGGCGCAGAAGTTCGGCGCGCGGATCTCGGTGCCGGGGACGGTGGTGTCGCTGGGGCTGAGCGGCGGGATGCGCGTGCTGCGGCTGGACGACGGCACGCGCATCACCGCGCGGTGCGTGCTGGTGGCCAGCGGCGCCGAGTACCGCTCGCTCGACGTGCCGGGGCTGAAGGAGCTGGAGGGCGCCGGCGTCTATTACGCCGCCACCGAGATGGAGGCGCGCCTGTGCGGCGGCGACGAGGTGGTGATCGTGGGCGGCGGCAACTCGGCGGGGCAGGCGGCGATGTACCTGTCGCGCTTCGCCCGCACGGTGCACGTGGTGATCCGCGGGGGCGACCTGGGGAAGAGCATGTCGCGCTACCTGGTGGACCGCATCGAGCGCGCGGCCAACATCCGCGTGCACCACCACAGCGCGGTGGTGGCGGTGCGCGGCGAGACGTCGCTGCACGGCGTGACGCTGCGCGACCACGAGGGCGGGGGAGAGACCTTCGTGGCCACCCGCGCGCTCTTCCTGTTCATCGGCGCCAGGCCGCGCACGGAGTGGCTGAAGGACTGCGTGGTGCTGGACCGCGCCGGCTTCGTGGTGACCGGTGACGCGCTGCCACACGAGGCGCGCGACGGTGAGCGCTGGCAGGCGCTGCGGCGCGCGCCGTTCTTCCTGGAGACCAGCCTTCCCGGCGTGTTCGCCGCCGGCGACGTGCGCAGCGGCTCGGTCAAGCGCGTTGCGAGCGCCGTGGGTGAGGGGTCGATGGCGGTGAGCTTCGTGCACGCGCACATCGGCGCGCCGGCGTGACGACGTGTCAGACCGCCTCCGTGTGGATGTTGTAGTGCGTGCAAGCGGCTTGTAACGTGGTGCTTCGGAGGAGCGAAGATGGCCGGGGATCGCAAACGCGTGGCGCTGGTCACCGGCGGCAACCGCGGGATCGGGCTGGAGACCTGCCGGCAGCTCGCGCGGCTGGGCTACCGCGTGGTGCTGGGCGCCCGCGACGTTGACCGTGGCGACGCGGCGGCGCGCGGGCTCTTGTCCGAGGGCGAGGTGATGGCGCGGCGGGTGGACGTGACCGATTTTGCCGGGCTGCGGGCGCTGGCGGCCGAGTTGGAGCGCGAGTTGGGCGGCGTGGACGTGCTGGTGAACAACGCCGCCGTGCTGCTGGACGAAGGCGTGGGCGTGCTGGACGTGGACATCGCCACGGCGCGCGAGACGCTGGAGACCAACCTGCTGGGCGCCCTGGCCGCCTGCCGCGCCTTCGTGCCCGGGATGATCGCGCGGCGCTACGGGCGGGTGGTGAACGTGTCGTCGGGCGCCGGGCAGCTCTCGGGGATGGAGGGGTACGCGCCGTCGTATTCCATCAGCAAGGCGGCGCTGAACGCGCTCACCCGGCAGGTGGCCAGCGCCGGGCGCGGACGCAACGTGCTGGTGAACAGCGTGGACCCCGGCTGGGTTCGCACCGACATGGGCGGAAGCAGCGCCCCGCGCTCGGTGCGGCAGGGCGCCGACACCGTCGTCTGGCTCGCCACGCTCCCCGACGGCGGCCCCACCGGCGGCTTTTTTCACGAACGCCGGGCGATCGACTGGTAGCTCGCCGCGGGAAATCGCCTCATCCCGCCCGTCCACGGGGGATTACCCAACCCAGCGGCGCCACGGGCGCGGCCGGTTCATCTCTCGTACCCATCCTGCGCGAGGTTTGATGACGAAATCCGAGCTGGCCGGGCAGATCGTGGCGCGCACCGGGCTCTCGCCGGAGGATGCCGCGGCGGTGGTGGACGCGCTGTTCGCGGTGGAGACCGGGATCATCGCCCGGGAGATCGCGGGCGGCGGGGCGGTGGAGCTGGGCGATTTCGGCAGCTTCGAGCCGCACGTGCGGCATGGGCGAGGCTATCGCCGTGGGGGCGCCGCGCTCGAGGACCTGCTCGAAGGGCCGCCGCCAGCGCCCGTCTTTCGCGCGGGCGCCGGCTGGCGCGACGCCGGCCCACGGATGCGCGGCGGCCGCAAGCCCCCGCGCGGCACCGGGAGCACCGGCCCGCGGCGGGGCGGCTTCGGCGGCGCGCCCGGCGACCACGGCGGCGCGCCATGATGACGCTGAAGGATGCGCGCGAGGCGTATTACGAGCACTCGGGAAAGGCGAGCGACGTGCTGCGCCAGCTGGGCGTGGCCGGCATCGGCGTGATCTGGGTGTTCAAGGCCGAGGTGCGCGGCGCCATGGTGATCCCCTCGCCGCTCCTCTTTCCCGCGCTGCTGCTGGTGGGCGGCCTGTTCCTGGACCTGCTCCAGTACGTTCTCGCCTCGGCCATCTGGGGCGCCTACGCCCGCCGGCAGGAGCAGAGCGGTGTGCGGCCCGATGCCGAGATCGCCGCGCCGCCGGGGCTCAACTGGCCAGCGCTGGCCTGCTACTGGGGGAAGGTGGTGCTGATCCTGGCCGGCTACCTGCTGATCGGCGCGTACGTGATCGGGAAGGTACGCGGCTGACGGTGCGCCGTCAGCGGCGGAGGATGGCCTCCAGCGCCGGGTCTCGCCCGGCCACGTACTCGCGCCAGGTCAGCCCCACGCGGACCTCGGGGGTCACGCGGTCGGCGTGCAGCTCCAGCGCGGTGAAGGGGCTGCGCGGATGCGCCTTGCGCAGCGCGTAGCTGTGCACGCGGTCGGCAAAGTGCAAGGTGAGGCGCGAGTTGGGCATGCGCAGGTTCCCTCCCTCGGCCCAGAAGTCGTCCAGCCCCTCGCCCGCGGGCTCGCCCACCAGGGTCGCGCGCCCCCACTCGCGCAGCTGCGCCACCGCCGACAGCCCCGCGGAGAAGGTGACGCGGCCGGTGATCACGTACAGCGCCACGCCACGCTCGCGCGCCGTGCTCGCCAGGCTGCGCATCAGCGGCTGTGCGATCTCCAGGTTTCCCCCCGTGTTGAACCGCTCGTCCACCACGATCTTGCGCACCGGGTGCGACTGCAGCGTGGACAGGACGCGCTCCGTGAACGCGGCCATCGGCTCGCTCTCCATCTGCACCGCGCGGTTGTGCTGGATGTACAGCGTGCGTTCGCCGGCCAGGTAGCGCATCCAGTACGGGTGCAGCGGGTCGCGCAGGTACAGCGGGAGCGCGGCGGTGTCGGCCGGGAGCGCGCTGGCCCACGGCCCCTGCACGCCCGGGTGCAGCGGCGACAGGTCCCACCACGCTTCCGTCGGCTGGTCGGAGCGGCGCAGCGGCAGCGGTTCCAGGGCCCGCTCGCCCCGCCGGCCGTCGCGCGCCACATAGCGGATCACCGGCGCCGCGCCGCGCGGGCACAGGTGGAGCCCGCTCAGCACCTCGGGGCTGGTCATCGTGTAGCCGGCTATGTACGCGGCCCAGGAATCGTTCCCCGCGTACAGAGGCCGCACCGCCCGCCGCACCTGGTCCACCGCGTGCCCGCAGATCCGCGTCACCCGCGCGCCGAGCAGCGCCTCGTAGCCCGGCTGCGCGCGGACCACGAAGAGCCCGTCATCGAACCACCAGACGCGCACGGGCAGGCGGCGCAGCTCGCTGCGGTTGCGCAGCAGGTACAGCCGGGTGTGTGCGTTCCCCGAAAACGCCACAGCGCGCGCCAGCCCCGCAATCATCTCCTCGTCCGTCTCCCCATCGGCCGAGTCGGCCAGCGCGGCGACGGCCGCGCGGAACCGCGCCCTGGCCGCATCGCTGAAGCTGCGGTCGCGCGGGAGGAATGAATCCACGGCGAAACGAAGGTCCGCGCGCCACGCGGCAGGTGTCATCGGCTGCTGCTGGGCGGCGGCGTTCCCGCTGAGGATGAGCGCGAGGGTGAGGAGCGCGAGCGAGGCGAGGCGGCGTCGGGGCATCGGGAGCGTGGGCGGGGGCGGGAAGGGAAGTGCGCGTACTTCGGACACGGGCGGCGGGCGGAAGGTTTGAACCCAGAACGTCCACTGGAGCCGGACGCCGGCTTCGCGGCAGTGCCTCCGGACGGCTCACATCTCCTGGAGAAATATGCGGCCCCGCTCCGAAATCCCGGAGCGGGGCCGCGTCGTCCTCTCCCGGAGGCCCTCCGGCTCAGCAGTACGCCGCGACGCAGCTGGGGCCGTTGGCCGAGAGACACCCGGGGTAGTTGTTGGTATAGCAGCGGACGTCGCAGGTGTAGCCCCGGCCGTCGCCGTTGGTCTCGCAGTAGTCGGTGCAGCCGGCGCTGCAGTCGGGGTTCACGTTGAAGGTTTGCGGGTAGGTGCCGATCCGTCCGGCCACGGTGCCACGGGCCTCACGGAGCTCATCGGTGTCGAACGACTCCACCGCGAGCTCGTCCAGCTTCAGCGCCAGCTTCTTCATCTGCCAGTCCTTCTGGAACGGGTGATGGGGGATTCGGCCGGTACGACGGCCGCGTGCGAACATACGTCCGTTTTCCGCAGCTCCGGCGGCTCTTACCCCACGATCAGCTGCTCGCCGGTGCAGTTGGCGATGCTGGGCTCGCAGCGCCGGTCGCAGGTGTTGGTGCCGCCGTCCGGGTCCGAAGTGCACGTGTCGCTGACGGCGACGATGACCAGCGCCGGCTCCGGATCGGTGTAGACGTTCCCCAGCACGGTGCCGCGGCGGCTGGCCGGGGCGAGTGTCTCGAACGATTCGACGGCGAGCTGATCCAGGTCCAATGCGAGCTTCTTCATCGGCTGGTCTCCAGGACGGGTAAGCGTGAGGCGGACGCTGCGGCGTTCTACAAATTGAGTCGGAATCAGGGATTGAGCAATACCGGGTTGCTTCGTCCCGGAGCCACTTCAGGACTAGAAGAGCAACGGCCCCGCTCCGAAGCTGGAGCGGGACCGCTGTTCATCTGGCGAAGACCGGAAGGATCAGGCCGCCGCGGGGACGGCTTCTTCCTCGGTCACTGCCTCGGGGGCCAGCGTGTCCATGAAGGAGCTGACGGAGAACACGGCATTGCCCGCGCCGGCCACGCCGTAGCCCGGGGGCGGTTTGAGGCCGTGCTTCTCCAGCGTCTCACGGTACACCTCCAGCAGCCGGATGTGGTACTCCAGCGGCGCGCCCTCGGGGTTGTCGCGGCCCAGCGGGGTGGCCGGCTCGGGGCACCAGGTGGTGAAGCGCGGGGTCACGCCGCGGCTCATGAAGTGGTTGAGCCCTTCCGCGGTGCTCGCGATCGCCTCGTCCACGGTCTGGAAGCCGAACGGCCGGGCCATTTCCACGCCCGCCACGAAGTTGGGGATCACGTAGCGCGCCCCGAAAACCTCCGCCGCGTCGAAGATGCGCCGGTGCCACTCCTCGCGGCCCACGTACCGCTCCTTGCCGGGGCAGATGATCTCGAACAGGCGCTTGTCCCACACCTCGTAGTTGGGGTGGTAGATCTTGATGCCGTAGTCCTTGTAGCGCTGCACGTCTTCCTTCGGCAGCGCCTGCGCCACCACCTTGCCGATCCAGCGGTTGGGGAAGCGCTCCTCGATGGCCTGCGCGTACAGGCCGTAGAAGTCGGCCTCCTCGCGCCCGTCCACCTTGCTGGTGACCGACCCGCCGGTGAGCGTGTACGCCTTGCTCGCCTTCGCCGTGTCGTACTGGTCGATGATGGCCAGCGCCTCGAGCACGTCGGCCACGGGCTTCACGCCGGTGTAGGGGCGGCCTTCCTGCTTGTGCTGGCGCCAGTTGTGGTTGATGTCGCAGTACTGGCACTCTTCCTTGGCGCCGAAGTACTGGCACAGCCGCAGGACCGTGAGGTAGATGAGGTAGCCCCACTGGATGGTGGGCGCCGTCTCCATCACCGTTTTCCCGTTGGCCAGCGTGTGCCGGTAGTACTCGGGCATGGGCGGCAGCCCCACGTCGGCCACCACGCGCCCGTCCAGCGACAGGCGCAGCGCGCCGCTCTCGTCGCGGGCCACGCGGTACGGGCTGTCGGGGTTCACGCGCACCGAGACGATGGTGCGGCGCAGCTCGTAGGGGCCGCCGGTGAGCGCGATCTCCTCGGGCGGGCGGCGCCGGGCGGCCTCGCCCAGCTGCGCCAGCGGCTTCTGGTCGAACGAGAAGATGAAGTACGACTTGGGCTTGACCTCGCCGTCCAGGTTGTCGGTGAGGGCCGAGTCGCTGAACGCGATGCCGGTGCGCAGGAGGTCTTCCTTGAGCACGGCTTCGCGGGGGATGTGCGGAAAGCGGGCGATCAGCCCTTCCACGAGGGCGGTGCGTGTCTGGTCCAAGGCGTCCTTCCGGGTTCTAAAGGGCGCCGTGAATCTATCGAATTCGCAAGGGTTTGGAAACGGGCGGCGGCGATGGAGGAGAACCGCCGGCGGTGAACGGCGGCTGGACCGCCCGCGATGGTGTCACCCGTTCGCGCGGACTCGGCGCACGGGGGGAAAGTCGACGTCGAGGTAGATTTCGCGAACGGGAATCTCACAACCCAGCGCCTCGATCCGGAGAAGGCCGTCAGGGTCGCTGAGGGCGGTGAACACCCACTGTTCGCCCTGCCGGACGAACTTCTCGATGCGTACGTGATCCTGCGACACGAGGATGTATTCGTGGAGTGACGAAAGGTGCGTATAATGCTCGAATTTCTCACCCCGGTCGTACGCTTCCGTGGACGGCGACAGCACCTCGAAGATCACCGCCGGGTTGAGGAGGGTGTCGCGAAGGGCGTCTTCCACCTCCGGCGGTTCGCACAGCGCCACCACGTCGGGATACGTGTACATCCCCGTCGCACGCACTTTTACGCGAACCCCTTCCACATAGGCCCGGCACGAGCCACCGCGCAGCCGGTTGCGTAGCTCGCCGAAGATGTTGCCCGTGATCACGGTGTGCGGAATGCTCGCACCCGTCATCGCGCAGATGCGCCCGTTGACGAACTCGCTCCTGTGATCCGACGCCCGTTCGAGCGCGAGGTACTCGTCGGCCGTGTACAACCGTTCAGCGCGAGTGGACATGGGCGTGAGTGTTGGCGCAGAAAGATGCAAGAAGCTTTCACCCTGCGGTGCGAACGGGGCCGCCGGGGGGAAAGTCGACGCGGCGGTAGATCTCGCCGAGGGGGAGCCCGCAGCCGAGTGTCTCGACCCGAAGCACGGCGTCGGAGCCGGTGATCTCGGCCAGCATCCAATGCTCGCCATGCCGGATGTACTGCTCCACGTGCATCTCGTTCTGCGCCACGGGGACGTATTCGCGCAACGAGGCGATCTTCCGGTAATGCGAGAACTTGGTACCCCGGTCGTACGCTTCGGTCGAAGGCGACAGGACCTCGATGATCACCGCCGGGTTCAGGAGCGTGTCCCGGTGCGCGTCTTCGAACTGCGGTGGATCACACAGCCCGACCACGTCGGGATAGGTGTACATCCCCGTCTGGCTCACCTTTACGCGCAAGTCGTTGGAGAACGCATCGCACGGCCCATCACCCAGGCGGCTTCCAATTGCGACCACCAGGTTCCGCACGATCCGGATGTGCGCGAAGCTCGCGCCGGTCATGGCGTAGATCCGGCCGTTGACGAGCTCGCTCCTGCGATCGGAGGCGCGCTCCATCGCGAGATACTCTTCGGCGGTGTAGACCGGCTCGGCAAGGGGCGGCATGGCTTTCGGTTCGCGGTGGCGGCGCTGGCGCGTTTAAACGCGCAGTGTGTTGCAAGATGCATCAATCGGCACGGGCACACCAGCCGCGCATCCAGGCGGAGCTAGACCGCGCGATCCACTGCCACGCACTCCATCGGCCACGCCGTGGGGCGCTGCTGCCCCGAGGGGGCGGAAAGTGCGGCGTGGCTGTCTCAATCCCATGCTTGGCCGTGGGGTGCGAGATGGCTTCGACGGCAGAGCTCGGTAGCAGAATAAAAGTTTCTTCGCGTGTGCTCCAAGTTGTTGATTTGCATACTCATCCGGTGGATCCACGAGCGACCCTCCGCACCCAATCCTCCCCCGAATGGCACGGCCGGGCGCGCCGGTTGCGCAAGGCGTGGCCCGGCCGCATTCCCCACCGCTCCCTCCGCGGCCACCTACCTCGTCCGACCCACTTTCCAACCTCTCAGGACCCATGGAACACCCAACCACCACCACCGTGGCGGCACCGCCACGCGGCTGGATCACGGGGCTGTGCAACTGCAGCGGCCGCCGTGCGCCACGCCGGCCGCGCTGCTCGTGCCTGTCCATCGACAACGTGCCGGTGCACACCCCCGACCTGGCCATCTACAGCCAGGAAGAGGTGCTGGCCGGCGGCGGCACGCCCTCGTGGGACAGCCCCGACATCATCACCAACGACTGGGGCCCGTTCCGGCTGAAGCCCGAGGCCACGGTCAAGATCCGCAACCTGTCGCCCGACACGCCGGCCATCAACGCGCTGGTGAACTACTACGTGGCGCCGTTCGGCATCGGCACGCGGCGCCAGCTGGCGGTGAGCCGCAAGGTGAACGTGCCCGCCGCGGCCGAGATCACCCTCACCTTTCCGCTGGACCAGGCCACCCTCAAGGGCGACCCGCGGGTGGGGGTGTTCATCGAGATCGAGCACCCCAAGGACGACAACGTCCTGAACAACCGGGGCGGGCAGGTGCACGACGGCGCCTACACCAGCGAGGCCGGGCGCAAGCACAGCATCCAGATCCCCGTGCTGAACGACAGCAACTTCACGCGCGAGATCAAGCTGGGCGTGTTCCCCACCGACGTGCTGGCCACCGTCACCCCCTCCACGCACGTGTTCGCGCCGCACGAGCAGATCGTGGCGACGCTGCACCTGGAGGTTCCGGGCTTCCTGTCGGGGACTCCGGCAAGCCCCATCGAGCGCGGCGTCACCGTGGCCGGCCGGCTGGCCGGCGGCGAGCTGGTGGGCGGCGTCACGCGGCTTCTCCGCATCGACAACTAGAAGAGGACGCCATGACCTTCATCTTCCAGCTCGCGAATTCGTTCGCGCGGCGGCTGGCGCGCCTGGGCGTGTGCGGAGCCGCCGGGTTCATCGTCGGCACCCTTGCCGGCTTCATGCTGTGGCTGCTGGACTTCCTGGAGAGCGGCGCCCTGTCGCTCTCCACGCCCCAGGCGGTCCGCATCGCCGCCATCCTGTCGCTGTTCGGGTGGCTGGTGCTGCTGTTCCTGCTCACCACCGCGGGGAGGGCGCTCCTTTCCAGCGTGGTGGTGCCCACCTTCGTGAACGCGTTCCTGGTCTGCTTCCTCACCGTCTTTCTCACCAGGGCGCTGGGGCTGTACGCCATCGCCTGGCTGGTGGGGATGCTCGCGGGCGTGCTGATCGGCTACGTGCTCTGCACCCTTTACAAGCGCGGGAGGTGAGCCATGGCATGCATCGCACGCCGCCCCCGCTGTGGGGCATTGGACGAGCCGATCGCGCTGGAGCCGATCACCGACATCGGCGCCGCGCTGGGGATCATCGCGGCGATCATCGCCGGGCTGGCGGCCGTGGGAGGGGCGATCGGCGCCGTGACGGTGGTGGGCGGGGTGATCACCGTGGGCGGGGTGGCCATCGTGGGCGCCGCCGGTGGGGGCGCCATCTCGGGCGCGCTGGGCGGGATCGCGGTGATTATCGTGGTGGGTGTGTTCGTGGCGGACCGGTGCACGCAGGGGGACGGGCTTCCCGAGTGCGTGGCCGGTGTGGTGAACGAGGTGGTGGAGAGCTTCGACGACGCCGGGTCGAACCTCTTCCCGTTCGCGGCCATGCACGACCGCGTGGACCTGGTGCTCAAGTCGCGCTTCTGGGACTCGGCCGAGGACGGCGGGGCGCCCACCTTCTGCACCGCGGAGGAGATCCCGCGGCGCTCCGAGATCCTGCGCTGCTACTTCTTCGACGCGCAGGTGTGCAACGCCGCGAAAGGGGCGCTGATCGGCGCGGGCGTGGGCGCGGTGGCGGGGGTTTTCCTGGCCGCCGCGGCGGCCGCGGCCATCGGCTGCGCCACGGTAATTTTCTGCCTGCTGGCGCTGCTGATCGCGCTGATCATCGCGGCGGTGACGGCGCTGGTGTGCGCCTTTGCCGGGGGCCAGATCGGGCGGGCCGCCACCCCGGCCAGCAGCCCGTCCACGCCCGGCGGCTCGGGCGGAGGGCACACGCTGGCGGTGGGCGACTACGTGACGCTGCACGGCAACCTCCGGCGGCGCGAGCACGACAACAACGCCAACACGCTGTGGTGGGTGAGCAGCGCGTCGCTCAGCGGCCACGTCAGCGACTCCATCCCGCGTCCGTTCAGCTACTGCGAGGTGGATGACGAGTTCGACCAGGATGGCTGCGCGCCTCTCCCGCCGCGCAATCCCGACCCCGAGCCCGAGGGAGATCCGGAGCCGGAGCCGCCGAAGTAGGGCGGCTCTCCGACAGGGCAACGGAGCCGGCGGATGCGTTGGATGTTGATCGTCCGCCGGCTCTGCGCCTGACCCATAGATCAGTCGGCTTGAAGCCGCGACGCCGCCCCGGACGAAAATCTTTCGTCGTGGGCGGCGTCTGTTTCATGGAGGACCCGGAAACCGAGACTGTTTCGCGTACCTCGGCCGGCTTGCGATTGTATCGCGACTACGGCTTCGTCGCCTGCGGGATGGGAGCGTTGGGATTGACCCAGAGCACCAGAGGACCAGAGCACCAGAGAACTGCGGGAGGGTCAGCGGCGGCCGAACCGTTTTGGCATCTTAGAATGCGGGGGCGCCGCTTTCTGTCCAATGCCCCGGGCCGGTTGAGGGCGCGGTAGTCTCTCGTCGTCTGGGCGATGATGTTGGATCGCGACGCGGCTCGGGATCTTTCGGCCTCACCGCATTCCCAGGTAGTCGCGGCGCGAGCTGCGCCCGCCGCCGCTCGCCGCCCGAGAGCGCGGCACAGCGGACGCGCTCCAGCGCGCTGATCCCCAGCCGCTCCAGGACCGGCGCGCGGTCCGCCCGGCCGAAGCGCGCCTCCACCGCGTCCAGGTGCTGCGCCAGCGTGAGCGGCGGGGAAAGGATGGAGCCGTCCACGGGAAGGAAGAAGAGCCCGTCGCGCGCCAGCGCCGCGGGGTCGGGGCGCAGGTAGCGGCGGCCGCGGTACTCCACCATCCCGTGGTCCGCGGCGATCCACCCCGCGGCGATCTTCAGCAGGGTGGTCTTGCCGGCGCCGTTGCGGCCCACCAGCGCCGTCACCGCGCCCGCGCTCGCCTCGAAGTACGCGGACGCCAGCACGCGCCGGCCGCCGTGCGACCGGGCGATGGAGTCGGCGCGCAGCAGCACGCTCACAGCGCGACCGCCATCGCCAGCTCCGCCAGCGCCACGGGGGTGAGGATCATCGCCAGCTGCCGGGCGCGGCTGTAGCCCAGGCAAAGGAGGAAGGTGTCTTCGTGCCGCTTTCGCGCCGCCACCCAGCCGGCCGCGCCGGCCACCGCGATCACCAGCAGCGCGGCCACCGGGTTCAGCCGCAGCGGGTTTCCGGGCGCGAGCCCAACCGCCTGCTCGGCCGCGCCCATCGCCGCCGACGCGGCGCCGCGCACGAACACCCACACCCCCAGCGACCGCGTGATCGTCCGCCAGGTGAAGTGCGGGAGAATGAGGGGCAACCGCCCGGATCGCCGCTCGGTCACGGCGCATCGCCTGCGGTGAGCACCTGAAGGACGCAGCGAATCATCGATAGATGGGAAAGGGCGGGGGAGTGTTCCAGCGGGGCGTGGAGTGTTCGCGAGATTCTACGGAAACGTGGGATGCCGCGCCCCGGCGGGGCGATGAATCTTCCGTTAAGCTGATCCGCCGGTGAGAATCCCGGCGCGACTGAAGCAGAGTGACGGGCGTTGCGATAGATTCACCGCTCCCCACCGGAAGTCTCACCTGCGCGGATGGCATCGATGGAGCGGCTGATCGACCTGAGTCACGTGGTGGAGCATGGGATGATCACCTTGAAGGGCTATCCCGCGCCCCTGATCTGCGACTACCTGAGCCGCGAGGCGTCACGGGCGGTCTATGCGCCGGGAACGGAGTTCCACATCGGCCGGATCGACATGATCGCGAACACCGGCACCTACGTGGACAGCCCGTTCCACCGCTACGAGGATGGAAAGGACCTCTCCGAGCTGCCGCTGGAGTCACTGGCCAACCTCGATGCCGTGGTGATCCGCGCCACCGGCCGCGCCATCGACGCCAACGCTTTCGCCGGCGTGGAGGTGCGTGGGCGGGCGGTGCTGGTGCACACCGCGCACGCGGCGCACTGGGGCACCGACGCGTACTTCGAGGGCCACCCCTTCCTCACCCGCGCCGCCGCCCAGCACCTGCGCGACTCCGGCGCCGCCTTCGTGGGGATCGACTCCCTGAACATCGACGACACGGATGATGCCGCGCGCCCGGTGCACAGCACGCTGCTGCGCGCCGAAATTCCCATCTGCGAGCACATGCGCGGGCTGGAGCAGGTGCCCGACGGCGGCTTCCGCTTCTTCGCCGTGCCGGTGAAGGTGAAGGCGTTCGGCACCTTCCCGGTGCGTGCGTTCGCGCTGCTCCCCGAGTAGGCGGTCCTGTCCGCTCCCCAACGGATCTGACGATTCGGGCGGATGTCGGTGGGGCGATCTGGAGCGCGACAGTGGGGTAGCAGCACGGCGCCACCCGGATCATCCCCCGCATCATCAGAAGTTCAATGGCAGTAAAGGCTTGGGCCGCCCGAATCCTTCCGCTTCTGGCGCTCGTCGCCGGTGCCGCGCTGCCCTGCGCGGCGGCGGCGCAGGCGGTGGCGCCCGGCGTGCTGGCGGGGCGGGTGATCCCGGCGGGCGGGGGAGACGTGCGGGGACTGCGAGTGCTCGTCCGCGCCGGTGCGCTGGCTGATTCGGCGGTGGTGGACAGCGCGGGGCGCTTCTCCGTGGCGCTGCCGGATTCGTCCACGGCGGATTCGGTGGAGGTGTGGGTGGACGCGGCGGATGATTCGATGCGGACATTCCACCCCGCGCGGCTGTGGCTGGAGAGGCGCGACCTGGCCCGCGAGCAGGAGATCGTGCTGGTACCGTTGAAGTGGACGATCCGCGAGGGCCGCTATGCGGGGCGGCAGATCGACGTGCCGTTGGCGCGCGCGTTCACTGGGGCGTGCGCGGAGTGCACCGGGTTCTTCCGCCGCATCGGCGCGGGTGGCGGCGGGGGGCACACGCGGCTGCAGGGGTGGCCGGCGGAGCGCTTTCCGCTGCGGGTGGCGTTCGACCGCGACTGGAGCGGCGTGAACGTGACCGCGCGTGACTCGGCCGCGTTCTGGCGCGACGCCGCGGAGCTGGAGGAGACGTTCGGCGCCGACATCTTCCAGCCCGCCAACTACCCTGACGCCGTTCCGCGCGAGGAGGGCGGGAACGACGACGTGATCCTGGTGTGGTTCGATCCCACGATGCACGGGATCGCCGGGCTGGGGACCGCCGTGTCGCACGGCGGCGACATCGGTTACGGCGACCTGCGGCTGAACCGCGCGGCGCTGCGCGAGGCCGCGGCGTACCCCGGCCTGGTGGCGCACGAGCTGATGCACACGCTGGGCTTCGGCCACACCTGCGCCTGGCGCTCGGTGGTGGCCGACTCGCGCCGCTGCCCCGATCTGCGCGCTCCCACCGCCACCGAGCACGACGTGGCCTACGTGCAGCTCGCCGCCGAGATCCGCAGCCTGCTTCGCGAGCACACCGGGCGCTGGGCGGTCGAAGCCGCGATCGCCGCGATGGAGCCGCTGCGGCAGCCGGGCTTGGCGGCGCGGTAGAGACCTCGCTCGTCGGGGATAAATTGGGTCAGGCCATGCATCGCTTTTTTCAACACAGAGGGAGCAGAGGGGGCAGAGGGGGGTCACGGCCGTGAAGAAGCTCCCTCTGCTCTCTGCGTTGAACCAGCAGTTTGCAGTTCAGTGTGTTGTCGATCGTCTCGGGGAGGGTTGGCGCAGTCGTGGTGGGTGCGATTGGTCCAATTTCGGCCGTTGCGCACGGTCGCGGGCGGAAGAGGGCGGGCGTATACTCCACGCTCGCGCTGTCCTCATCCCCCACCCGCAGCTGAATCGTTCGATGACAACCACCGCCGTCGCCGCCTTCGAGCGCCCCGGGCCGGGCGAGCACGCAGAGTACTATTCGAAGTACACGAAGCTCGTCCCCGAGGGCGACCTGCTGGAGATCCTCGAGCGGCAGATGCACGAGACCGCGGCGTTCCTGCGCGGCATCCCGGCCCACCTGCACGACCATCGCTACGCCGAGGGGAAGTGGAGCATCAAGGAGGTGATCGGACACCTCACCGACGCCGAGCGGATTTTTGCGTACCGCGCGCTCCGCATTGGGCGGGGCGACACCACGCCGCTGGCCAGCTTCGACGAGAACGCGTACGTGGCCACCGCCCGCTTCGGCGAGCTGGAATTCGAGCTGCTGGTGGAGGATTTCACGGCCGTCCGCCACGCCACGCTCACGCTGCTGCGCGGGTTCAACGCCCAGGAGGCGGCGCGCCGCGGCGTCGCCAGCGACTCGGAGGTGTCGGTGCGCGCGCTGGCGGTGATCATGGCCGGCCACGTGATCCATCACACCCACCTCCTGCGCGAGCGCTACCTGGGCGCATCCTGACGCCGGGATCGCAAGAACGCCCGCGCCGGATCTGGTTCCGGCGCGGGCGTTTCTCTATTGTAGCTCCGCGGATCCGCCGCCCGCGTTCGATCGATTCCGAGACCCCCATCATCCCCCCGCCCGCCGATGACGCACCCCGAGCACCGCCGTCCGGAAACGCACGAGTACTTCATGGGGATCGCGCTGGCGGTGCGGCGGCGGGCGGACTGCACGGGCAACCGCGTGGGCGCGGTGATCGTGAAGGACCGGCACATCGTGTCCACCGGCTACAACGGCACGCCAGCCAACATGCCCAACTGCAGCGAGGGCGGATGCCACCGCTGCGCGCACCGCGAGCAGTACGCCAGCGGCACCGGCTACGACCTGTGCATCTGCGTGCACGCCGAGCAGAACGCGCTGCTGGCCGCCGCGCGCTTCGGCATCGCGGTGGAGGGGAGCGCGCTGTACACCACCATGCGCCCCTGCTTCGGCTGCACCAAGGAGCTGCTGCAGGCGCGTGTGGACACCGTGTACTACCTGCACGGCTGGGTGCACCCCGATCCGCACTACCAAGCCGAGTACGAGCGCCTGCAGTCCCGCTTCTCCGGCGGCATCCGCCACCTGGAGGTGGACGATCCGGACGCGGATTGGGCGATTACCACGCGGCGGGCGAGCGCCGGCCGGCCGGACGAGATCGGGCACGGGGCGGTGTAGGGGGAATTGACCTCCGGAACAGGGCCGATTATGCTCTGACAGCCCAAAGGAGTGTCCAATGCAACGTGCTACGCTCGGAAACGCCTCGGAAGTGGTGGTTCCGCCAGAGATCCGCGAAGTACTCGGGGTTGGCCCCGGCGACGAGATCGTCTTCGACCAGAAAGACGACGACATCGTCGTGCGCAAGGCGGAGAAGACCGGCCTGGATCTGCTGCGAGAATTGGCGGGGCCGATCTGGCGTGGCTACGCGGAGGAGCTCCAGCGCGATCGCGACGAGTGGGACCGGTGAGCACCGTTGCGATCCCCGATGGCGCGCGCCTCGTCATCGACACTTCCGCGTTCATCTACTACCTCGAGCAGCATCCCCGTTACCGGACGCTTGCCGAAGAGCTGTTTCGGCGCATCGAGGCAGGGCGCCTGACGGCTTGCGCGTCCGTGCTCCTGCTGACCGAGCTTCTGGTTCCATATTATCGAGCCGGAGACAGTGCACGTGCCGAGGGCGTGTCCAGGGGCGTGCGCACAATGAGGAATCTCTCCGTCCTACCGGCCAGCGAGGTAATTGCTGAACGAGCGGCTCTGCTCCGCGGGAGGCACGGCCTGCGCTCGCCCGACGCGCTGCACGTCGCCACCGGCCTCGAGGATGGGGCGGAGTGGTTCGTGACGAACGATTCGAAGCTCAAGCGGGTGTCCGCGGAAAACCTGAAGGTGTGGCTCTTCGACGAGAACGTGTAGTTCATCGGTTCCGTTCGCCTGATCGAGATTCACGGCTCCCTGGAACTCTCTCCCGTCGCGGGAGGTTACCCTGACCGCGCTCCGGCTCGCGAACATCGCGGGCCGGTTGTACTTTGCGCCGCTTCCGATCGATCGACCGTAACCACCGTTGTCCCTTACGCGAGCCGAGCGCGTGTTCAACAAGATCCTGATCGCCAACCGCGGCGAGATCGCCCTGCGCGTGATCCGCGCGGCGCACGAGCTGGGGGTGAAGGCCGTGGCCGTCTACTCCGAGCCCGACCGCCTGTCGCCCCACGTCCTGGCCGCCGACGAGGCGTACTGCATCGGGCCGGCGCCCAGCGCGCAGAGCTACCTCCGCGGCGACGTGCTGATCGACGTCGCGAAAAAGACCGGCGCCGAGGCCATCCACCCCGGCTACGGCTTCCTCTCCGAGCGCGCGCCCTTCATCCAGGCGGTGCGTGACGCCGGCCTCGTCTTCATCGGCCCAAGCCCCGACGCGGTGACGGCGATGGGCGACAAGACGGCGGCGCGCTCGCGGATGATCGACGCGGGTGTGCCCGTCGTTCCGGGGACGAAAGAGGCATTGGCGGACTCGGCCGAGGCACGCCGCGTGGCCGGCGAGATCGGCTACCCCGTGCTGCTGAAGGCGGCGGCGGGCGGAGGCGGCAAGGGGATGCGCGTCGTCAACTCCGAGGACGAGATCGAGCGCGCCTTCGACGCCGCCGGGAACGAGGCGCAGGCGGCGTTCGGCGACCGCTCGGTGTACATCGAGAAGTACCTCGATGGCCCGCGCCACATCGAGATCCAGCTGCTGGCGGACCGCCATGGGACGACCCTTCATCTCGGCGAGCGCGAGTGCAGCATCCAGCGCCGCCACCAGAAGCTGATCGAGGAAGCCCCGTCCGCCGTCCTCACGCCCGAGGAGCGCGCGGCGATGGGGCAGATGGCGGTGGCCGCGGCGCGCGCGGTGAACTATGAGGGCGCGGGGACGGTGGAGTGCCTGTACCAGAACGGCGAGTTCTACTTCCTGGAGATGAACACGCGAATCCAGGTGGAGCACCCGGTCACCGAGCTGGTCACCGGCGTCGATCTCGTGCAGTGGCAGATCCGCATCGCCGCTGGCGAGAAGCTGCCCTGGACGCAGGACGACGTGCGCTTCGAGGGGCACGCCATCGAGTGCCGCATCACCAGTGAGGACCCGTACAACTCCTTTCTCCCCTCCACCGGCCGCATCGGCGAGCTGACGCTCCCCGGCGGGCCCGGGGTGCGCTGGGACGGCGGGATCGCGACGGGGGTGGAAGTCGGCCTCTCGTACGACCCCATGCTGGCCAAGCTGATCGTGCACGCGCCCACCCGCATCCAGGCGGTGGAGCGGATGAAGCGCGCGCTGCTGGAGCTGCGCATCGACGGCGTGGACACCAGCGTTCCCTTCCACCTGCGGGTGATGGACGAGCCCGACTTCCGCGCCGGTGACCTGACCATCCGCTACCTGGACGAGCACACCGGGCTGCTCGCCGAGCCCGCGCCGGACGAGGCGGTGCGCGTGGCCGCGCTGGCCGCCGCGCTGCTGGAGGAAGAGCGCCGGAAAATGCGCACCGTGGCCCGCCCCGCCGCCGCCGCGTCCTCGGGTGGCGACGGCGGAAGTGCGTGGCGGAAGATGGGCTGGCGGCGGTGACGGAGCGCCGCGGCGGCCGGGACGATGGCGGCCGGCGGGACGATCGGGGCCGTTCCAGTGGCGGACGGCGCCCCGGTGGACCTGGTGGCCGCCCGGGCGGGCGCGGCGCGGGGCAGGGCGGGGGACCGCGCCGTCCCCCGCCCGCGCTGCAGGTGGCGATCGATTCCATCGCCGCGGGCGGCGAGGGGGTGGGGCGGTTGGCGGATGGCCGCGTCACCTTCGTGCACCGCACCGCGCCGGGCGACCGGGTGGAGATCGCGCTCACCGAGCGGAAGGAGCGCTGGACGCGCGGCCGGCTGCTGCGCGTGATCGAGCCGTCTCCCGAGCGGCGCGACCCGCCGTGCCGCTTTTACGCGCGCTGCGGCGGGTGCACGCTGGAGCACATGCATTACGACGCGCAGCTGCGGGCGAAGGCGCGCATCGTGGCCGACGCGCTCACGCGCATCGGCGGGCTCACCGTCGACGTGCCCGAGGTGGTGCCGTCACCCAGTGAGTTCCGCTACCGCAACCGCGTCTCGTTCGCGCTGCGGCGGGGGGAGCACGGGCGCGTGACGGCGGGCTTCCACGCGCTGGGCGCGCCGGACGAGATCGTGGACCTGGACGGCGCCTGCCTGTTGCCCGAGGAGCCGATCGCGAAAGTGTGGGACGCGCTCCGCCGCGCGTGGGGG
>DASSJS010000497.1:0-18556 GCA_035691085.1 Longimicrobium sp.
GGGCGTGCGGCACCATCGTCCGCGCGATACAATGCGGGTCCACATCAACCCTGCCCCCGGGAGGCCGCGTGCATCGTCCATCCATCCTCGCGATTCCGCTGATCGTCGCGATCACCGCTCCGTCGCAGGCGCAGCGGCCCACGCTGGCGCCGGTGCGGGTGCAGCCCGGGCTGGCGGCGGCGGAGCAGCAGATCACCGCGCCGCGGCTGCTGGAGCACATGCGCGTGCTCGCGTCGGACCGGTTCGCGGGGCGCGGGCCGGGGACGCGCGGGGAGGATTCGACGGTGGCGTACCTGTCGGAGCAGTTCCGGCGGATGGGGCTGCGGCCGGGGAACCCCGACGGCACCTACGTGCAGGACGTGCCCCTGGTGGGCACCACCTCGCAGGTGGCCGCGTCGGTGGCGGTGCGCGGGCAGGCGAAGGAGCTGCGCTCGCCCGACGAGATCGTGGCGTGGTCCGCGCGGCCCGACTCGCTGGTGCGGGTGGACGCGAGCGAGGTCGTGTTCGTGGGCTACGGCGTGGTGGCGCCCGAGTTCGGGTGGGACGACTACAAGGGCGTGGACCTGCGCGGAAAGACGGTGGTGATGCTGGTGGGTGATCCCCCGGTGCCCGATCCGCGCGACCCCGGCAGGCTCGATCCGCGAACCTTCCGCGGCGATGCGATGACGTACTACGGCCGCTGGACGTACAAGTACGAGATGGCGGCCGGGCGCGGCGCGGCGGCGTGCATCATCGTCCACCAGACGGGGCCGGCAGGGTACCCGTGGGGCGTGGTGGCCAGCAACACCGGCCGCGAGCGCACCGAGATCCAGGGCGCCGGCGCGCGCCACATCCCCGTGGAAGGGTGGGTGCAGCTGGAGGTGGCGCGGCAGCTCTTCGCCGCCGCGGGGCAGGATTTCGACGCGCTGCAGCGCGCGGCGGGCACCCGCGCCTTCCGGCCGGTGTCACTCGGTGCCACGGCGAGCTTCAGGGTGCGCAACGCGGTGCGGCAGGTGCGCTCGCGGAACGTGGTCGCGCGGATCGACGGGTCCGACCCGGCGGTGCGCGGGCAGGCGGTGCTCTACACCGCGCACTGGGACCACTTCGGGATCGGCCGCGCCATCAACGGCGACAGCATCTACAACGGCGCGCTCGACAACGCGGGCGGGCTGGCCTGGCTGCTGGAGACCGCCCGCGCCTTCAAGGCCCTCCCCACGGCGCCGCGGAGGACGCTCGTCTTCCTCGCCGTAACCGCGGAAGAGCAGGGGCTGCTGGGCGCGCGCTGGTACGCCGCGCACCCGCTGTACCCGCTGGAGCGCACGCTGGCCGACATCAACATGGACATCCCCAACCCGTGGGGCCGCACGCGGTCGATCGTCAGCGTGGGCTACGGGCAGACCACGCTCGAAGACATCCTGGCACGCGAGGCAGGGCGGCAGGGGCGCACCGTGCGCCCCGATCCCGAGCCGGAGAAGGGATACTTCTACCGGTCGGACCATTTCGAGCTGGCGCGCAACGGCGTCCCCGCGCTCACCTTCCTCTTCCCCGGCGCCGATTACCTCGGCAAGCCCGCCGACTATGGCCAGCAGGTCCGCTCGAACTACGTGACCAACGACTACCACAAGCCCACCGACGAGGTGAAGGCCGACTGGGACCTGGCCGGGATGGTGGACGACACCCGCCTCCTCTTCCGCGTGGGCGTCGACGTGGCCAACGGCGACCGCTGGCCCGAGTGGAACCCCGGCACCGAGTTCCGCGCCCGCCGCCAGCAGATGCTCGGCCCGCGGCGCAGCTGCGGCGCCAACTGCCCCTGGCCGCGGTGACCTCTCGTCCCCCGGCCTGTGAGCGGCGGGGAACGGGGTGTGCGGACGGTGAACGCGGCCGAATAGAACCAACGTCTGCCTTGCGCGCGGATGGCTGTGTGCAGTCCGCGCGGGCGGACTTCGTGCCCTTGTTGCCGCGGATTCATCCGCCCGGCGCCCCTGCATCGCGCCGCGCCAAGGTTCGTCGTTCGGACCAGATCGAGATACCGATGGAGACGGAGAGCCGATGAAGATCGCGTTCCTGGGGACGGGCCGCATGGGGCTGCCGATGGCCCGCAACCTGTTGGCGGCCGGCCACCAGCTGGCCGCGTGGAACCGCACGCGCGGCAAGGCCGAGCCGCTGGCGCAGCACGGCGCCCGCATCGCCGAAACGCCCGCCGAGGCCGTGCACGATGCCGAGGCGGTGATCACCATGCTGGCCGACGACGAGGCGCTGGACGAGGTGGTGTTCGGTGACGCGGGGATCTACGAGGCGCTGCCGCAGGAGGCCGTCCACGTGAGCTGCAGCACCATCAGCGTGCAGCTCTCGCAGACCCTGGCCGAAGCGCACGAGCTCCAGCGGCAGCGCTACGTGGCCGCGCCCGTGTTCGGCCGCCCCGAGGCCGCCGAGGCGCGCAAGCTGAAGGTGGTGGCCGCCGGCCCCGCGGGCGCCATCGACCTCTGCCGGCCGCTGTTCGACGCCGTGGCCGAACGCACCTTCGTGGTGGGCGAGGATCCGTCGCACGCCAACGTGGTGAAGCTGTGCGGCAACTTCATGATCGCCAGCATGATCGAGATCCTCGGCGAGAGCTTCGCGCTGGCGCGGAAGAGCGGCGTGGAGGCGGGCACGTTCCTGGACGTGCTGAACGGCACCTTCTTCGGCTCGCCGATCTTCGGCGGCTACGCCCAGCGGATCGCCGACGGCCAGTTCCACCCCGCCGCGTTCACCATGGCGCTGGGGCTGAAGGACCTGCGCCTGCTGCTCGCCGCCGCCGAGGCCGCCGAGGTGCCCATGCCCGCCGCCAGCCTGGTGCGCGACCGCCTGCTCACCGGCGTGGCGCTGGGCCGCGCGCAGGACGACTGGAGCGCCGCCGCCGTGCTGGCGGCCGAGCAGGCGGGTCTCAAGGGCTGACGCCGTCGCACTTTCGGACTTTCGCACTCTCGCACTCAGGGACTCCCGATGCCCATCACCACCATCAACCCCACCACCGGCGAAGAGCTGCGCACCGAGTGGGAGAAGCTCACCGCCGGCGAGATCGACCAGAAGCTGGCGAAGGCCGACGAGGCGTTCCGCGCCCATCGCCGCACGCCCTTCGCCGAGCGCGCCGGGAAGATGAGCGCGGCGGCGGAGATCCTGGAGCGCGAGAAGGAGCGGCTGGGGCGGATGATGACCACGGAGATGGGGAAAACGCTCAAATCCGCCATCGCCGAGGCCGAGAAGTGCGCGTGGGCGTGCCGCTACTACGCCGAGCACGGCGAGGCCTACATGGCCGACCAGGCGGTGGAGACCAGCGCCAAGCGGAGCTACGTGCGCTACCTCCCGATCGGCCCCGTGCTGGCGGTGATGCCGTGGAACTTCCCGTTCTGGCAGGTCTTCCGCTTTGCCGCGCCGGCGCTGATGGCGGGGAACGTGGGGCTGCTGAAGCACGCGTCCAACGTCCCCCGCTGCGCCATGGCCATCGAAGACGTGTTCCGCCGCGCCGGCTTCGGCGAGGGCGTGTTCCAGACGCTGCTGGTGGGCGCCGACGCGGTGCCCGGCATCCTGGACGACCCGCGGGTGAAGGCGGCCACGCTCACCGGCAGCACGCCCGCGGGGAGCAGCGTGGCCGAGCGCGCAGGGAAGAATCTCAAGAAGACGGTGCTGGAGCTGGGCGGGAGCGATCCCTTCATCGTGCTCCCCAGCGCCGACCTGGACGCGGCCGCCACGACCGCGGCCAAGGCGCGCTGCATCAACAACGGCCAGAGCTGCATCGCCGCCAAGCGCTTCATCGTCCATGGCGAGGTGTACGATGCGTTCACCGAGCGCTTCGTCCGCGCGATGGAGGCGCAGGCCGTGGGCGACCCGATGCGCGAAGAGACGGAAGTCGGCCCGCTGGCCATGGAGCAGACGCTGGAGGATGCCGAGCGGCAGGTGCGGGATTCCATCGCCGCCGGCGCGAAGGTGCTCACCGGCGGCGAGCGGATCGATGGGCCGGGCTTCTTCTACCGGCCCACGATCCTGGCCGAGATCCCCGAGAGCGCGCCCGCCTACCGCGAGGAGGTGTTCGCCCCCGTGGCCTCCCTGTTCCGGGTGAGGGATGCGGACGAGGCGATCGCGCTGGCCAACGACAGCGACTTTGGCCTGGGGAGCAGCGTGTGGACGCGCGACCCGGCCGAGGCGCGGCGCTTCGTGGACGAGCTGGAGGCGGGGATGACGTACGTGAACGCGATGGTGTCCAGCGACCCGCGCCTCCCCTTTGGTGGCGTGAAGCAGAGCGGCTACGGCCGCGAGCTAAGCCGAGTGGGCATGCACGAATTCGTGAATATCAAGAGCGTCTGGATGGAGGAGGAAGGGCCGGACGCACATCCCGAGTCCGAATAGCCGAAGCCTGGCTCCCACCGGCGGCTGAAGCCGCAGCAACAACTACGAGAAGCCTCGCAAACTGCGCGAGGCTCCACCGGAGGGCAGCGGCGAGCCCCGTACACGCGCGCAGGGGCTGGATCCGCAGAAAGACCAACGGGTCCGCGGAGATCGCTCTCCGCGGGTCCGTTTTCCATCAGCCGATGAACGCTCAGCGGCGGCGGCGGTTGCGGCCGCCCTGTGACCTGGGACGCGGCGGAGTGGGCGACGAGGCTGGCGCGCGCGGCGTGTCCTGCTGCTCTCCCAGCAACAGGTAGGTCACCGTGTCCCACGCGTTGTGGATGCCGATGAAGAGGAGGAGCATCGACATGGCGCTCACGATGAACAGCGCGTCTTCGATGTCGCGCCGCAGCAGGGTGGCGCCCGCCACGATCCCTCCGTATGCGGCGATGGGGAAGAGCGAGTGGAACAGCCAGTCTTCCAGCACGGGCTTGTACCCCGTCTGGCGGCGCGCGCGGACGGTGATCAGCACGGCATAGGCCAGCCCCGCCGCGCCGGTCAGCACCAGCGCCGTCCGCACGCCGCCCACGCTTTCCCACGGTGCGGTCAGGATCCCCGCGATCAGCAGCGCGGCGCAGAAGTGCACCACGGTGGGCGTGCCGAACGCGCCCACGGTGCTGGGATCGGGATTGGTGGCGAGGCTGCCGTGTCCGCGGTTCCGCGCGCCGTCGATCAGCGTCATCACCACGAACTGCAGGCCGGTGAGCGCGGCGCCCGCGCCGCCCACGATCAGGTAGAAGCCCTCCCACGCGTCCAGCGCGTGCTCCACGGCCGCCTGCATCATCGTCTATCTCCGCCGCCCGGTGTGTCGCGCCGCCTTCCTCGTCGATACGCTACACTCCGCCGCCCTCGCGCGCGAGACTCACGGAGCAACGACAGGCATGGGTGAGCAGCCCTCCGCCCCGTTGCACCCGCCCCCGGCTCGCCGAGGCTCGCCACCCCCTCCCCCAAAAACCGCCTGGGGGCGGGGGTGCTCGTAGGCGATCGGACGCCGGAGAAAGCGCTTGCCGAGCCTCGGCGCCGGGCCGTCCTTGCCGCATCGACCAATCGTGGTGACGAAACGCCCCGGGCCCGCGAGGAGATCCCCCCGCGGGCCCGGTGCTGGTCCGAAGCACGATGTTGTGCCGAATCCTGCGCCGCGAGACCTGCCGGCGCGTCTGTGTGTGTTCGCGTGATTCGTACGCCCGCGCCCCCGACCCTCCTTCCGTACCCCCGTACCCCCGTACCTCCGCACCCCCGTACCCCCGTACCCCCGCACCCCCGTACCTCCGTACCCCCTTTACTTCACCACCAGCGCCGTCACCATCCCGAACATCCCCATCGGGCCTTCGGCGTGGGGGAGGATGTGGCAGTGGAAGGCCCAGGTGCCGGGGTTGTCGCAGTCGATCATCACGTCCCAGCGCTCGCCGGGGGCGATGTTCAGCGTGTCGCAGAGCCAGGGCTGCGGCTGCGGGTAGCCGTCCTTGTGCGTCACCAGCATGGGCATGCCGTGCAGGTGCATGGGATGGATCATCATCCCCTCGTTCATGAAGCGCACGCGCACCTTCTGCCCGCGGTTGGCCACCACCGGCTCGGTGGCGGGGAAGCCCTTGCCGTTGAGCGTGTAGCCGTGCGGGCCATCGTTCAGGATCATCACGTAGTCCACGTCGGCGTTGCGCGTTTCACCGCCGCGGGGCTCCACGATGAAGGCACCCAGCAGCCCCATGGGCACCTGCTTGGCCGCGTTGTGGTGCGAGTGGTACATGTGCGACCCCGCGTTGGGCACCGTGAACTCGTACGCGAAGGTGTCGCCCGGCTTCACCGGCGGCTGGGTGATGAAGGGGACGCCGTCCATCCCGTTGGGGAGCGACACGCCATGGAAGTGGATGGCGGTGCTCTCCTCGAGCTTGTTGGTGAAGTTGATGCGCACCTTGTCGCCCTCCCTCACGCGGAGCTGCGGCCCCGGCACCTGGCCGTTGTACGCCCACGCCTCCACCATCTGCCCCGGCGCCACCTCCCACTGCAGCTTCTCGGCGGTCAGGTCGTACACCTTCACGCCGTTCTCCATGCGCGGCTGCATCAGCTGGTTTCCCTTCCCCCGGGTGGGGGCGGGGAAGCTCTTGATGCCGGCCTCGTGGTGGCGGTCCATCTCGTCGGCCGCGCGCTTGATCTCTTCCGGGGTCTTGGGGTGGGCGGCCATGGTGCCGCCGCTGTGGTCGCTGTCGGCGTGCATGGCGCCCGGCGTCCCCGCGGCAGCCGGGGACGCGTTGCTGGCCGCGGGCTTCCCGGATGCCTCGCTCTCGCAGGCCGCCAGCGCGCCGGCCACCGCCGGCACCGCGACGGCGACCGCGGCGCCCCGCAGGAAGGCGCGGCGCGACGGCGTCGACTGGAGCACGGACGTGTCGCTGGTGTTGTGGGTCTCCGGCATCGCTCTATCTCCGTTGCGTTGTAGGGGCCGCGCCGCCTTGGGCTCCCGGCGCGTCCCGGGCAGGGTCGGTCGCTTGATCGGCGTGAAAGCTACGCCGCGCGTGGGGGAGCGTCTGTCGGGAGAGGGGCTGAAGATGATTGCTGGCAGACACCTTCGCCCCGGCGGGGCGCGACACCACAGGTGCGGCCGGGTGCGTAGGGGATTGCCCGACGGCGGCTGTTGGGAGGGACGGAAACAGTACCGGGAGAGGTTGCTCCGGCAGGGATGACGCGCTTCGAAGGCGGTGGCGCATGCCGCGGCGGCCCCCCTCCCCGGCCCTCCCCCGCGCTTCGCGGGGGGAGTGTGACGCATTCCGATGCTTTTTCTCGCTTCGAATCCACCGAAACGAACCGATTTTCTTCTCCCCCTCCCCCGCGGAGCGCGGGGAGGGGGCCGGGGGGAGGGGGCCGACGGGGCTCGGCCGGCGCCGCTCTCCACGCCAGATCGCCTCTCCCGCACCCCCTCCCCCAGGCAGTTTTTGGGGGAGGGGGGTGGCGAGCCCCGGCGAGCCGGGGGGCGAAGCCCAGCCGGGCCGGGGCGATGAAGGGCCGCGGGGGCGGAACCGATCTTGCCAGTCTGCCACTGTCCCCCGGCCGGTTCCCAGGACGGCGGGGCCACGCACCGTTTCCACAGGGCAGGATGCCGGGCCATCACGACGCCACGCTGGTCGTGGCCTCCATCGTCATTGCCGTTTTCTCCGCGTACGCGCTGCTGGCGCTGGCCGCGCGCGTCACCGTGGCGCGCGGGCGCGTCCGGCTGGCGTGGCTGCTGGGCGGGGGCGTGGCGGTGGGGCTGGGGATCTGGAGCATGCACTTCGTGGGGATGCTGGCGGTGGACGTGGGCGTGCCCATGGCCTACGCCGTTCCCACCGTGATCCTCTCCTCCCTGGTCCCCATCGCCGCCTCCACGCTGGCGCTGTACGTGGTTTCACGCGAGCGGGCGGGGAACCGCACGGTGGCGCTGGCCGCGCTCCCCATGGGGCTGGCCATCGCGGGGATGCACGTGATCGGGATGGCGGCGCTGCGCATCCCGGCCCGGATCACCTACTCGATGCCGCTGGTGGGCGCGGCGGTGGCCATCGCCATCGGCGCGTCGGCGGCGGCGCTCTGGCTTTCCATCCACTTCCGGTACGACGACACGGTCCGCGGCCGGCGCTACCAGCTGGCCGCCGCGCTGGTGCTGGGCTTCGCCATCGCGGGGATGCACTACACGGCCATGGCCGGCGCGCACTTCACCCGGCTGAGCGGCCAGATGACCATGGCGCCCGAGGCCGTGCTGCGCACCGACGGGCTGGCCTGGGCGGTGGCGGTGGCCACGCTGCTGGTGCTGTCCATGGCGGTGCTGGGCTCGATGGTGGACCGCCGCTCGCGCGCCCGCTCGGCCGAGACCGAGGCGCTGCGGCGCAGCGAGGACCGTTTCCGCTCGCTGGTGCTGGCCACCGCGCAGATCGTGTGGAGCGCCAACGCCCAGGGGCAGATCGACACGCGCCAGCCCGAGTGGGAGACCTTCACCGGGAGCGATTTCGATCACTACAGCGGGTGGCAGTGGCTCACCTGCCTGCACCCCGACGACCGCGACCGCACCGCGGCGCTCTGGCGGGCCGCGCTGGAGAGCCGCACGGTGTGCGAGGTGGAGTACCGCCTGTGCCGGCACGACGGCGAGTACCGCACCATGCTGGCGCGCTCGGTGCCCGTGCTGGAGCCCGGCGGCCGCGTGCGCGAGTGGGTGGGCGCCGCCACCGACGTCTCCGAGCGCAAGAAGGACGAGTGGGCCACCGCCTTCCTGGCCGAGGCGGGCGACGCCCTTTCCTCATCGCTCGAATACGAGACCACGCTGCGGGCGGTGGCGCGGCTGGCCGTGCCCGAGCTGGCCGACTGGTGCGCGGTGGACCTGCTGGTGGAGGGCGGCGGGCTGCAGCGGGTGGCGGTGGAGCACCCCGACCCCGCCATGCTCGAGCTGGTGCGCGACCTGGAGGAGCGCTACCCGTCGATCCCCGACCCCGCGCACGGGCTGCACCACGTGATCCAGACCGGCCAGCCCGACATGATGGCCGAGATCCCCGCGTCGCTCCTGGACGCCGCCGCGCGCAGCGACGAGCACCGCGAGCTGATCCGCCGGCTGGGGCTGCGCAGCTACATCGTGGTGCCCCTGGTGGCGCGCGAGAAGACGCTGGGCGCCATCACCCTGGTCCACGCCCACAGCGGGCGGCGCTACGACGAGCGCGACCTGCGCCTGGCCCAGGAGGTCGCCCGCCGCGCGGCCGTGGCCATCGACAACGCGCGGCTGTATCACGAGACCGAGGAGTCGCGCGCGCAGCTCGAGCAGCAGGCGGCCGAGCTGCAGGAGGCGCAGGCCGAGATGGAGATGGCGCACGACGAGCTGCAGCGCGCCAACGACGAGCTGGTGCAGCGCACGTCCGAGGCCGAGAAGGCCCGCGCCGCCGCCGACGAGGCCAACGCCGCCAAGAGCGCCTTCCTGGCTACCATGAGCCACGAGCTGCGCACCCCGCTCAACGCCATCGCCGGCTACGCGCAGCTGCTGGAGATGGGGATCCACGGCGAGGTGACCGAGACCCAGCGCGAGTACCTGGAGAAGATCCGCCGCAACCAGACGCACCTGCTGGGGCTGATCAACGACGTGCTGAACTTCGCCAAGATCGAGGCGGGGCAGGTGCAGTACGACATCGGCGACGTGCCGCTGGACGAGACACTGGCCGCCGTGGAGGCGTTGATCGAGCCGCAGGTGAAGGCGCGGCGCCACCAGTACACCTACCGCCGCGGCGACGCGCGCGTGTGCGTCCGCGCCGACCGCGACCGGGTTGAGCAGGTGGTGCTGAACCTGCTCAGCAACGCGGTGAAATTCACCAGCCCCGGCGGCCGCATCGTGATGGATTGGGAGGCGGGCGAGCGGCAGGTGCGCATCCGCGTGCGCGACACCGGGCGCGGCATCCCCGACGAGAAGCTGCCGGCCATCTTCGAGCCGTTCGTGCAGGTGGACCCGGCACTCACGCGCAGCAGCGAGGGGACCGGGCTGGGGCTGGCCATCAGCCGCGACCTCGCGCGCGCCATGCACGGCGACCTGACGGTGGAGAGCCGCGAGGGCGTGGGGAGCACCTTCATCCTCACCCTCCCCCGCGCCCACGACCTTCCGGCCAGCGCGGTCCCGGCCGAGCAGCGCGTGGCGTAGGAACGAACGGCAACCGCATTTCATCCCGGAGGGCCAGAGGGACCAGGGGAACCGCGATGACGGTTCCCCTGGTCCCTCTGGTCCTCTGGTTCCTCTGTGTTGAAAAAACGGAGTCCGGGATGCGCGGTGTCAGCCCTCCCGCGCGGCGTCGATCCGGGCGAGGGTGGCGCGGAGGGCGAGCACGCGGGCGTCATCGGCGCCGTCGCGCTCGGTGAACCACTCGGCGGCGCGGGCGAGGTAGGGGCGCGCGGCCTCGCCCTCGCCGGCGGCGGCCAGGAGCTCGCCCAGCTTGGCCAGGTCACGCGCCACGCTGTTGTGCCGCGGGCCGTACACCTTCTCATCGATCATCAGCGCCTTGCGGTAGGCGTGGCGCGCGCCCTCGCCGTCGCCCTCGCGGGCGTGCAGGTCGCCCAGGTTGCTCAGGATGGTGGCCATGAACGGGTGCCCGGCGCCGAACACCGGCTCGGCCAGGCTCAGCGCGCGATTGAACCAGGTGCGCGCCCGCTCGGCCTCGCCGGCGCGCAGCAGCAGGAGCGCGGCGTTGTTCACGTGCGTGATCACGATCCGGTCGGCCGGGCCGGCGGCGCCTTCCAGGATCTCGGCGGCGCGCACGGCGTTGCGCGCCATCACCCCCCAGTCGCCCTGGTGCAGCAGCGCGCCGTTCAGGTAGGTCAGGTCCCACGCCACGCGCACGTCGCCGGCGCCGTGCGCCCGCTCGCGCAGGGCCGCCGCGCGGGTGAGCAGGCCGGTGGCGGTGGCCGGATCGGCCTGCACCTCCAGCACGTAGCGCCCGGCCAGGTGCAGCACCTGCGCGGCGGCGCCCAGCCCCGAATCTTCGTCGGCGGCATGGGCCGCCGCCGCGTCGGCGTGGGGGAGAAGGCGCTGGCAGGCGGCGTGGCTCTCGGGCTTCACCGGGTCGGCGGGAAAGGCCGTCTCCAGCAGCTGCGCGGCGGCCAGCGCCCAGGCGCGGCGCTCGGCGGGGTCCGCCCGCTCCGCCGCCGCGCGAACGACGGACGCGTTCACCACCAGGTCGTCACCCGCCACGCCGCCCGCGGCGGCATCGAGGAGCGCGTCCCACAGCGGCTCGCGCGCGTCCGCATCGCGCAGGGCGGCAGCCAGCGGCTCAGGGAGCGCGCCGGCGCCGGCTTCGAGCGCGGTGACGGGAACGGGGTGGTCGGGGCTCAGGAAGGCGCAGAGCAGAAGGAGGCTGGCGGCCGGGGGCTGCTCGGCGGCCAGCCGCCGGAGCGCGCCGGCGGGATCGGTTTCGGAGAGGGTCATCGGGCTCCGGTTGCGGCCGGGGCGGCGGCGGTTTCCACCGCCCGGCGGATGGACCTCAGCAGTTCCATGCGGATCAGCGCACTGAACGGGCCCACGATGCGCCAGTAGCGCAGGAAGGCGCGGCGGCTCGCCTCGTCGGTGCAGCGCACCCGCGTCTCGGTGGCCAGGATCACCGCGTCGCCATCCTCCCGCAGGGTGAAGTTCCAGGTGGCGGTGGCAAAGCCGGGACGGTTGAAATCGCGCAGCTCGTCCGCCCTCACGCGGGTGATGTTCCCCAGCGGCTTCCAGAACTGCCCCGCCACGCCCAGCAGCAACTCGTCACCAACGCGCTCGCCCAGCAGCACGAAGCCGGCGCGCAGCACCCCGCCGCCTTCCGCCGCGTCGCGTGCCTTCTCGCGCCCGCCGCGGGTGAGCAGCGCGGGGAGCGTGCGGAGCGCCATCAGCGCGCGGACCACCGGCGGGCGCCCGAAGTCCAGCCGCCGCACCTGCGCCCACACCTGTTCCCGGGGCGCCCGGATGCGCGTCTCGTGCCGCTCATGCGCGTCGAACACCGGCATCCACTCGTCGATCAGCATGGGTGCTCGCGGGTGATGGGGAGGCCGCCCTCGATCTCCATCCAACCTAACGCGTCAACGCGGGATGTGGAGACGGGCGGATCGGCCGGTTTGACGAGGGACCGCGATGCACCGGGCCAAACGGACGGATCGACGCGCCGGAGGATGAACGCGGCGGCATCGAACGGGCGTGGATCCACGCATCGGGGGATGAATGTGCCGGAGCCGCACAGGGGCGGATACATGCGCGGGATCGACGCGCCGGAATCCAAACAGGGGCGGATAGATCCGCGGCTACAACGGCCTAAAGCCCGCTGCGCGGACTCCCGGTGGCGGCATCGTGCCGCCCCTCCATCGTCTCTCGTGCCTCTCGTCACGCAACGCCTCGCCGGTTGCGGGAATACATGTGTGGGAGTCCGCGGAGCGGACTTCGGGCCGTCGTAGCTGCGATTTCAATCGCCTTCCGCGGAAATCGCACCCGATCCACCGATCCACCGATCCACCGATCCACCGATCCATCGATCCATCGATCCACCAATCTCGAATCCCGAATCTCCATCATTCCTGATCCTCCTCCATCCGCCCGCCCCGAACCATCCATCCCCCTGTTCCACGGCTGGCCCCGCGCTCGCCACGGGTTCCCTTGACTGCGCCGTGCGCACCGCAGAGCTTCATTCAGCGCAAAGTGCGCACGGCGTACCCACATGGACGCGGCAGCAACGGATGATCCTCAAGCGTTTCTACGACGACAGCCTGGCCCACGCGAGCTGGCTGGTGGGGTGTGCCGCCACCGGCGAGGCGCTGGTGGTGGACCCCAACCGCGACGTGGAGCAGTACACCGAGGCCGCCGCGCGCGAGGGGCTGCGCGTGACGCACGTGGCCGAGACGCACATCCACGCCGACTTCGTGTCGGGCGCGCGCGAGCTGGCGCAGCGCACCGGCGCCGTGCCGCACCTGAGCGACGAGGGTGGAGACGACTGGCGCTACGCCTGGGCCGCCGACGCCCACGCGGTGCTGCTGAAGGACGGCGCGCGCTTCATGGTGGGGAACGTGCGCGTGGACGTGATGCACACGCCGGGGCACACCCCCGAGCACCTGTGCTTCATCATCACCGACACCGCGGGCGCCGACCGGCCGATGGGGGTGTTCACCGGCGACTTCGTGTTCGTGGGCGACGTGGGCCGCCCCGACCTGCTGGAGCGCGCCGCCCACTACGCGGGGACGATGGAGAGCGGCGCGCGCACGCTGTTCCAGTCGCTGCGGCGTTTCAAGGACGCGCTGCCGGACTGGGTGCAGCTGTGGCCCGCGCACGGCGCGGGATCGGCGTGCGGCAAGGCGCTGGGCGCGGTGCCGCAGACCACGCTGGGGTACGAGCGGCTGTTCAACTGGGGATTGGCGGAAGACGACGAGGAGGCGTTCGTGCGCGCCGTGCTCAGCGGCCAGCCCGAGCCGCCGATGTACTTTGCCGAGATGAAGCGCGTGAACCGCGACGGCCCCCGCGTCCTCGGCGGCTTCCGCACCCCCAAGCGCCTTCCCGACGCCGAGCTGGCCGACGCCGCCGCCACCGGCACGGTGATCGACACCCGCCGCGCCGCCGCCTTCGCCGCGCGGCACGTGCCGGGCGTGCTGAGCGTGCCGCTGGGGAAGTCGTTCAGCACCTGGGCGGGGTCGGTGGTGCCCTACGGCCGCCCGTTCTGGCTGATCGTGGAGGAAGAGTGCGCCGCCCGGGCCATTCGCGACCTGGCGATGATCGGGCTGGACGACTGCGCCGGCTTTTTTCCCCCCGAGGCGGTGGACGCGTACATCCGCGACCACGGCGGCCGGGCCACCGTGCACGACGTGGCGGCCGACGAGCTGGAGGCGCGGCGCGTGGCGGGCGCGGAGATCATCGACGTGCGCAACCCGTCGGAGTTCGATGCGGGGCACATCCCCGGCGCGGTGAACCTGCCGCTGGGCCGCCTGGCCGAGCGCCTGGGCGAGGTGCCGCGCGGGCGCCCGCTGGTGGTACACTGCCAGGGCGGAGGGCGCGCCAGCGTGGCGATCGGCCTGCTGCAGTCGCGCGGGTTCGGCGACGTGGCGCACCTGGAGGGCGACTTCTCCGGGTGGGCGGCCGCGGAGCGCCCGGTGGAGAAGGGCGCGGCGGTGCCCGCGTGAGGGATTTTCGAGTTCACGAAAGTCCGTAAACCGTTGCTGAATCTCACGGCTGCGCTGCAACAAGGGATCGCCGGGAACTTGCCCTCACGGCCCGGGTTGAATGGACTCGATTGTACGGAAGATCCCGACTGACCGGGCCGGTCTGGCCTCGTAGCTTGGTTTCATGATCCAGCGCCGTGTTGCCCGCCTGCTGATTGCCGTTTCGCTCATGGTCGCGTGGACCACGGGTGGATGGGCCGCGGCGTGCGCACAGAAGGCGGCGCCGGCTCACCAGGCGCACGCGGCGCACCACGGGATGCACGGGGGGATGCACCATCATCCCGCCCCCGCGCCCGAAAAGTCCGCGCCGCGCGGCGAGATGCCGGACTGCCCGATGCTGGCCATGAACGGCGGCACCTGCCTGGGCTCCGCGCAGCTCCCCGCCGTCGCCGCCGTGCCGGCCGCAGCGATGCTCGACGCGGTGCGGTTCCCGGCGCTGGATTCCATCCGCGACTCGCTGCTGGCCTCGCCGCACTTCCGCCCTCCCGAAGCCTGACACGCACCCATCCGCACGAGTGTCACCGTGCAGGCAGTTCCGCCCGCACGGATCCAAGGCTGTTTGAACCACTTCGGGAGATTCGAACGATGAGAAAGACGATTGGCGCCCTGGCGCTGGTGATGCTGGCGGCCGTCCCCGCGCGCGCCCAGAACGAGCACGCGGCCGGCCACGGGCAGATGCAGCACGGCCAGATGGCGGAGATGATGATGGCGCACCACGCGGCCCACGCCGCGCTGATGCACCGCCAGGAGCTGGGCCTGAGCGCGGACCAGGTGGCGCGCCTGACGGCGGTGGACAGCGCGCAGATGCGGGCCATGCGCCAGCACTGCGAGCAGGTCCGCGCCGCCGGCGGCCCCAGCGCGCAGACCCACGCCGCCATGCACCCGCAGATGATGGCGCAGATGCAGGGCTTCCAGCGTGATGCCCAGGCCGTGCTCACGCAGGCGCAGAAGGCGCGGCTCGACAGCCTCCACGCCGCGCATCACGGCGCGGGCGCGGGCGCGGGACACGACATGAGCGCCATGCACCAGATGCACGGCAACGCCGCGCAGCACGACTCGATGCACGCCGCCCACGGCGCGGCTGGCGGCTCCACCGAGACGTGCATGGACGGCTGCACCGACGAGGCCTGCTGCCACATGATGGGCTGCGACGAGCACTCGAAGCACGCCGAGCACGCCGGCCACACCACCGGCTGACGTGCCTTGTAGGCTGGATTGAACGAGAGCCCGCCCTCCATCGCGGAGGGCGGGCTCTCGTCGTTTCGGTCGATGGAGAGCGAGTTGGTCGAAACCGTTGCGTGCCGTGGATTGTCACGCGTCCGATGCTCCGCGCGAGAACCGACGCCGCAGTCCGCGAAGGCGGACTTCCGACCTTCCAGCGGCGGGTTTCAACCCGCCGTCGGATACCGGTCGACGGATACCCGCCGACGAATCACCGTCGACGAATCACCGCCGATGCGCGTCCTACCGCTCCGGCGAGACCAGCCCGGGCGACCGGCCCTTGCCGTACAGGCGGCGGTAGAGCTCGGCGTTGCGGATCACCACCTTCACGTATTCGCGTGTCTCGGCGAAGGGGATCTTCTCGCGGAAGGCGTCCACGTCGCGGCCGTAGCCCAGCTCTCGCTTCCAGCGGTCGGCGCGGCCGGGGCCGGCGTTGTAGGCGGCCAGCGCCAGGTCGCGCGCGCCGTGGTAGCGCCGGATCTGGTCGCGCAGGTAGCGGGCGCCCATCCGCAGGTTGATCTCGGGCACCGACAGCAGTTCGGGCGAGAAGTTGCGCACCCCCGCGCCCGCCGCCAGCCACTTGCCCGTGGACGGCATGATCTGCGACAGCCCACGCGCGCCCACCCAGCTCTTCGCATCGGGATCGAACGACGATTCCTGGCGCACCAGCCCCGCCAGCAGCCAGGGGTCGATGTCGGACCGGTCCGCCTCGTCCAGCAGCACGCCGCGGAAGGCGAGGGGGAACACCACGCGCAGCAGCCGCTCGTCCCACGCGCCGCCGCGCTGTTCCAGCAGCTGCCGGCCCAGGCGGATGGCGGGGATGGTGTGCCCCGCGTCGCGCACCCCCTCGGCCACCAGCAGCAGCGCGTACGGGCGATCGGCCAGCCGCCGCGTCTGCGCGTCGAGCTCGGCGGCCCACGCGTCGTCCGCGCCCACGTCGTCCAGCGCCTTGAGGCGGCGCACCACGCCGGCGGCATCGCCCGCGTCCTGCGGCCCGGCCGGCCACGACGCGGGCTGGGCCAGCACCGCCGCCAGCGGATCGGCGCCCAGGCGGTCGGCGGCGCGGATGGCGTGGTAGGCGGTGGGCTCGGCGGCGATGGCGGCGCCGTACAGGGCACGCGCGCGGTCGCCGCGGCCGGCCTGCTCGTGGCGCACGCCCGCATCGTAGGCCACCTGTGCCGTCTGCTCGCCGCGCGGGTAGCGGGCCACGTAGTCATCCCACGCCTTCGCGGCGCACGCCTCGTCGTCCGCCTTCAGGCAGCGGTCGGCCAGGCGGTACAGCGCCTCGCGCGCGAAGGGCGACGCGGGGACCGCGGCGGCCTTGCGGTACGCGGCGATGGCGGCGTCGCGATCGCCCGCCGCGTCCCCCAGCAGGAACCAGGCGCTCCCAGCGGCCGTGGTCCCCGCGTGGCGCTCGGTAAGGCGGCGCAGCGCCGCGACGCCATCATCCTCTTTCCCCAGCCGCACCTGCGCGCGGGCGGAGATCAGCTCGGCCTCGGCCAGCGCCTCGCCGTCGAGCTTTTCGGCCGCGCGGCGCGCCCAGGCACCGGCGGGCTCGTAGTCCGCCGCGTCCCACAGCAGCCGGGAGATGCGCAGCAGCGTGCGCCCGTCCCCGTCCCGCCCCCCCGCCACCGCCGCCCGCAGCGCCTTCGCGGCGAGACCGGGCTTTCCGGCCGCCTCGTACGCCGCGGCGCGCGCCATCTCCTCGTCCACGGTGACCGCGCCGGGAAGGTCGCCGAGCAGCGCCGCGGCCCGGGCGCGCACCTCCGCCGCCACCCGCTCGTCCCCCGCCGCCGCGCGCAGCTCGTCGCGCGCCTCGCCCGATCGGCCCGCGGCGGAAAGGATCTTCGCGCGGTCGGCCTGCAGCGCGGCGGCCAGGGTAGGATCGTCCTCCGCCACCGCCGCGGCCTCGCGCGCCAGCCGCGCGGCGGCGCCGGAGGCATCCTTCCGCCCCGCCCGCCAGCGCGCCTCGGCGCGTGCCGCCGCCGCCCGCGCCGCGCTCGACCCGCCCGGCGCCACCGACGCGACGTCCGCGCTCCCGGCGGCGGCGAGCGCCTCGGCCCGCAGCGCCGTCATCCAGTCGGCCACCTCGGGGAGCGCGTCGGCCGCGCGCGCGAACGCCGCGGCGGCCTCGCCGTCGCGGTCCGCCCGGCGCAGCACCTGGCCCAGCCGCGCGTAGCCCACGCCGCGGTCCGCGCCCTGCGCGGCGGCGGCGTAGCGGCGATAGGCCTTCGCGGCGGATGCCCAGTCGCCGTTCGCCTCCTCGGCCTGGCCCAGCAGCAGCAGCCCGGCGCCGCCGTCCTCGCCGGCCAGCCAGGGGCGGCCCTCCAGCAGACGGCGCACGTGGCTCCACCCGTCCCACCCCGCCGCCGAGCGCGCGGCGACCAGGGCGACGGAGGGCGGAAGGTCGTCCGCGTCATCCTCCGCGAAGTCGCGCAGGGCGTTCCACGCGGCCCAGGGCCGGCCTTCGTCCAAGCGGGCGTGCGCGGTGCGGGCCGCCAGCAGCATCCCGGCATGCGTGACGCTGCGGAACGGGTCGAGCCCGGCCGCCGCGGTGGGCAGGTCGGTAACCCGGGTGAGCGAGCGCACGGTGGCCGGCGAGCTGCCCAGGAGCAGCCCGGCCAGGATGCCGGCGAGCCCGGCGTACCGGGCCACGGAAACGGGTAACTGCATATGCCTGCTGTCCTGCGTGACTGCTGAAGCTCGCTTGCACCCGGCGGGCAGGGGTGAACCCGCGGCCGCATGGCGACGCACCTTTGCACAGGGCACGATCCGTTCCGAACGCGTTCATTCCTAACGCGTTCCATTGTACGGAGTTAGCCCAAAGGATGCCGGAATGTGCGGGTGAGCCTCGTTCAACACGCCGGCGCGCCGGATGTTCCCCTCGCGTCGTCCCCCGATGGGGTGTCCGTGGTCCGAGCGGAGGTCCCCGGCAGGACGAGGCTGGCCCGTGCGGTACTCGTTCGCGGATTGGGCAAGACGTCGAGACCGCTGATTTCAACACGGAGGGAGCAGAGGGAGCGGAGGACGCCCTGGCAGTTCCCTCGCCCTCGTCTCGGACGGCTTTCTGGATTTCGATCCGAATATTTTCGGTTCTTCGTCGATTTAGTTGCAGCCTGATCGCACCGGAGCACGTCGGCGAGTGGCTGCAGGCTTGGAATGCGCTGAGTATCGAAATTTTTTTGCAGGAACACCGCTTCCGTCGTTCACCCCGTCATCTGCGCCTGCAGGCTTCGTTCACTGCGTCATCAGGGGGAATCGAGCCCTCCCGGTCCTC
>DASSJS010000498.1:0-21815 GCA_035691085.1 Longimicrobium sp.
GACGCGCGCGGCGAACTGCTGCGCCGCTTCCTCGACGCCATCGCCCGTGACGACCGCGACGCCGTGCTCGCGCTGATGGCGCCCGACGTGACCTTCACCAGCGACGGTGGCGGCAAGGTGTGGGCGGCGCGCAGGGTCATCAGCGGCGCGGAGAGCGTCGCGCGGCTGGTGCTGCAGCTGGAGAAGAAGTTCGGCAGTCTCGTGCAGAACCGGCTGGTGCACGTGAACGGGGGCGCCGCCGTGGCCACCTTCGCCGGCGAGCTGCTCGGCCACGTCACCTCCATCGAGACCGACGGCGAGCGCATCACCGCCTTCTACCGCGTGCTGAACCCCGACAAGCTGGGCCACGTGACCGGTGGGCCGGTGGAGATCGAGTGAGACCGGGACATCGCGCCGGCAGGCCAGTCGGTCCATAGCAGTTTGCGAGTGAACTCGCGACCTCGCGGCTACAACGGCACACAGTCCGCCTGCGCGGACTTCTCGTGGCGAAACGCCGGTCCGCAGTGTGGGACCGGCGTCTACTTTGTGATCGATGCATGCTCGTGGACGGTGTACGTAGGTTATTGCATCTCACCAGATTAGGATGCGCCCAGGAGCAAAAGGAGCTCGCCCGGCAAGCGAATTCGGGCGGTGAGGGGGGTTGTGCTTTTTGGGTTTCTTGATTGAATTGGATGCCGCGCACATCCCGAACTGGTGTGCGCCTCGAGTCCACGACCACCGCAGCGTGAGCATTCCAGCGATGCCTCGACCGTTCCCGTCCACAGCCTCGTTCGCCCGTACGGCGACGCGCCCGGAGAGCCTCCGTGCGCTCGTGCAGGGGTCGTTGCGTGGGATCTTCGGGGGAAGTGGCAATCGCACGCAGCGCGACTTTGCGGGACGTGGGCTCGACAACGATGGCGGAGGTGGCTGGAAAGCGGTGTGATCGCGCGCGTTTGCGCGTGTCCTTCGCGGCCCGGCTGCCCACACTGAGGCGGCCGGGCCGATGTGTTTTCGGGGCACAACGATGACTGGTGTTGCTGCGGAAACGCCACTCGTCCGGTTATTCGATCGACAGAGACCAAAACCAGATGCTGCTGACCATTCGCACCACGCACCAGCCGGCCACCGACCTGGGCTACCTGCTGGGGAAGAACCCGGCGCGGGCGCAGAGCTTCGAGCTGGCGTTCGGCGCCGCGCACGTCTTCTACCCCGAGGCGGGTGACGACGCGTGCACCGCCGCGCTGCTGCTGGACGTGGACCCGGTGGGCCTGGTACGCGGCTCGGGCACGCTCGACCAGTACGTGAACGACCGGCCCTACGCCGCATCGAGCTTCCTCTCCGTCGCCATCTCGCGCGTGCTGCGGAGCGCGATGGCCGGTACCTGCCGCGACCGGCCGGAGCTGGCGACCACGCCGATCCCGCTCACCGCCCGCCTCGCGTCCGTCCCCGTGCGCGGCGGCGAGGGGTTCCTGCGGCGCCTGTTCGAGCCGCTGGGCTACGAGCTGTCCGCCGAGCGGCTGCCGCTGGACGAGACCCGGCCGGAGTGGGGCGACAGCCGCTACTTCGCCGTGACCCTCGCTACCACGCGGCCGCTCAGCGAGCTGCTCACGCACCTGTACGTCCTGATCCCCGTGCTCGACAACGCGAAGCACTACTGGGTGGACGACGATGAGGTGGAGAAGCTGCTGCGCCACGGCGAGGGGTGGCTTCCCGAGCATCCCGAGCGCGCCCTGATCGCCCGGCGCTACCTGAAGCACCGCCACTCGCTGGTGCGCGACGCCATCTCTCGGCTGGTCACCGCCGAAGAGCCGGGGGAAGAGGAGAACACCGCCTCGCACGACGCCGAGGAGCAGGCGGTGGAGCGGACGGTCTCGCTGAACGAGCAGCGCCTGCAGGCCGTGGTGGATGCCCTGAAAGCGAGCTGCGCCGCGCGCGTGCTGGACCTGGGGTGCGGCGAGGGGAACCTGCTGCGCCGGCTGATCCGCGAGCCGCATCTCACCGAGATCGTGGGCGTGGACGTGGCGCACCGCTCGCTCGAGATCGCCGCCGAGAAGCTGAAGCTGGACCGGATGCACGAGGCGAAGCGGAACCGCATCCGGCTGCTGCACGGCTCGCTGGTCTACCGCGACCGGCGGCTGGAGGGCTTCGACGCGGCCGCCGTGGTGGAGGTGATCGAGCACCTGGACCCGCCACGCCTCGCCGCCTTCGAGCGCGCCGTCTTCGCCTCCGCGCGGCCCGGCACGGTGATCGTCACCACGCCCAACGCCGAGTACAACGTGCGCTGGCCCTCGCTCCCGGCCGGCCGGTTCCGCCACCGCGACCACCGCTTCGAGTGGACGCGCGCCGAGCTGGCGGAGTGGGCGAACGCCGTCGCCGCGCGGCACGGCTACACGGTTGCCTTCCACCTCGTCGGCCCGATGGACGACGAGGTAGGCTCGCCCACGCAGATGGCCATCTTCACCCGTGCGATGGAGGGCTGAACGTGTCGCGGAGCTTTCACGCAACGCACGCCGCCGCCGCACGGCTGGGGCGCGAGGATTTCGCGAACGCCGGGGAGAAGGAGCGGAGGCTGGGCCACATCCGCGCGGACCTGCGGCAGAAGCGGGCCACCAAACGCGTCACGCGCTGCATCCGCCGGCGCCACGGCCACGCGCCCACGCCGGTGGACGCCATCCCGGTGCGCCGCACCGATCGATCGCCGTTCCTCCACTTTCCGGCGGACGCGGACGACACGCGCGAGATCCTGCGGCGCCTTCCGCGCGGGGTCACGGACGGCCTCGCGGGCGTAACGCTCTCGCTGGGGATGGAGGCGTCCGAGGCGGCGGACGGCCTCGACGCGGTGGAGTCGCCGCGCGATCCGTTCACCGGGCGGCCATCGTCCAAGCGCTTTCCGGGGGTGTGGAGCGGGCGCGTGATGGGGCGGTACCGGCCGTGGAGCGCGTCGGTGGAGCTGTACGGCTACGCGTTCGACGCGGCGGACCCCCATCGCCCCGTGTGGATGCCGCTGCTGCGCGCCGAGGCGCTGGCCACGCTGGCGCACGAGGTGGCGCACCATCACGACCACACGGCCCGCGTGGCGCGGGGGCGCTGGATCGCCGCGCACAGGGAGGCGGTGGAGCGCTACGCCGAGGGGATGCAGCACCGCTGGACGCGCGAGATCATCATCCCGTATCTCCGCGAGCGGTACGCGGATGAGATCCGCGGGCTGGAGCGGTGGGTCGAGAGGAACGGCGGGATCCATCTCCCGTTCGAGGCGCTGGTGGACGATCCGCGGGTAACCGGGCGCGGCGGCTCGATCAACGCCACGCGGGCGATCTGGAGCATGCGGCAGGCGGTGGGCACCGTGCTCGAATCGATGGGCCAGGGTGATCCGGCATGGAAAACCCGCCTCCTGTTCGCCCGCGAGATCCACTATCTGGACCGGTTCGGCGACGCGCTGCGGGTGATCGACGGCGTGCTGCGCGAACGGCCCCGCGAACGCGAGGCCCGGCTCGACCGGGCCGACGTGCTCGCCCACCTGGATCGCCACCAGGAGGCGCTCGTGCTGGCGCGCGAGCTGGTGGCCGAAGACGAGAGCTGTGAAGAGGCGCGGCGCCTGGTGATGGGGTCGGCCGGGCGCCTGGGAAGGTGGAGCGAGGCGATCGGCGCCGCCACGTGGCAGGTGGAGCGGGTGAAGCGCGAGCGTGCGAAGGGACTTTCCGGCGCCCTGCTCGACCGCGCCTGGCTCCGCGCCCGCTCTGGCGACGTGGCCGGTGCGCGGGCCGACGTGAGCGCGGCGGAGGCGGCCGGCCGCGTCCATCACTGGCGGGCCGAGCGCGCGCGCCGCGCGATCGAAGCCGCGGAAACGGGCGTGGAGCCGCCGCCGCGGCGCGAGCTTGGCCCACTGCGCGGCTGGTGGCCTGACACCACGGGGAGATGAGATGAGGTGGCTGAACGGCCTGCTGGCCGGAGGACGCAAGAACGAGGATGGGCTGGAGGAGCGGCTGCGGCAGCCGGAGCGCTGGCCGGGTGACCGGCTGGCCCCGCTGCTGCTGGCGTGCGGCTCCGGCCGGCCGGGCCGCGCCAAGTCCGCCGCCGCGGAGCTGCGCGGCACGCTCGAGCGGATCCCGCCCGCGCAGCTGGTGGGCGTGGACCAGCGGGTGCGCGCCGAGCTGTGGAGCTCCACGCCGTACCCGGTTCGCGACTGGGTGCGCACGCCCGCGGCCGTTGACCACCTGCGCCAACGCGTGGGCGACGATGTGGCCGTGCTGTGCGTGCTCTCGACGCACCCGTCCGGCTACGTCCGCGAGGCCGCGGTGAAGGCGCTGGACGAGGTGGGGGACGGCGGGTTCGAGCTGCCGTTCCTGGCGCTGCGCTCGTACGACTGGGTGCCCCAGGTGCGCCAGCGCGCCGAAGCCGCGGCGCTGAAGCGGCTTACGCCCGCGAACCTGCCGCGCGTGCTCGACACCATGGGCCTGCTGCTGCGCACCGAAGAGCGAGAGCGCAGCGGTCCCGTGGGCCGCCGCGCCGTCGAACTGCTGCGCGATCCGGCCGCGCGTCCGCTGCTGCGCCAAGGGCTGCACTCGCCGGATGGCCTCACGCGGGTGTTCTGCTTCGGCTGGCTGGTGGAGGACCGCGCCGAGCGCCCGCAACTGGTGCTCGACGCCGTGGCTTCCGGCGACCCGGTGCTGCGCCGCGCGGTGGGGAAGATCGCGGGCGAGACGCCGGAGGCGCGGGCCGTCCTCGTCCCCGTGCTGCTGCGCGATCCGTCGGCGCACCTGCGAGGCGTGGGCGTATTGCTGGCGGCAACGCTGGATGGAGCCGAGCCGAGGCTGCTGGCCGCCGCCACAGACCCGAACGCCACCGTGCGCCTGTTCGCCCGCAAGGTGCTGGACGACCTGTTCGGCCGGGCGATCGACGCGGCGTGGTATCGCGCGGCGCTGGCGGACGCCCCCGAATCGGCCGGCGCGCTCGCGGGGCTGGCGGAGGTGGGCACGGCGGAAGACGCGGAGGTGCTGGAGCGGTACCTCGCCGCCCCGCGCGTGCGGCTGCGGATGGACGCCGTGAAGGGGTACGCGCGTCTGCGGAGGAGCGATGCCGTTCCCGCGCTGCTGCGGATGCTGGCCGATCCGTCGCCCAGGGTCTCGCGCGCGGCGGCGGCCGAGCTGCGTACGCTGCCGGTGGCGTCGTCCGATCTGGCGCCGCTGTACGAATCCGGCGCGGCGCACGTGCGGCGAAGCGTGCTGCGGCTGCTGGTGCGGCGCGGCAAGTGGGACGCGCTGGCGTGGACGCTGCGCGCGTGCGGCGACGCCGACCCCCCCATCGCCGAGATCGGGCGTGGCGGGTTGGAGCGCTGGATCCTCCGCTTCAACCGGTCGTACGCCGAGCCCACGATGGAGCAGATCGCCCGGATCAGGCACGCGCTGCAGGCGTCCGCGCCGGCGATCCACGCGCTGCAGCGCAAGCGGCTGATGGAACTGCTGCCGCAATCGATGCGAGCGACTGACTGATATCGGTTCCGGGAACCAGCTCAGCGGTGCGTCCGAAGTTGGCGTTGTGATCCCGCGGGGATGCCGAGGACGAGAAGAAGCATCGCAATGGGGGATTGGATCGAATGACGGAGATAATGAAGGAAGCGGAGCACATCGGGCGGGATGATGCGGAGCACCGGGCCGCACCGGTGATCCGCATCCCCGACCTGTGCGTGGTGGCGCTCGTCGGCGTCAGCGGCTGCGGGAAGAGCACCTTCGCGCGCAAGCACTTCCTCCCCACCGAAGTGCTTTCGAGCGATGGATTCCGCGCGCTGGTCAGCGACAGCGAGACCGACCAGAGTGCCACCACCGACGCCTTCGACGCGCTGTACTTCGTCGCGCGGCGGCGGCTGGCGCGCGGGCGGCTGACCGTGATCGACGCCACCAACGTGCAGGCGCCCGCCCGCAAGCAGGTGGTCGCCTTGGCCCGCGAGCAGAACGTGCACGCGGTGGCCATCGTGCTCGACATCCCCGAGCGCGTGTGCGCCGAGCGCAACCGTGCCCGCGCCGACCGGCAGGTGCCGCCGCACGTGATCCCGCAGCAGCACGCGCAGCTTCGCCGGAGCCTGCGCGACCTCCGCCGCGAGGGCTTCCGCCACGTCTGGGTCCTGCGCTCCGCGGAGGAGGTGGATACCGCCACCCTGGTCCGCGAGCCGCTGTGGGTGGACCGGCGCACCGACACCGGGCCGTTCGACGTCATCGGCGACGTGCACGGGTGCGGCGACGAGCTGGACGCGCTCCTCGATGCGCTGGGTTACGCCGTCGATACGGACGGTGCGCGCCGGCACCCGGACGGGCGCCGCGCCGTGTTCGTGGGCGACCTGGTGGACCGCGGCCCGCGCGTGGCGCACGTGCTGAATACGGTGATGGCGATGGTACAGGCGGGGAGCGCGCTGGCCGTGCCCGGCAACCACGACGTGAAGCTGGTGCGCGCGCTCCGCGGGCAGAACGTGCAGGTGCGCCACGGCCTGGAGACGTCGTTGGAGGACCTGTCGGGCGAGACGCCGGAATTCCGCGCCCGCGTGGCCGATTTCCTGGACGGGCTGGTGAGCCACTACGTGTTCGACGACGGCCGTCTCGTGGTCGCCCACGCCGGGATGACCGAGGCGTACCAGGGCCGCTCGTCAGGGCGGGTGCGCGAGTTCGCGCTGTACGGCGACACCACCGGCGAGAGCGACGAGCTGGGGCTCCCCGTGCGGCTCGACTGGGCGGCGGACTACCGCGGCCGGGCCGCGGTCATTTATGGACACACGCCCGTGGCACGGCCGGCGTGGGTGAACAACACGCTCAACATCGACACCGGCTGCGTGTTCGGCGGGGCGCTCACCGCGCTGCGCTGGCCCGAGCGCGAGCTGGTGCAGGTGCCCGCGCGGCGCGAGTACGCCCAGTCGGCGCGGCCCTTCCTCCCGCGGCACGGCATCGACCCGTCGTCGGACGGCATCGACACCGGGCTGGAGTTGGAGGACGTGACGGGGAAGCGCATCATCGAAACGCGCCTGGGCCGCACCGTCACCATCCGCGAGGAGAACGCGTCGGCGGCGCTTGAGGTGATGAGCCGCTTTGCCGCCGACCCGCGCTGGCTGGTGTATCTCCCGCCCACCATGTCACCCAGCGAGACCAGCGAGCGCCCCGGCCTGCTGGAGCACCCGGCCGAGGCGTTCGCCTACTACCGGCGCGAGGGCGTGGCGACCGTGGTGTGCCAGGAGAAGCACATGGGCTCGCGTGCGGTGGTGGTCGTCTGCCGCGATGAAGAGGCGGCGCGCCGGCGCTTCGGCGTGGAGAGCGGCGCGGGGATCGTGTACACGCGCACGGGCCGCGGCTTCTTCACCGACCCGGAGATGGAGGCCGGGGCGCTCGCCATCGTGCGTGACGCAATCGGCGCGGCGGGGCTGTGGGACGAGCTGGCCACGGAGTGGATGGTGCTGGACTGCGAGCTGATGCCCTGGTCGGCCAAGGCGCAGGAGCTGGTGCGCGAGCAGTACGCCAGCGTGGGCGCGGCTGCCTGCGGCGCGCTGGGGATGGCCGTGGGCGCACTGCGGCAGGCGGCGGAGCGCGGCGCGCCGGTGGGCGAGCTGCTGGATCGCTATTCGGATCGCCAGCGCCTGGTCCAGGCATACACCGAGGCCTACCGCCGCTACTGCTGGCCGGTGGAGTCGCTCGGCGACCTGCGCCTGGCGCCGTTCCACGTGCTGGCAACGGAAGGCGCCGTGCACCTGGACAAGGATCACCTCTGGCACCTGGGGGTGATCGGCCGCATCCGCGAGGCGGCGGGCGGGCGGCTGCTCCATCCCACGGAATACCGCGTGGTGGAGCTGGCGGACACGGTGGCCGAGGAAGCCGCGACGGCGTGGTGGGAGGAGATGACCGCGCGCGGCGGCGAGGGGATGGTGGTGAAGCCGCTGCACTTCGTGGCGCGGGGGCCGCACCGGCTGGCGCAGCCCGCGGTCAAGTGCCGCGGCCGCGAGTACCTGCGCATCATCTACGGCCCGGAATACACCGAGCCCGCCAACCTGCAGCGCCTGCGCAAGCGCGGCCTGGGTGGCAAGCGCTCGCTGGCGCTGCGCGAGTTCGCGCTGGGGATCGAAGGATTGGAGCGCTTCGTTGCCGGCCAGCCGCTGCGCCGCGTGCACGAGTGCGTGTTCGGCGTGCTGGCGCTGGAATCCGAGCCGGTGGACCCGCGGCTGTGAGCGCGATGAGCACCCGGAAAGCTCCCATCTGCGTTTATTGTGGTTGCAGTGACGCTCGTACAGCGGATCACGTGCCGCCGAAGTTGTTGTTTCCGATTCCACGTCCGAACGACTTGATTACCGTCCCTTGTTGTCAGGTCTGCAATTCAGGATTTCAACGCGATGACGAATACTTCCGAGCTGCGCTGCTACTTCGGCGTGACATCGCCGATGAGCCCGAAGCACAAGCGATTATGGAGGCATTCTACCGGTCGTTAGAACGACCTCAGAGCTTCCGATTCGGGAAATCATTCTTCGATACGACACATCGGGCTGAGTTTCGGACCACGGGAGGAATCTATACCGGACCGATCCCCGCGTTCGAGGTTGAGAACCGACGGATGCGACGCATAATCGAACGCGTAACCCGGGCCCTCTTCTATCATGAGTTTGGTTTTCGCGTGCCGGAAGACTACCGGACCGAGGCCCTGCTTTGGATTGAAGAGAGGCCAGATTTCTTGCGATACATGCTCCGTTTCTTCAAGTACAGCCGGGGATTCCGTGAAATAGGGGGCGGGGCGTTTTCGTATGCCTACACCCTTGCACCAAACACGTCAGCAACAACCATGTGGATTTTTCGGTTTTTTCGGCGCGCTATCATGATGGGCCGGACGTTCCCGCCAACTGGGCAGATTTCCGGAGAGTAACAGAAGCGTCTTGATGAGAGGAATGGTGGGCGAGCGTGCCCGCCGGCCCGGTCCGGGGGGATGCCCGGACGTTTTCGAGTGGAGGGTACAACGATGGGCAAGAAGATGAAGAACCTCGATCACGCGTCCTTTTGAGCGCACCAGCAAGCGGCGGAAGGGGTATCCGTCCGAAACGCGGGTGGGCCGCGGCGACCGGGTGGTGCACGGGTGCAAGGAGCTGATGGAGAAGCTCGGCCGCAACGACCTGTGCCCCTGCGGCTCCGCGAAGCGCTTTCAAGCGCTGCTGCATGCCCTCGGGCCGGTTTCGATGGCGCCCCGCGCAATCACTACTTTCCGCGAGTGATACGAATGGGAGCGATTGACTGTGCATGCCGCGCACAACCCACCTACTGTCATCCTGAGGCCGGCCACGCCGATATCGCGGCATTCGCGAATGGCGGCAGGCCGAAGGATCCATAGCCGGTCGCCGCAAAACAGCCGGCTGTAGCGCATCTGACGCTATGGATCCTTCGCGCCGCGACTGTCGGAGCACGCCTCGAGTGGAGCGTGGTCGCGCTCAGGATGACGAGCTGGGTGTGTCGCGTGAATGCACAATCAATCGCCGAATTCGATGTGATGTCGCGGGAACGAAGAGGGCGGCGGCGCATCGTGGGATGCACCGCCGCCCTCTTCGTTCATCCACCGGCCGCCGTCAATCAATCCACCGCGACCTGCACGTCGAAGTCGTCGGCGGCGATGGCGACTCGGTCGTTCACCTTGCGGCGCAGGGCCATGATCTGGTTGGGGCCGTGCGGCTCGTACACGCGGTTGGTCAGCAGGACGCTCCAGGTGTGCCGGCTGGGGTCCACCCAGATGCTGGTGCCGGTGAAACCCGTGTGCCCGAAGCTCTCCTTGCTGGCCCGGGTGCCGAACCCGCCGGCGCCGTTGGGACCCGGCGTGTCCCACCCCAGCGCACGGGTGCCGGCGCCGGGCTGCCGCGTGGTGAACGCCTTCACCGTCTCTTCGCGGAAGACGCGCACGCCGTCCAGCTCGCCGCCGTTGGCCAGCATGGCCGCGTACCGCCCCACGTCGTGCGCGGTGGAGAAGAGCCCCGCGTTCCCCGCCACGCCGCCCAGCGCGCGGGCGATGGGGTCGTGCACCACCCCGCGCACCGGCTCGCCCTCCACCCGCAGCGTGGGCGCGCAGGTCTGGCAGTCGGCCCCGGGGAGGTAGGTGGTGGTCCGCATCTTCAGCGGGCCGTACACGCGCCGGTCCAGCAGCCGGAACAGCGGCTCGCCCGCGGCGCGCTGGGCGGCGGCGAACAGCACGTTCATCCCCACGTCGCTGTACACGGCGGCCTCGCCGGGCGCGCGCACCAGCGGGGTGTGGATCAGCTGCGCCCAGTTGGCGTCGGTGCCGCCCGCATCCAGGTCGACGCCGGCGGGAAGGCCCGAGGTGTGGGTGAGCAGGTGGCGGATGGTCACCCGGTCCTTCGCACCGCCGCTGAACTCCGGCAGGTACCGGCTCACCGGCGCGTCCAGGTCGATCTTCCCATCCTCCACCAGCAGCATCACGGCGGGGGTGGTGGCCAGCACCTTGGTCAGGCTGGCCAGGTCGTACACGGTGCGCTTCGCGTCCACCTTCTCGGCGCCGCGCGACCATCCCACCTTCCCCACCCCCTTCTCCAGCACCGACCTGTCCTGCCGCCCCACCGCCAGCGCGCCGCCGGGGATCGACCCGGCCTCCACCTGCGCCAGGATCGCGGCCTCGGCTGCGTCGAGCTTCGACAGCTTGAGCGCGGCCGTCTGGCGGACGGTGTGCGCGGCCTTCACGTCGGCGGAGGTGGCCGAGGCACCGCGGGCGAGCTGCTGCGTCACGGCGCGCGAGTCCACGTCGGCGGCGGCGCGGGTGCTGCCGCTGATCGCCGCGCCGTACGCCAGCAGCCCGCCGGTGATGCCAACCATCAGCCCACGCGCGCGTTTGTGTTCGGTGCGGTAGTGCATCGGCGTCTATCTCCTTCAGCGTGGGCGCAGCCCCTGGATCAACCTGCGACAGTCCGAAGTGGCAGAGGGTGTGCCCAGCGTGAACTGTAACCGCTTGGTGTCGCAGAAGATACAACCAATATCCGGGGTCCGTTGGGTAAGGTCCGGCCGGGGGTTAGCGGAAGGTTAACGCGCGGCGGGGATGATGTGTGACGCGGCGGGCGGCGAGGTGTCTCGGCCGGCTATTGATGCGGACTCGGGGGATGAAGGACGAGAGATCGGAGCGCTTTCGTGATGCTGGAGCCGCCGCGGCGGCCCCCCTTCCCCGGCCCCTCGCCCGCGCTCCGCGGGGGGAGGGGAGAACTGCTTGAACTGCTCAAATATCGAGGATCCAAGCGAGATGAAGTGCTCCCCCTCCCCCGCGGAGCGCGGGGAGGGGGCCGGGGGGAGGGGGCTGCCGCGGCCTGCGGTGATCCCTGTCGGACCGCCGCCGGGGCCGCCCTAGCTCTCCCCCGCCAGCAGCGCCTTCAGCGCGTCGCGGTAGCCGCGGGTGGAGGTGACCTCGGCGCCGTTGTGCAGGATCACCACGTAGTCGCCGCGGAACCAGGGCTGGATCTCGCGGATGCGGTCCACGTTCACGATGGCCCCGCGGCTGATGCGCAGGAAGCGGCGCGGGTCCAGCACGCCGGCCAGCTGCGTCATGGTCTCGCGGATCACGTGCGAGCGCGGGCCCACGTGCACCTTCACGTACTTGCCGTCGGCCTCCAGCCAGTCGATCTCGGCCACCGGCTGCAGGTACGCCCGCTCGCCCACGCGGATCACCAGCCGCTCGCGGAAGCGCCGCACGCCGCGCAGCTCGTCGAGCAGCTCCAATATGCGCCCGCGGTCGCTCTCCGAGTCGGGCCGGCGCAGGTGCGCGCGGGCGCGGTCGATGGCGCGCGCCAGGCGCTCCTCGTCGAACGGCTTCAGCAGGTAGTCCAGCGCGTGCACGTCGAACGCCCGCAGCGCGTACTGGTCGTACGCCGTCACGAAGATCACCTCGGGGATGTCGGGTGCCAGCTCGCGCAGCACGGCGAACCCGTCCAGCCCCGGCATCTGCACGTCCAGGAAGAGCAGGTCCGGCCGCTCGGCGCGCACCGCTTCCACCGCCTGCGTGCCGCTCCCGCACTCGCCGATCACCTCCAGCGCGGGGTGCTCGTCCAGCATCCGCCGCAGCAGCTCGCGGGCGAGCGGCTCATCGTCCACCACCAGCGCCCGCAGCGGCGCCGCGCTCGCGTTCATCGCTCGTCTCCGTTCCGTTCGCCCGCCGGCGCGCGCTCCTCGGTGCCGGCCGGGATCTCGATGCGCACCTCGCACCCGCCGCCGGGAAGGTTGCCGATCTCGAAGCGGTGGCCCGGCCCGTACAGCTGCTCCAGCCGCGCCCGCGTGTTGCCGATCCCCACCCCCTCGCGCGCCACCTCGCCGCCCTCCAGCCCCACGCCGTCATCCAGCACGCGAACGACCAGGTGGCCGTTCCGCCGCCGCGCCTCCACGGTCACCTTCCCCGGCCGCTCCAGCCGCGAAAGCCCGTGCGTGATCGCGTTCTCCACCAGCGGCTGGAGGACCAGCCGCGGAACCAGCAGCCGCCGCGCGTCGGCGGCCACGTCGTACGTCACCTCCAGGCGCCCGCCGAAGCGGATCTTCTGGATCTCGGCGTAGCGGTCCAGGAACTCGATCTCCTCCTCCAGGCTCACCTCGTGCCGGCTGTCGTCGTCCAGCGCCAGGCGCAGCAGGTCGCTGAGCCGGGTGAGCATGCGCCGCGCGCCGGGGACGTCGCGCTCCATCAGCGCGCTCACCGCGTGCAGGGTGTTGAAGAGGAAGTGCGGCTGCAGCTGCATGCGCAGCAGGTCGCGCTGGGTGCGCTCCAGCAGCGTGGCCAGCTCCATCTCGCGGCGGGCGCGGCGCTCGTTCTCGCGGTACGAGTGCACGGCGTGCGCGGCCGCCAGGATCACGAAGTAGATGGGGATGATGATCCCGAAGATGCGCTTGAACTCACCCGCGCCGATCTGCACCCACGTGGACGGGATGGAGGGAACGCCGATCAGCGGCCCCTTCACCGCCACCACGGCCACCGTGCCGATGAACACGGTGACGGCGCTCAGGGGCAGGTGCAGCAACAGGTTGCGCCAGCGCCGAGGGCCGGCCACCGGCAGCCGGCGCGCCAGCCAGAAGATCCCCGGCGTCAGCGCCAGCCACACGTACCACGCGGGGAGCTCCAGCCCCACCATCACGATCCACGGCTTGGGGCGCCCCAGCGCCTGCAGCGCCAGGTAGTTCTCCGTGCCGATCAGCACCGACAGCGTGGTGGCCGCGCCGAACGCGCCCAGGATCAGCCCCCGGTGGCGCCGGAGCCGGCCGGCGCGCGGCCGCAGCAGCCCGGGCCGTGCGTGAGGATGAGGAAGGGAAGAATCAGGCAAGGGTCCGATGGATGAAACGGGAGGCAGCCAGGCACGCCTCCGGTGGAGCCGCCATTGTCACGTAGGCCGCTAATCTAGCGCTCCGCCGCCGATGGGTGCACCGCCCGGCACGAGCGCGGCCCCGCGAGACGCGAGCGTGCGCCCGGGCGGTGTGAACGCGCCGCTCGCGGCGCGAAAGGCGGCGGCGGCGGGGTGGCCGGGCGGTGCCCGCCGCCCTGCCGCCGCCTCGTCATCTGCTCCACATCGCGCCATGGCGTCCACCGGCCCACCCCCCTTCCGGCGCGGCCGGCGATGAATGGCTTGCGCGGGGCAATCGGACGACTGTACCATGCACGCGGCCTCTTTCGGACACCCTGTTCAGGAGATCAGCCCGTGGCAATCAAGATCCGGCTGGAGCTGGAATCGCTCGACGTGCAGTCCTTCGCCACCGAATCCGCCCCAAAAGAGCGTGGCACGGTGCGCGGCAACGCCTGCTCCGAGTCCACCTGCTTCCAGGACCTCTGCACCTGTACCGACGCGTACGGCAACTGCTACGCGAGCAACGTCAACTGCAGTGGCGGAACGGGCACCGGCACCGGCACGGGACCCGGCACGCGCGTGGAAACCTGCTGCACCGGCTTCCAGGACCTCTGCAGCTGCAATAACTGAGCGGCGCGGCCCATGTGAGATCAGGACGAGGGGGACGGCGCGCGCCGTCCCTCTCGTTTTTCGCGCACCGGCCGCGGTGGCGCCGCACGTGCATGGTGTGCATCCACCGAGTGACGACCCGGCGACCACCTGGCGCGAACCGACGGATGCTGCTGCGGACAACCGAGCGCGGGCTGTACTGCGAGGCGGGCGACTTCTACGTGGACCCGTGGCTCCCCGTGCCGCGCGCGGTGATCACCCACGCGCACGGCGACCACGCGCGCTGGGGGTGCGAGCGCTACCTGGGCAGCCGCCAGGGCGAGCGGGTGATGCGCACGCGCCTGGGCACGGACGCGCACATCCGTTCCGTGGACTGGGGCGAGAGCGTGGACGTGAACGGCGTCCGCATCTCCCTCCATCCCGCCGGGCACATCCTGGGCTCGGCGCAGATCCGCGTGGAGCACCGCGGAGAGGTGTGGGTGGTGTCGGGCGATTACAAGACCGAGCCCGACCCCACCTGCGCGCCCTTCGAGCCCGTGCGCTGCCACACCTTCATCACCGAGTCCACCTTCGGCCTCCCCATCTACCGCTGGGCTCCGCAGGCCGAGGTGTTCGCGCAGATCGACGCCTGGTGGCGCGCCAGCCAGGCGGCGGGAAAGACGTCCATCCTCTACGCCTACGCGCTGGGCAAGGCGCAGCGCCTGCTGGCTGGCGTGGACGCGTCCATCGGCCCCATCTACGAGCACGGTGCCGTCGCCCGCCTCTCCGACGATTACCGGGCAACAGGCATCGATCTGCCGCCCACCCAATATGCCGGCGCGCAGCCGCGCGGCTTCGACTGGAGCCCGGCGCTGATCGTGGCGCCGCCCAGCGCGCACGGCACCCCGTGGATGCGCAAGTTCGGCGCGGTATCGACGGCCTTCGCCAGCGGGTGGATGCGGGTGCGCGGCCAACGCCGCCGCCGCAGCGTGGACCGCGGCTTCGTGCTGAGCGACCACGTGGACTGGCCCGCGCTGCTGCAGGCCATCGACGCCACGGGCGCCGAGCGCGTGTGGGTGACGCACGGCTACCGCGAGCCCGTGGTCCGCTGGCTCCGGTCGAGGGGCCTCGAGGCGCTCGCCGTCGCCAGCCGCTGGGAGGGCGAGGAGGATGCGGGCGACGTGGAGATCGCTCCGGAGGCGGGTGCGGATTCCGAAGCGCCCGCAGACGATTCAGCCGGCTCGGTAGATGTCGAGGTCGATCGCGCGGGGGAAGAAGGTGTGGGCGCGGAGGAGCGGGGCGAATGAATTCGCGGCAACAACGGCCCAAAGTCCGCCTTCGCGGACTGCACGCCGCCATCGGCACGGAGGGCGAGCTGAGGTGCAATCCTCGGCGTCAGCAGCGGATTCGCGCGCCCATCAGCCGGTCGCGGCGAGAGCTTGTCATGCGGCCATCCATCCCGTCCGCACCCGAGCCTCTCCCGCTACCTCTCCCGGTACGGGGGAGGTACGAGCCTCGGCGAGCGGAGGGGGCGCGGAGTGGAGGGGCGCGCCATCACATCGCACCGCGCACGAAGCCGATCCCGATCCGAGCGGATATCTGGCTTACCCAAGCACTGTTTCGCTCCCGCAGTTCCGTACCTCCGTACCCCCGTACCTCCGCACCCCGGAGGCCACGGTGAAAGCCTTCGCCGAGCTCTACGCCGCCCTCGACGAAACCACCAAGACGGGCGAAAAGGTCGATGCGCTCGCCCGCTACTTCGCGGCGGTGCCTCCGGCGGACGCTGCGTGGGCGGTGCACTTCCTGAGCGGGCGGCGGCCCAAGCGTCTCGTTGGCGGGCGCAAGCTGGCCGACTGGGCGCTGGACTTCACCGGCACGCCCGAGTGGCTGTTCACCGAGTGCTACGAGTCGGTGGGCGACCTGGCCGAAACCATCTCGCTCCTCCTGCCGCCATCCGGCACGAGTAGCGACCTGCCGCTGCGCGTGTGGGTGGAGGAGCGCCTTCTCCCCCTGCGCGGCGAGAGCGAGCAGACGCAGCGCGAGGCCATCGTCCGCGCCTGGGGCGAGCTGGACGGGGCGCAGGCGTACGTGTGGAACAAGCTGATCACCGGCAGCTTCCGCGTGGGCGTGTCGCAGCAGCTAGTGGTCCGCGCCATCACCCGGGTGAGCGGCGTGGACGAGGCCGCCGTGGCGCACCGGCTGATGGGTTCGTGGGACCCATCCCCCGAGTTCTACACCCGCCTGTTGGGCGCCGACACCAGCGACACCGACATCAGCCGGCCGTACCCGTTCTTCCTGGCCCATGCGCTGGAGGGCGAACCCGACGACCTGGGCGAGCCGGGCGAGTGGCAGGTGGAGTGGAAGTGGGACGGCATCCGTGCTCAGGTGGTGCGCCGCGCGGGAAAGACGTTCATCTGGTCGCGCGGCGAGGAGCTGGTCACCGAGCGCTTCCCCGAGCTGGACGCCGCCGCGTCGTTCCTCCCCGACGGCACCGTGCTGGACGGCGAGGTCCTTCCCTGGCACGACGGCGGCCCTCTCCCCTTCGCGCAGCTCCAGCGCCGCATCGGCCGCAAGCAGCTGGGGCCCAAGATCCTGGGCGAGGTACCGATCGTCCTCCTCGCGTACGACCTGCTGGAGCACGAGGGCGAGGACGTGCGCGAGCAGCCGCTCTCCTGGCGCCGCGAGCGGCTGCGCGAGCTGATCGGCGCGGTGCCATCCGCCGGGCGTTTCCTGCTGTCGCCGCTGGTCAGCACCGCGAGCTGGGACGACGTGCGCGAGGCGTATCGCGACGCGCGGCAGACCAGCCGCGAGGGGCTGATGCTGAAGCGTGCCGTCAGCCCCTACCGCGTCGGGCGAAAGAAGGGAGACTGGTGGAAGTGGAAGGTGGAGCCCTTCACGGTCGACTGCGTCCTGATCTACGCCCAGCGTGGCCACGGCCGCCGCGCCTCGCTCTACACCGACTACACCTTCGCCGTGTGGAGCAACGGCGAGCTGGTCCCCTTCGCCAAGGCCTACAGCGGCCTGACCGACGCGGAGATCCGCAAGGTCGATTCGTTCGTGCGCCGCAACACGTTGCAGCGCTTCGGCCCCGTGCGCGCCGTGAAGCCCGAGCTGGTGTTCGAGCTGGGCTTCGAGGGCATCCAGCGCTCCCCCCGCCACAAGAGCGGCATCGCCGTCCGCTTCCCGCGGATGCTGAGGTGGAGGACGGACAAGAAGCCGGAGGATGCCGATACGCTGGAGACGATCCTGGCGATGATCCCCGGCTGATTCGACTGACCCCGGCGAGCAGCCTCGCGCGGTTTGCGAGGCTTCGTGCCGTTACTGGCCGGCGGGTTCACCCGCTGGAACGGGTTCGGCCCGTCTTTCGATTCCCGCCTCGGTGTAGATACGCGAGAGAACGACCTCGCGGCTTGAGCGGATGGTCCGGCGCGGTTATCGTTTTCTCTCCTCGCGGTGCTCCCCCTTCCATCCGGAAATCATCTCATGGCAAGCCTCCCAACCACCATCGACGGCATCATCGAGCGGCTCGAAGCCATCATCAAGGACTCCATCGCCCGGCAGGACCGGCTGGGGTACTTCGCCGCGCTGTACAACCGCGTGACCATCGCCGTGCGCGACGGGATCAAGGCCGGGCAGTTCCAGGACGGCCCGCGGATGGAGAAGCTCGACGTGATCTTCGCCAACCGCTACCTGGCCGCGTACGACGCCTACCGCTCGGGCGAGCTGCCCAGCGTGAGCTGGTTCAAGGCGTTCAACGCGGCGCTGAGCCCCAACTACATCGTGCTGCAGCACCTGCTGGCGGGGATGAACGCCCACATCAACCTGGACCTGGGCGTGGCCGCGGCGCGCGTGGCCGGCCCCGGCGGCGCCATCAACGGGCTGCAGGGCGACTTCAACAAGATCAACGACGTGCTGGCGAAGCTGACGCCCGTCGTGGAGCAGCAGTTGGACGATTCCTCGCCGCTGTTCAAGGAGCTCAGCGGCATCGCGCCCAAGCTGGAGCTGAAGATGGTGGGCTTCTCGATGGAGAAGGCGCGCGCCACCGCCTGGGCCTTCGCCACCGAGCTGGCTCCGCTCAAGAAGCTCCCGCAGGTGGCGCGCATGTCCACGCGTGACATCCAGGCCTCGCTGATCTCCGACGCCGTGCTGAACGACGGCCTGATCGTGCGCCTGATCCGCGAGCGCGAAAGCACCGACGTGGCGCACAACATCCAGGTGCTGGCCCGCGGCGAGTTCAAGAACACCGTCCCCGCCCTGATCGGCGCGCCCACTGTAGGCTGACGCACCGGAGTTGGTGGGGATGTTGTTGATGGTGTGAGAGTTAGATTGACGCAGCAGTGTGGTGTGGCTATCTTGTTTGCGGAGGTTCTGCTTAGGGGTCGGCGTGTTCGCACGACGATCCCGACAGCTTTACCTCCTTTTCTTTTTCTCCTCGTCGCCCTCCTCCGCAGCGCCATACGGCTCCGGTACGTATGTGATGCCGTAGCTGGTGAACGTCACCCCGCCGCGGACTTCTTCGCTCCTGAATTGCAAACGGCTGAGCCAAGGCCCGAACTCCTGCTGGATTTCGGCCCGGGCTGGTGCGTCCATCCCTCGGGCGGGGAGCCGAAAGCCCGCATTGATACAGTAGATGCAGACATCCGCCGCCTGGATCGGGTACGTCATGTCCGATGAAACGAAGAACGGCGACGGAACCACCCGCTCCGCCCGGAATCGGCCTATGCGGGTGTGCTGGAAATAACGCTCCATCTGTTGCACGAACCTGCGGTCGAGCGTTTTCTCGGTCTCATCCATCACCAGCAGGCCTGAGTCCCGTACGTGTTCCAAGAAATAGAAGTAACGTTCGAGCAAGTAGACGTAATCCCTCCGAAGGAAATCCTCCTGTTCCTGGCTGACGGGCCGCCGAATGCGGCGAGGAATGGCCGTCGCGAACACCACCGCTTCGAAGTCGCGCAGCAGCTGAAAGATCCCGCGCGCCATCTCCAGGCAAGCTTGGCCGTACGCAGTGAACTCCGCCCGGGTTGGGGCCGCCTTTTCCAGACCCTTGTGCAGGATGCCCGGCAGTTTGCCCTGCGAACGGTATCGGCCTGAGACTCGCCCTGCGCAGCCCACCGGAAACGGTCCTTGTCCAGTAACGAGTGGCCCTTTACCTCGCGCTTGCCATAGCGGTGGAGGAGGTCACCGAAACATGCCTCCTCAAGCCGCTGCATGGCTTGAACGAAGCCCCACAGCTTGGTGGCATGAATCGCGATTCCCCTCGGACCTCATACGGCATATTCCGGTGATCGTGCCCGCTTTCATCCACGAACAGCAAATAGCTCATCGCCGGGTTCAGCTCGCCGTCTGTCGTTCAGTGGAAGCTCACGGGTGACACACTCAGGCCAATCGCGCAGGTGGCGCCCCAGATGATGAACGAGAGCGCCATGAACGCCACGCCGCTGATCCAGAACGGCGCCCGCGAGTCGATCGGCAGCTTGATGGACACCACGATCGCCACGATGAACCCCACGAATACCACCAGCAGCCCCTCGGGGATGAAGAACCCCGCGTTGTTGCCGTTGCCCGAGATGGCCACCGCGGCCAGGGTGAGCAGGTGCAGCAGCACCGCCGCGCCGAAGATCATCGCCGCGGCACGCACGCCGCGCCCCACCGCGCCGGGGTCCTTCTGGCGCGGACCCGGCCCGTAGCCCGTACCCGGCGGTGCCTCGTGCGGCCATTCCTGGTACTCCTGCCGGGCGCCGTACCCGCCGCCACCGCCCTGGCCGCCGTACCCGCCGCCGCCCGGCGGGGGTGGCGGCGGATAGGGCGGCGGAGGAGGGCCCTCGGCCGGGGTCTCGCCAACGTTGCGCGGGTCGCCGCCCGCCGGGGTGTCGTCGCTCATCCGCCTCCCAGGTGTGGTTCCAGCCCGCGTCAGCCCAGCCCCATCACAACCCTTGCAGCGCCTGCGCGCAGAGATAGGCGAACAGGGTCATCGCCGCGCCCATGCACGCCAGCCCCGCCACCCAGAACGGCCACCGCTGCCCGCGCGGCATCCGCGATGCCGCCAGCACCGCCACCGCCAGGGTGGCGGCCGCCACCACCGCGCCCAGCCACAAAAAGCGCCCGTCGCCGGTGTACTCCAGCAGTTTGAGCGCACCATACTCCAGCGCCATCGCCACGCCAAAGATCAGCACCGCCGGCTTCACGCCCGGAGGCATGCGCCCCGCCGGGGCCTCGCGGCGCACGCGCGGCTCGCGGGCAGGGCGCTCGGGCGTCACGCCACACCCCCGTGCGCCGTGAGCAGCGGCAGCCGCCCGCGCTCGGCCCAGGGATCGGCCAGGCGCGGCTTCCAGTGCGCCTCGCGCCCGTCGCGGTAGAACAGGTTGTAGGTGTCGAAGGGGATCAGCCGCCCATCGGGGTGCACGATGTGGATGCAGCTCTTCTTCACCGAGCGGATGTCCATCGAGTACGCGTCCATGAACTGCACGATCAGCACGCGAAACACGTTGTCATAGCCAAAGTTCTGCGGAGCGGCCACCATCGGCAGGCAGCACAGCAGCTCCCGCAGCGACTGCGCGCCGCTCTCGGGCGAGTGGTTGGTGCTGAAGGCCTTGAACAGCGCGTTGCGCAGCCCCTGGTCCTGCTCGAAGACGATGGTGTTGCTCCCGCCCTCGATCAGGATCTGCGGGTCGATCATCCCCGTGAGCGGGGTCACGCAGCCGCCCAGCTTCAGCGCGTACGCCATGGCCAAGCAGTCGGGGTGGCAGGGCACGGGGACCACGTCCTCGGCCTTGAACACGTTCGACTGCTCGTAGATGGCGCGGCGCACCTCGGTCAGCGTCAGCCGGTCCGTCGCCGGGTCAAAATCCTCCAGCCGGCCGGCGGCCTGCACGGGCTGGAAGGTGACGCCGCGCACGCACGGCTGCTCCAGCGCGAACTGGATGATCTCGCCCACCTCGCCGTCGTTCAGCCCCTTCTTGAGGGTCACCACCAGCGTGGTGGAGATGTTGAACTCGTTCAGGTGCATCAGCGCCTGCTGGCGGATGCGGCGCAGGTCGGCGCCGCGCAGCTCCATCAGCGCCTCGCGCCTGAACGAGTCGAACTGCAGGTAGATCTCGAACCCCTGCCGGTACTCGGCCAGCCGGCGCACGAACTCGCGGTCCTGCGCGATCTTCAGCCCGTTGGTGTTCACCATCAGGTGCTTGATGGGCCGGGCGCGCGCCGCCTCCAGGATCTCGAAAAAGCTGGGGTGGAGCGTGGGCTCGCCGCCGGAGAGCTGCACCACGTCGGGGCTGGTCTCGCTGGCCACCAGCGCGTCCATCATCCGCTCGATCAGCTCCAGCGGGCGGAAGTCGGGGCGGTGCGGCCCGCTTTCGGCGTAGCACACCGGGCACTTCAGGTTGCAAGCGTCGGTGATCTCGATCAGCGCGAGACAGGAGTGCTGCTCGTGGTCGGGGCACAGCCCGCAGTCGTACGGGCAGCCGTAGCGGATGGGCGTCTGGTTGTGGTTGGGCTGTTCGGGCGGCTTGATGAACACCTCGCGCGAGCGCTTGTAGTACTCCACGTCGTCGGCGATCAGCACGCGCTCGCGGCCGTGCTCGGGGCAGCGCTTCTCCATCAGCACCTTCCCGTCCTGGAAGAGGATCTTCCCCTCCACCTTGCGCAGGCAGCGCGAGCAGAGCCCCAGCGCCACGTCGTAGTACAGGTACGGCCTTACCTTCTCGGACATGCGGGTGTCGCCGGGGTTCAGGGGGATGGGGATGCGGAGGGAGCCAGGCCGGGCGGTTGATCCCTCACGCCGCGGCGCAGGCCGAACAGCCGCGGCAGATGCGGTGCGTACCACGCCAGCCCGGCCAGGCAGGCGATCTGGATCGGCGTCATCCCCAGGAGCGTGACGTGCGCGGGCTTGATGAAGTCCACCGCCAGCCGCCAGGCGAGATATCCCACCATG
>DASSJS010000499.1:0-19445 GCA_035691085.1 Longimicrobium sp.
GATCAAACCAGCGCCGCCGTGCCCTGCTCCTCCCAAGCGCGTGGCGGAGCGGCGGGCGCGGACTCGGCCGCGCCAGGGATCACCAGCACGTTGCAGCTCACCGCACGCGCGGCGGCGGTCGCGGTGCTCCCCAGCCACAGCGGGCGGTAGCCGCTGCGCCCGTGGGTGCCCAGCACCACCACGTCGGCCTTCCACTCCTCGGCCTCGCGCATGATCTCGACGGCGGGCTCGCCGCCGCGCACGCGCCCGCCCACGTTGCGCCCCAGCTCGGCGGCGATGCGGTGAACCGCCTCGCCCGCGCGCGACAGGAGCTCGGTTTCGGCGTGCGGCTGCGTCACCAGCGGGTCGACCGACACCACCGCCAGCAGCTCCAACTCCGACGCGGCTTGGGCCAGCGACCGCACGGTGCCCATCCCGCGGCGCAGCAGCGCCATGCTCTCATCCGACAGGTCGGTGGTGAGCAGCACGCGCCTCATCGGCATCGTGAGCGGCTCGTGAAGGACCAGCACGGGCACGGTGGCCGCGCGCACCACGCCCTCGGCGGTGCTCCCCAGGATCCCGCGCCAGAAGCGGCCGCGGCGCGTGGCGCCCACCACCAGCAGCGCGGCGCCCAGCCGTGCCGCCACGTCGCGCAGCGTCACGGCCGGCGAGCCCTCGATCGCGTGGCACACCACCTCCACGCCGGAGAAGCGGGCGGCCTGCTCGTGCAGGCGCCGGCCGATCTCCGCCCGCCACCGCTCGCGCATCTCCAGGCCGGGAGGGGGGAGGTCGAGGCCGGCCAGCGCCGGGGCTGGAAGCTCGAACACGTGGACGGCGTGCAGCGTTGCGTGGAGCGCGCGCGCCAGCGCCACGGCCGACGCGAACGCCGGGTCCTGGTGCGTGGCGCCGCCGGGATCATCTCCGGACAGCGAGGCCACACCCAGCACGATGGACTGGATCGGTCCCGTCATCCTGGCCTCCTTTCTGGCCGCCCGAGCGGCTGCTCACAGGGGAACCCGATCCATGCTAAGCGTGGCGCACGCCCGGCAGCGTCAGGGGAGGGGCTACACCGGTGTAAGGCGAAAGCAGGCGCCCGCGCCCGGCGTCCGCGCGCGCCCGGCGGGTGCGGAGACGGCGTGCGGGGCGCAGCGCGGCGAGGTGTGCCCCGACGGCCGGCGTGTGGGGGAGCCGGCGCCGTGCGCGCGGGAGAATCCGGATGATGGGGCGGCGGATGAAGCGTGCGTTTGGGGATCACCCGGCCGGGGCGGGGCTGTGTCTCCCGCCACCGCGTGTCTCCTGCCACCGCCCGATGAAGTCACACCCCCGTACCGAACCGACTGCCATCTCCCGACGGCACGTCGGCGCGGTACCCGACAGCAACGGCCTGGGCGCCACGCAGATTCAGGGATGGGGGAGACCGCCGGTACGCGGCGCGATCCCGCCGCTTCTCCCGCGAGAGGAGGACACCATGCCTGAACGCATTCCACGCATCGTGGCGGGGATCGGAGAGCTGGTACCCGGCGATCCGACGCTGCTGGCCGCCGCGGGGCTGGCGAGCGCGTGCGGTGCCGAGCTGCACCTGGTGCACGCCTATCAGATCCCCACGTGGATGACCGCGCCGCCCGGCCTGGAGGCGGCGTATCCCGAAGCCACCACGCAGTACCGCGAGATGCTGATGGCCGCGCTCCATTCGGCGGCGCGCGCGCACCCGGGCGGTGAGCAGGCCCGGCTGCACGTGCTCCCGGGCCCGGCCGGCGCGGTGCTTTCCGAGCTTGCCCGTGACCTGCACGCCGACCTGCTGGTGGTGGGCGCGGCGCGCGGGTCACGGGTGGGCCGGGCCATCCTGGGCACCACGGCCCAGCGGGTGCTGCGCCACGCCACCGTGCCCGTGCTGGTCGCCCGCCGGCCGGCCGCGGCCCCGCCACGGCGCATGCTGCTCACCGGGGATCTGTCGGCGCTCAGCGGCGCCGTGCACGACCGCGCGCTCGAAACCATCCAGCACCTGCTCGGCAACCCGCAGGCGCTCCGCTCCCTGGTGGTGGTCGGGTGGACCCTGCCGCCGCCCCCGCCGCTCACCCCCGACGCCATCACCCGCGCCGCGCGGGCCGAGTTGTGGTCGTTCCTGCACCAGCGCCCGCAGGCCGGGCCGCCCGCCGAGCCCGTGGTCCGCACCGGCATCGTTTCCGACGAGATCGTGGACGAGGCGCGCGACTGGGGCGCCGACCTGGTGGTGGTGGGCACCCACGCCCGGGGCTGGGGTCAGCGGCTGATGCTGGGCAGCGTGGCCGAGGCCACCCTGCGCGATGCGCCCTGCAACGTGCTGGCGATCCCGCCGCTCGCCACCGCCCTTCCGGCGGCGGTGCCCGACGCCGCCGCGCACCGCGAGGTACCCGAACTCGCCGGCACGGCCGCCTGAAGCCGCGCCCCGGCGCGGGTGACGCCCCGGGGCGCGGCGAGCGGGGGGAACGGCAAAACGGCCGTCGGAACGTATGGTACGTTCCGGCGGCCGTTTACAAGGGGTGAGCGAGGGGACTTGAACCCCCGACCTCCCGTGCCACGAAGTGCCGACGGCTGTAACGGGATCTGACCGTCCGCAACGAAACCCGCGGAATTACTCACTATCTGTTACGCGCCGCTCGCCATGAGATGGTGACGCACCTCAACAGGAGAGGTGAACCGCCGTCCGCATGCACGATAACGTGAATTGCATAAAGGCTATTCGCCTGTGCTTTCCAGGTTCAGCCGGATGATCTTCTCGGCCAGCTCGCGGCTGGCCTCGAGGGAGATGGAAGGAAAACGGGGGAGGATCAGCGGCAGGTCCAGGTCCGGAAGCGCCCGCCGCGCCGCGCGCGTGGCCAGCACCGGCTCGGTGCGGTCGAGCCGGGCGATGGCCGCCCGGTCGTTCGCCATCACCATGCGGATCCGGTCGGGGCGCACGCGGAAGGCCTCGCGCAGCCGGTCGCCGAAGGCGGGATCGACGGCGATCACGGTCAGCGGCCCCTCCTTCAGCCGGCGCTCCACGATGCGCGCCATCTCGGAGTTGATCGATACCATCACGAAGTGCTTGCCGAGGGCCTCGGCCGCGGGCTTCACCTGGTGCATGTGGTAACCGGAGGTGACGACGATCCGCACGTCGTGGAGAACCGCGGGGAGCGCGCTGGGATCCGGCTTCGCGCGCCCTTTCTGGGGCGGGAAATCGTCGGGGTGCAGGGAGATGCTCTCAAGGCCGAACTCCTCCTCCAGCTCCATGCACACGGCCGTGCTGGAATCGGTGTTCGACTCCACGCACGCGCACCGGAACCGCCCGCGGCCCGTGCTGCTGCGCACGAAGTCCGGAAAGTCGGGGATGCCGATCCTCCGCCGCCGCGCCTCGGTCAGCACGTCCGCCAGCCACCCGGCGGTCTCCGACAGCATCTCCCCGCCCAGGCGCTCCTGCTGCGCCACGAACGTCCCCGCCCGCCTGCGGATCTCCACCAGCCCTTCGTCTTCCAGCAGCCGCAGCGCCGCCCCCACCGCGCGATGGTCCGCGTCCAGCTCGCGCGCGAAGTCGCGCACGCTGGGGAGCTGGTCGCCGGCACGCACGTGGCCCAGGTGCATCTCGCCCACGATCCGGTTGCGGATCAGGGCGGCGAGGTCTGCGTTTGCAGGCATTGGGGTCCGGTTCCGGCAGCGGTGGGATACAAACGTTCGCGTTGCTACAGCAATCGTACCACGCGCAGCTGAAGCGCGCGATGGTGTCCGCTCGAATCCCGCGCCACCGTCCGGGCTCAAACCGCGGATGCGCCCCATCTTTCTCCGGTCCGGCGCGCACGGCGTCCGCCTTTGGGCGTCGCGCGCACCACTCTTCGGCCGCATCGCGCGCTGTGCAGAACGCACGGCGCGACAAACCTTCATCCGAGCCCAGGCCAGCAATCAATGCTACGCTGAGTGTATCACAGTGACGCTGAAGCGCACCCTTTTGTTTCAGGTCGCCGGCGTTCCGGCATGTTCAATGCGGTCCCATCTATCTGCTGGTCTGGATACATCGATCGTAGCAGCTGTGCCGACCATGGAGGCCTGGATGCGCGGGTTGGGTGGCCCGGGGCACCGGAAGAGGAGCGCGAGTTCACGACGCAGGTGGCTCGTGGTGCTGCCGCTCGCCGCCCTGGCTGCATGCGGCGGAAGCGGCCAGGGCCGCTTCGACGCCGTCGCCGCCGGGCCCATCAAGCAGCGGCGGGTGATCCCGCCCGTGGTGATGACGCTCGCGCCCGCCGAGACGCCGGTCGACCTGCTCGGAGAGCGGACGGCACACCTCTCCGCGGCGCAGGTGATCGCCGTCGCCGCCGGGCTGAACGCCGGCGAGATCGTGCTGGCGCAGATGGCGCTCCCGCGGGCCGTGACGAAAGACGTCCAGGGCTTCGCGCGGGTGATGGCGCGCGACCACGGGCAGGCCCTCGGGCAGGTGACCACGGCCGGCGATTCAACCGGCGGCGCGGCCGCGCCCACGGCGCTGCTGGAGCACACCGAGCGCGCGGGGCAGCAGGCGATGATGGAGCTGCAGCCGCTGCGCGGGCGCGCGTTCGACCGCGCCTACATCGACGGCCAGGTGAGGATGCACCAGGCGGCGCTGGACCTGATCGACCAGCGCCTCCTTCCCGAGGCGAAGGACGCGCTCCTGCAGGCCGCGCTTCGGGAGATGCGCGGCACCGTCTCCGAGCACCTGCAGGTGGCCATCCAGGTGCGGGAGAAGCTGGAGGACTGAAGAAGCCACCGCCGGTTGGACACGGCCGGGCGCATGGCTCGACTGGAGCCGTCCACCTGCCGGCCTGGAACGAACGACGGAGTGGACGAGATCCACGGCGCGCACGCCCACCTGTGCTCGCCGGTCACCCGGCATGCACACCTGAACGGGACCGGAGGATGCACCCTGCGAGCGCGGGACGGGCGAGGTGGAGGGCGATGGCGGCCGGGCTGCTGCTGTGCGCCGCGCCTGCCTGCGCGCGCGGCGACGCCGCGGCGCGGCCGGCGGGCGGCGGGATGAGCACCCGGGCAGCCGACGCGGCCATCCGCCGCGCCATGGCAGACCCGGCGCAGTGGGCCGGCTACGGGCGCGACTACAGCAACCAGCGCTGGTCGCCGCTCACGCAGATCAACACCGGCAACGTGGCCAGCCTCGCCCCGGCGTGGGTCTACCACACCGGCATCGTCAACGCCTTCGAAACCAGCCCGGTCGTGGTGGACGGGACGATGTACCTCTCCACCCAGCGCAACCACGTGGTGGCGCTCGACGCCAGCAGCGGGCGCAAGAAGTGGGAGTACACCCATCCCTACGCCACCACCGTCGACTGCTGCGGCCCCATCAACCGCGGCGTGGCCGTGTACGGGGGCCGCGTGTTCATGGGCACGGTGGACGCGCGGCTGGTGGCGCTCGATGCGGGGACCGGGCGCAAGCTGTGGCAGGTGCAGGTGGGCGACAACCAGAAGGGCTACCACATCACCTCCGCCCCGCTGGCGGCCGAGGGGCTGGTGGTGACCGGGATCTCGTGCGGCGAGCAGGGCGGGCGCTGCTACGTGACCGCATACGACGCGGCGACCGGGAAATTGGCGTGGCGCTGGTACACCGTTCCCAGCCCCGAGCAGGGCGGCTGGTGGGGAAAGTGGAAGACCACCGACCCGTTCGGTACGCCGATCCCGCGAGACATCGAGCAGGAGAAGCGCGACAGCGCGAAGTACCCCAATGCCTGGCTCACCGGCGGCGCGCCGATGTGGCACACCCCGGCGTACGAGCCGGAGACGGGGCTCCTGTTCATGAACGTGGGCAACCCGGCGCCCGACCTGGACGGCACCGTGCGCCCGGGTGACAACCTCTACACCGACTGCATCGTCGCCGTCGAGCTGAAGACGGGGAGGCTGCGCTGGTACCAGCAGCTGGTTCCGCATGACCAGTGGGACTACGACCCCGCATCCCCGGTCGTGCTGGTGGACGTGAAGGACACGCGGGGGCGGACGGTGCCCGCCGTGGCCGAGGCGGGGAAGACGGCGTGGGTCTACGTGCTGGACCGCCGCACGGGCGCGCCGATCCGCCGCAGCGAGGCGTTCGCGCCGCAGCAGAACATGTGGACCGTGCCCACCGAGGAAGGCGTGGTGATCGCCCCCGCCACGCTGGGCGGCAGCGACTGGTCACCCCCCGCGTTCGACCCGCGCACGGGCTACCTGTACGTGGTCGCCAACTACTTCCCGCAGCTCTACAAGCAGAAGCACGAGCCGCTGCAGGCCCCCGCGGTGTGGTGGGGCGGGTCGGTCACCGCGCCGCCCGCGGGTCAGTACGGGCTGTTCAACGCCATCGACCTGAACACCGGCCGCATCGTGTGGCAGCACCGGCTGGAGAAGCCCACCATCGGCGGGGCGGTGGCCACCGCGGGGGGTGTGGTCTTCACCGGGACGTCGGACCGGAAGTTCATCGCCTTCGACTCGCGCACCGGGCAGCCGCTGTGGCAGGCAACGGCGGGCGCGGGGGTGAACGCGCCGCCGATCACCTATCAGGTCGGGGGAACGCAGTACGTCGCGGTCGCGGCCGGGGGAAATCTCCCCCTCAACTCGCCGCGCGGCGACGAGGTGCTGGTCTTCAAGCTGGGGAGCAAGCCGGCCTCCGGCGCCATCCCCACCCGTGACCCCACGCCCAACGGAGGCGGATGATGCGCCGCCGCCGAGTGATGATGGTCTCCGCCGCGCTCGTGTGCACGGCCGCCGCCGCCGCGGTGGCGGTGCGTGGGCAGCAGGGGAACGCCAGCCCGCAGGGCGGCCAACCGGGGCCCGCGACCGCCGGCCCCGGCGCGCCGCAGGCCGGCGACGAGCTGCAGCCTCCCACCCTTCCGCCGCTGCCGCCCGGGATGCAGCTGGAGACGATCGTCGACGGCGACCGGATCTTCCACGGCACCGGCGGCTGCTTCGCCTGCCACGGCACCGAGGGGCAGGGGCTCCCCGCCGCGGGCGACGGGATGACGGTGGGGCTGGCCTTCGTCCCCTACCAGTGGGAGTCGATCGATTCGCTGGTCACCGCCGGGATCCCCGATTCCGACACGCGCAGCCCGATCGCCATGCCGGCGCGGGGGGCCAGGTGGAACCTGACGCCGGGGCAGATCCGCGCGGTGTCGGCCTACGTGTGGGCCATCAGCCAGGCACGCGGCGAGCCCTGGCCGGGCGGCCACGCCAGCCACGTGTCGATGGTTCCGCCGGGCTCCACCGCCGGCACCGCACCCGCCCTGGAATTGCCGCGATGACCTGGATTCGACGCTGGACGCTCGTCTCGACGGCGCTGTTCGCGGCGGCCGCCCTTGCTGGATGTGACGCTCGCCGCGCGGGCCGCGCGCCCGGCGACGGCGTCCCGGCTGCCGCGGGCTTCGCAGCCCGCGACGAGGGCGCCTCGGCCTACGCCTCGGCCGACCGCGACCTGCAGGCGATGATGCGCGAGGGGAGCGCCTGGCCCAGCTACGGGCGCGACTACACCAACCAGCGCTTCAGCCCGCTGGCGCAGATCAACACCGGCAACGTGGCGCGGCTCACGAAGGTGTGGAGCTACCACACCGGGATCCGCGAGGCGCACGAGGTGTCGCCGGTGGTGATGAACGGCGTGATGTACGTCTCCACCCCGATGGACCACGTGATCGCGCTGGACGCGCGTACCGGCGGCCGGCTGTGGGAGTACGCGCACCCGCTGGGGCGCACGATCATGTGCTGCGGCCCCGTGAACCGCGGGGTGGCGGTGTACGACGGCAAGGTCTACCTGGCCACGCTCGACGCCGAGCTCGTCGCGCTCGACGCGCGCACCGGGCGGAAGGTCTGGGAGACGAAGGTCGCCGACAACATGCGCGGCTACAGCATGACGCTGGCGCCGGTCGCGGTGCGCGGGAAGGTCCTGGTGGGCGTGTCGGGCGCGGAGTACGGGATCCGCGGCCACGTGAGCGCCTACGACGCCCGCACCGGCGGGCGCGTCTGGCGCTGGAACACCATCCCCGGCCCCGACGAGGGCGGGTGGTGGGGGAAGTGGGCCGAGACCGACCCGTTCGGCCACAGGCTGAACCGCGACATCGCGCAGGAGAAACGCGACAGCGCCCGCTTCGCCGACGCGTGGAAGACGGGCGGCGGCTCGGTGTGGCAGTCGCCCGCGATCGACCTGGAGCGCGGGCTGATCCTGTGGACCGTGAACAACGCCAGCCCCGACGTCGACGGGCGGGTGCGCCCGGGCGACAACCTGTACACCAACTGCATCGTCGCGCTGGAGCTGGAGACGGGAAAGCTCAGGTGGTACTTCCAGGAGGTGCCGCACGATACCTGGGACTACGACCCGATCAGCCCCGTGGTGCTGATGGACGTGCGCGACTCGGCGGGCGCGGTCGTTCCCGCGGTGGCGCAGGCGGGGAAGACGGGGTGGGTGTACGTGCTGGACCGCCGCGACGGGCGTCCGATCCGGCTGTCGGAGCCGTTCGTGCCGCACAACAACATGTTCTCGCCGGCCACGCGCGAGGGGACGTTCGTGCAGCCGGGCGGCAACGGCGGGTCGGAGTGGTCGCCCACCGCCTACAGCCCGCAGACCGGGTACATGTACGTGCTGGGGCTGAACGAGCACGACCTGTACAAGCTGCGCCCCGAGAAGCTGGACCCGCCCGCCAGCTGGCTCTCCGGCGTATGGTACACGGTGGACGCGAAGCGCGACAACGGCACCTTCACCGCCGTCGACCTGAATACCGGCCGCATCGCCTGGCAGCAGGTGGTTCCCGACCCCATGGTGGGCGGTGCGCTGGCCACGGCCGGCGGGCTCGTCTTCGTCGGCACCAAGGACAAGCGCCTGCTGGCCTACGACGCGCGCAGCGGGCGGCAGCTGTGGGTCCATGCCGCCAACGCGGGGGTGAACGCGCCGCCGGTGAGCTACGCCATCGACGGGCGGCAGTACATCGCCGTGGCCGCCGGCGGCAACCTCCAGATCAACGCACCGCGCGGCGACGAGATCGTCGTCTTCGCGCTGGGCCCCGCGGCGGGCGCCCCGGTCCCCGCGCCGCCGCCCACCCCCGAGCGCCCCCTCCCGCCCGGCCGCACGCCGCCGCCCGCACCCCGAGGTGGCCGATGATCCTCCATCCCCGCGTCCGACCCCTGGTGTTGATCTCCACGCTCGCGGTGGCGTCCGCCGTCGCGGCGTCGGCGTGCACGCGGCCCACGGCGACGGCGAGGGAGGCCGCGTTCGGCGCCGAGGAGGACCGGCCGGAGCGCTACCTCCCGGCCGACCTGGACGAGCGGCCCGACACCATCCGCCTGCGCAACCCGGCGCGCGTGTTCGACACCGACGAGGACGGGCAGCCCGACACCCTCCCCGCGCTCCCCTACGGCATGACGCTGGAGACGATTCGCGCGGGCGACCAGATCTTCCACGGCAAGGGCGGCTGCTTCAACTGCCACGGCTCCGAGGCCCAGGGGCTGGGCGCGCGTGGAAAGACGCTCACCACCGGCCTCCTCTTCATCCCGCCGGGCGACTGGGACGCCATCGACTCGCTGGTGATGGTGGGGATGAAGGACGCGCAGACCCGCTCGCCGGTTTCCATGCCGCCGCGCGGCCAGCTCTCCGACCTGTCGGGCGAGGAGGTGCGCGAGGTGAGCGCCTACGTGTGGACCATCAGCCAGGTGCGCGGCGAGCCGTGGGCGGGCGGGCACCGCATCCACGCCGTGCGCGACTACCGCGCCTCTTCGCGGAGCTCGATCCCATGATGGCGCTGCTGCAAGCGGTCACCGTTCCCCAGCCCTCGGCGCTCGACCCGCACGGCCCCGCCGCCGCGCGCGAGGCCACGCTCTGGTGGGTGATGCTGGCGATCGCGACGGTCATCTTCATCCTGGTCCTCTACCTTCTCCTGCGCCCGCTCTTCCGCCGCCCGGTGGATGGCGACACCACGCCGGGCGAGGCCATGCCGCCCGACGTGCAGCGGCGCTGGCTGGTGTGGGGCGGCGCGGTGATGCCGGCCGCGGTGCTCTTCGTCCTCTTCCTCTTCACGCTGACCACGCTGGCCGCGGTGCGGATGCCGGCGCGCGCGGGCGACCTGACCATCGAGGTGATCGGCCACCGCTGGTGGTGGGAGGTGCGCTACCCGGGGCGCGGAGTCGTGACCGCCGACGAGCTGCACATCCCCGTGGGCCGCCCGGTGCGCATCCGTCTTTCCTCGGACGACGTGATCCACTCGTTCTGGGTCCCGCAGCTTGCCGGGAAGACCGACCTGATCCCCGGCCAGGGCAACGACACCTGGATCCAGGCCAGCCAGGCGGGCACCTACTACGGCAAGTGCGGCGAGTACTGCGGCCGGCAGCACGCGCACATGGCCTTCGTGGTGGTGGCCCAGGCCCCGGGCGAGTTCGACCAGTGGCTGGCGCGCGAGGCCCTGGGCGCCCAGGCCGCCGGCGACTCGGGGGCCGTGGTGGGACAGAAGGTGTTCCGCGACCGGGGCTGCGCCTTCTGCCACGCGGTGCGCGGCACGCCCTACCATGGCGACGTGGGGCCCGACCTGACGCACATCGCGTCGCGGCGGCTGCTGGCGGGGGGATCGTTCGACAACACGCGCGGGATGCTGGCCGGATGGATCGCCAACCCCGACGTGATGAAGCCCGGCACGCTGATGCCGGCGGTGGAGATGCCGGCCGACGAGCTGCAGGCGCTCGTCGACTACCTGCAGACGCTCAAGTGAAGCCGCGAGGGGGAGAACGCGTGTCGACCATCGAAGCCGGCCCGGGCGTGGAAGAGCGGCTCAGGACCAATTGGGAGCCGCCCGAAACGCTCTACTTCCAGCTCGCCTCCGTCGATCACAAGAAGATCGGGAAGCGGTACCTGATCACCGCCTTCCTCTTCCTGCTGGTGGGCGGCGTGGAGGCGCTGCTGATGCGGATGCAGCTGTCGCGGCCCGAGAACACCCTGCTCACCCCCGAGCAGTACGACCAGCTGTTCACCATGCACGGCGTGACCATGATCTTCTGGTACGCCGCGCCGATCCTGTCGGGGTTCGGCAACTACCTGGTGCCGCTGTTCATCGGCAGCCGTGACATGGCCTTTCCGCGGCTGAACGCGTTCAGCTACTGGACCTTCCTCCTCTCCGGCATCGTCCTGTATACCGGCGCGCTGATCGGGATGGCGCCCGACGGCGGGTGGTTCGCGTACACGCCGCTCACCGGGCCGGCGTTCTCGCCGGGGCTGAACCTGGACTTCTACGCGATCTCGCTCCTCTTCCTGACCATCTCCACCACCGCGGGGGCGATCAACTTCATCGTCACCATCTTCAAGATGCGGTGCCCGGGGATGTCGATGTCGCGGATGCCGCTGGCGCTCTGGAGCACCCTCACCATGAGCTTCGCGGTGGTCTTCGGGATGCCCCCGCTCACCGCCGCGCTGGTGTTCCTGGAGCTGGAGCGCCGCTGGAACTTCCACTTCTTCGACCCGCTCAGCGGCTCGCCGCTGCTCTGGCAGCACCTGTTCTGGATCTTCGGGCACCCCTGGGTCTACATCGTGATCCTGCCGGCCACGGGGCTGGTGAGCATGATGCTCCCCACCTTCTGCCGCCGGCCGATCGTGGGGCACACCTACATCGTGCTGGCCACCATCGCGACGGGGATGGCGGGCTTCGGCGTGTGGGTGCACCACATGTTCGCCACGGGGATCCCGGTGCTGTCCACCACCTTCTTCAGCGCGGCCAGCCTCACCGTCAGCATCCCCAGCGGGATCCAGATCTTCGGGTGGCTGGCGACCATCTGGCATGCGAAACGGCACGTGTGGCGCACGCCGTTCTACTTCATCGTGGGCTTCATCGTCCTGTTCGTGATCGGCGGGTTCAGCGGGGTGATGACGGCCGCGATCCCGGCCGACTGGCAGGAGACCGACACCTACTTCGTGGTCGCCCACATCCACTACGTGCTGATCGGGATCAACCTCTTCCCCGTGATGGCGGCGTTCTACTACTGGCTGCCGAAGATGACCGGGCGGATGCTGGACGAGCGCCTGGGCCGCTGGAACTTCTGGGTGATGTTCACGGGGATGAACATCGCCTTCTTCCCCATGCACGTGGTGGGGATGCTGGGGATGACGCGCCGCATCTACACCTACCCGGCGCACCTGGGGTGGACCTGGCTCAACCAGGTGGAGACGGTGGGCGGGTTCATCTTCGCCGCCGGGGTGCTGATCTTCGTGGCCAACTACTTCATCAGCCGCAAGAACGGTGTGCGCGCCGGGCCCAACCCGTGGCAGGCGTCGTCGCTGGAATGGTCGGTCTCGTCGCCGCCGCCGGCGTGGAACTTCTCGGTGATCCCCGCCGTGGCCAGCCGCGAGCCGCTGTGGGACGGCACCGACCTGCTGGCCGGCGGCGGCGGCGACGGGCGGGTGCTGAGCCACGAGAAGAAGACGCTGGGGACCACCGTGCTCGACGCCGTCCCCGACTCGGTGCTGCACATGCCCGAGGACACGCTCTACCCCCTCGGCCTGTCGGTCGCGCTGACGGTCCTGTTCTACGGTCTGGTGTTCAAGTCGGTCCCGGTATTCGCCGTCGGCCTGCTCGCCACGTTCGCGGCCATCGTGGGATGGCTGTGGCCCAAGCCCGGGGAGCTTCCCGAATGAGCATCGACGCCGCGGCCGTGTTTCCGCACGAGCCGCTCCCCGACAGGCTGAAGGGCGCGCGCGCCACCGGGTGGTGGGGGATGGTGTGGCTGATCTGCACCGAGGCCATGCTCTTCGCCAGCTATTTCGCGAGCTGGATCTTTCTCTCCGAAACCATCCGGGCGTTCGGCGAGGAGGGCGGGCGCTACCCGCCGCTGGGGCTGCCGTCGCTGATGACGGTGCTGCTCGCCTCCAGCAGCATCGCCGCGTGGTGGGGCGAGAAGGGGATCGAGAAGGGCGACCAGGGGCGGCTCCGGATCGGCTTGGCGATCGCGTGGCTGGCGGGCGCCGCGTTCCTCGTGTGCCAGGTGATCGAGTACGGCCACAAGTCGCTCGGGCCGGACTCGGGGGCCTACCACTCGCTCTTCTACACCATCACCACCACGCACGGGGTGCACCTGGCGGTGGGGCTGCTGATGGGCGCCGTGGTGCAGGTGCGTGCGTGGCTGGGGCACTTCACCCGCGAACGCCATCTCGCGGTGCAGAACACGGTGCTCTACCTGCACTTCGTGGACGGCGTGTGGATGGTGATCTTCCTGCTGGTCTACGTGTCGCCGCACTTCTGGCGGCGGTAAGGGGGGAACGCGTGGATGCGAGAGTGGACGACGACCGCCGCGGGAGGCCTTCGAAGGCCGCGCTCTGGTTCGGGATCGTCGGGGCGCCGGCGGCGTGGAGCGTGGACGACGTGCTGTCGACCTGGATGCACGAGGGCGCGTGCGCGCGCGTGCTGGGCCACGCGAGCACCGCGCCGGTGCTGCTGGTGATCGGCGGTCTGGGACTCGGCGCGATCGCCGTGTTCGCCGGCGTCACCGCGTGGCGGTCGCTGGTGGCGCTGGGGCTCGACAACGGCCGCAACGGCACCATCACCGATCAGCGGCGCTTCATGGCGCACGCCGGGATGATCCTGAGCGCGCTCTTCACCTACGGCATCGTGCTGCGCTTCATCACCGTGTTCTTCCTGCACCCCTGCGTGTTCCCATGAACGCGATGCGAGTGAAGGGGTCGATGCGGTTAGCGGTGGCGGTGCTTGCCGTCTGGGCGGCGGCCGGGCTGGCCGGATGCCGGCGCGTGAACGGCCCGCCGCGGAAGGATCCACGCGTGGCGATCGGCGACCCGGCACGCGGGCGCGAGCTGATCGAGCGGTACTCGTGCGGCTCGTGCCACATGGTGCCCGGGGTGGACGGGGCGCGCGGGCTGGTGGGCCCGCCGCTGATCCACTGGGCCAACCGCCGCTACATCGCGGGGGAGATGGAGAACACGCCCGAGCACCTGGTGACCTGGCTCACCGTGCCGCAGTCGGTGGAGCCGGGCACCGCGATGCCCAACATGGGGGTGACGGACGGGCAGGCCCGCGCGATGGCGGCGTACCTGTACACGCTCAAGTAGGCCGTCCACGTTCACGGAGCGGAGGACGCCGACAGTCCGAAAGCGCGGCACGGCCTCTGGCTTTCGCAGAATCGAGGCGCGGGTCACGCGCCACCGGCGCGATGTGAGGTGCGTGCCAATCCGGCACGCGGGGACACCACGCCGCGGCGGCAACCGATGCGGAGCGAGCGATGCTGGCACGGCTACGACTGGCCTGGGTGCGAGTCCTCGACAGCCTGTGGTTCCTTCCCGGCGCGTTCACCGCGCTCGCCGCGATCCTGGCGATCGCGGTGACGGAGGCGGAGCGGGGCGGCGTCTTCGACGTGGACGTGCTGCGCAGCTGGGTGTTCGGCGGTGGGGTCGACGGCGCGCGCGGGATGCTGCAGGCCATCGCCGGCGGGCTGATCACGGTGATCGGCGTGGTGTTCTCGGTCACCATCGTGGCGCTGCAGCTGGCCAGCAGCCAGTTCACCCCCCGCGTGCTGCGCAACTTCACCTCCGACCGCGGGAACCAGCTCGTCCTTTCCGTCTTCATCGGCACCTTCACCTACACCCTGCTGGTGCTGCGCACCGTCCGCTCGGCCGCCGACGGCGAGAGCCCATTCGTTCCCCGCGTGGCGGTCACGCTGGCCGTGGTCCTGGTGCTGGTGTCGATCGGGTTCCTGATCTTCTTCATCAACCACTCGGCGCGGTCGATCCAGGTGGCCGCCATCCTGGGCCGGGTCGCCGCCCGCACGCTGGGCCAGGTCCGCCGCCTCTTTCCCGAGCGCGTGGGGCACGCGGACGATTCGGTGTTCGACGCGCGGCTGCCGGAGCGCGAATGGGCCACGGTGGCGGCGGATGCCGCCGGCTACCTGCAGGCGGTGGACGCGCAGGGGCTGTTCCGGCTGGGAGAGGGAAAGCAGCTGATGATCGTGATGGAGCCCGAGCTGGGCACCTTCGTGCTCCCGGGCCAGGCGCTTGCCCGGGTCTCGCCGCCCGGCGCGGTCGATGAGGATATGCGCGACCGAGTCCGCAAGGCGTTCGTGCTGGGGCCCGAGCGCACGCCCGGCCAGGACGTGGCCTTCGGGCTGATCGAAATCGCCGACATCGCGGTGAAGGCGCTTTCGCCCGGAATCAACGACCCCACCACGGCCGTGCAGTGCATCGACCGCCTTTCCGAGATCTTGCTGGAGCTGGGCACGCGGCGCGCGCCCGACCCGTGGCGCACGGAGGACGGGGAGGTGCACTACCTGGCCCGCGAGCTCACCTTCGCGGGTGCCGTCGCGGTCTCGTTCGACCAGGTGCGCCACTACGGCGCGGCGAACCCGGTGATCGCGCGGAAACTGCTGGATGCGTTGGCCGGCCTGGCGGCGCAGGTGCCGCCCGCGCGCCGCGCCCCGCTGCGCGAGCAGGGACAGGCCGTGCTCAGCGATGCGCGCTCGCGGATCGAGAACGCGGCCGACCTGGCCCGCGTGGAGGAAGCAGCGCGGTGGCTGCTGGACGGATGATCGGCGCGGCAGGATGGGTTACGGCGCCGTGGTGTCGCACATCCCCGTGGCTCCGGCCAAGCCGTTCGCCGGGATAGGCGCGCTTATCGCCTCGTGCAGCGGGCTGCCCGCGTCGGAGCGTCGTGCTTGGGAATGACTGGGTGACGTGATGAGTTCCGGTGCACGTTCGTTCCCGGTAACACGCTGAACAAGCGCGCTATTCCATCGCCGTGCGTACGTATCCGCATACCGGCGCGGCGAACTTGGTGGCCGCGATCAGCACGTTGGCGGCGATGGACGCGTAGATGGCCGTGGCGGGTTCTCGTTCCTTGCCCATCGTGCTCCCCTGAAGTGCGCAGTGCCGCTCTCGGCGGCCCCGGTGGCCGCTCAGCCGTAGTCCGGGCGGGCTGCGGGCAGCAGTTCGCCAGTTGGGCAACCCCTCGCGGGGAACGGCTCGGACGGCTCCGCGTGGGCGCGGCACGGCGGCCGAAGTCGCGCATCCATGCCTGCGCGATGCGCCCGTGCGGAGCGTGGCCAGCACCGAGGGATGATCGGGCGCCGGAGGCGCGAGGTGCTGATCCGGGCCGTCGCCGCCTGGCGGAGGGGCGGTCGACGCCATCGGCGGCGTCACACCTCGTGCGCGAACTCGCGCTCGTACGCCACCAGCACATCGGCGCGGCTCAGCAGGCCCACGAACAAGGGTCCTTCCTCGCGCGCCTCCACCACGGGCAGCGCGTCTACCGAGCGCGCATTCATGGCGGCCAGCGCGGCGCGAAGCGACTGCTCGGGGTGCAGTGGCTCCTGTTCCTCGGCGAGGTCGGCGGCGATCAGCAGCGGCGCCAGGTCACCCTGCGCCACGATGGCCTCGCGCAAGGCATGGTGCGACACCAGCCCCACCAGGCAGCCGTCGGCCTCCACCACGGGAAGGACGCCGCGGCGGGTGCGGCCCGCGGCCTCGATCAGCTCGTTCAGCCGCGCGTTGGGCGGAACCTGCACCGCGTCGGGGTCCAGCGCCTCCCGGACGCGGATCTTCTCCATCAGCGCGCGGTCGGCGCCGTGGGACAGCTGCTCGCCGCGGCCGGCCAGCCATCCGTCGTACAGCCCGTGCGGCGCGTAGCGCCTGGCGGTGGCGTAGGCGATCACCGCGACGATCATCAGGGGAACGACGTAGCTGTAGTCGTCGGTCATCTCGAAGACCATGAAGATGGCGGTGAGCGGCGCGCGGGTCGCCCCCGCCACCAGCCCCGCCATCCCGACCAGCGCCCAGGCGTGCGCGTGGATCACCTCGCCGGGGACCACCATCTCGCCCAGCACCCCGAGCCCGCCGCCCAGCGCGGCGCCCACGAAGAGCGTGGGGGTGAACACCCCGCCCGAGCCGCCCGAGCCCAGCGTGAGCACCGTGGCCAGGATCTTGGCGAACGCCAGCGCCAGCAGCGCGTACCACGCCAGCCCGCCGAACACCCGCGCGGGAATGGCGAGGTGCCCGTTCCCGGTAAGCAGCCCGCCCGAGGCCGCCACGATCACGCCGGTGAGCGCGCCGCCCGCCACCGGTCGCAGCCACCGCGGGCCGGGGAGCCGCTCGAAGAACGCCGGCGCGCCGAGGTACAGCCGCGAATACAGCGCCGACACCAGCCCGCAGGCGATCCCCAGCAGCGGGTACAGAAGCGCGCTCGCGATCGGGTGCACGTCGCCCGCCGAGGGGATTCGAAACGCGGGGTGCACGCCCAGGAACGGCCGCACGGTGAGCGCGCCCACCACGCTGGCGATCACCACCGGGCTGAACGCGCCCACCGAGAAGGAGCCCAGCACCTCTTCCAGCGCGAAGAAAGCGCCGGCGAAGGGTGCGTTGAACGCGGCCGCGATCCCCGCGGCCGCGCCGCACCCCACCAGCACCTTGATCTGCCGCGGCTGGAAGCGCAGGTGCCGGCCGATGGCCGAGCCCAGCGTGGCGCCGAGCACCGCCACCGGTCCCTCGCTTCCCGCCGAGCCGCCCGCGCCCAGCGTCATCGCCGAGGCGATCGTCCGCACCGCCACGGGCCGGCCGTAGATGCGCCCGCCGCGCTTGGCCACCGCCAGCTGCACGTCGGGCACGTTCTGTCCATCGACCGTGTGCGTCCGCCGCACCAGCGCCCACGCGGCCCACACCCCCGCCGCCGTGAGCACCGGGAAGTAGATCGGCGAGCGGAAGGTGCCGAAGCTCTCCGGCCACACCACGAACACGGCGTAGCAGAGATCGATGAGCCGGTAGAACCCCACCACGCTCAGACCGCCGGCCACCCCGATCAGGGCGCCGAACACCATCAGCACGCCGCCCTCGTCCCAGTCGAGCCGTTCCAGCGCCGCCAGCACGCGGTCCCACACCCCCGCCGCCCGCCGAAGCACGCCGCCGTAACGCAACGGCGCCTCGGAATCCGAAGCGCCGGTGGGGGAGCCCTCGTGGGGAGATTCGCCGAGGGGCGGGGCGTGCGCCGGTTCCAAGCCGGGCGGCGGGGCGGCCGTGTTCATCCGGCCGCCCCCCGCACGGGGCGGTTCTTGTCGACGATTGCCGCCAGGATCAGCAGGAAGGCGAGCAGCCGCAGCGCATACAGCCAGGTGGAGCTCGGCGTTCCGTGCTCCACCGCCGCCAGCGCGCCGCGCTGCACCGCCAGCAGCCCGAACGCGGCCGCGAAGTAGATGAACAGCCGGTCACGCGACTGCTTCCAGAAACGGAGGAAGAAGAGTCCCGCGATGGCGTACCCGGTCACCAGCACGCCCGAGATGAAGAGGTTCATCGGGAAGCCTTTCGCCGCGGAGCGTTCACGCCGGCGCGGCCGATCGAATGTGTATGCATCAGTCCGCGTCCCATACCAGGCCGTAGATCAGGATCGCCAGTCCGACCACCGCCGGGAGCGAGCGCCAGACCGAGAGGTCGACGGAGGGCGTCCGCGCATCGACGACCAGCAGCAGGTTGTTCACCGCCAGCCCCGTGAAGCAGAGGCCGGTCCACAGCAGCAGCCGCACGCGGCTGCGGAAGTAGCCGCGCAGCAGGAGCACCGCGCACGCCAGGCTCGTCAGCGCGCAGAGGATGAAGACCAGACCCGTCATCTCACTTCCTCACCCGAAAGGCGTCGGCCAGCTGCTGCACGGGCGAGGGCCGCTCGTATACCGCGCGGATCACCTGCACGGGAAAGCGCGTGTACATCTCCGACAGCGCGCCGGCCGCATGGCGCAGCGACTCGTCGCCGGGCGCGAAGCGAAAGCCCGGCCCGCCCTCCGTCTCGGTTTCGGCGATGAGTGACGCCGACCTCAGGTCGCGCAGCACCCGCGCGGCCGTCTCTGCATCGGTGCCGATGCGGGCCGAGACCTCGCGCGTGGTCAGCTCCGTGGCCGGCGAGCCAGAAAGCAGGATCAGCGCCTCCAGGTGCGGCATGGAGGCGAGGTGATTCTGCACCAGCGCGCGAACCTCGTCGGGAAGCCGCGAATCAACCATTTCGTACCCGTCTGCGAACCGTCGGACTGTGCATCGCCTCGTCTTCCTCGAAGAGCATGGGCGCGGGGGCGCCTTCGAGCCCCATCGCGCTCGCAAGCCTGCCCAGCCCGCCGGCCAACGACGCCAGCGTGTCGTCGTCCAGCGCGTCCATCCCGGCGATCAGCAGGGCGGTGGGCGGCGCGGGGGCCCGGTCCAGCAGCGCGCGCCCCGCGGGCGTGATCCTCACCTCCATCCGCCGGCGATCGGTTCGTGAGCGGCACCGCTTCACCAGCCCCGCCGCCGCAAGGCGCGCCACCACGCCCGCCACCGAGGTTCGGTCGGTGTGCGTGCGCTCGCCCAACTCGGTCAGCGAGGACGCCGCTCCGCTGGCCAGGGTGGAAAGCACGAACAGCTGCGCGGCGCTGATCCCCGCCGTCTGCTGGGTCTGTTGCGCCGCCATCCGCAGCGTGCGGAACATCCGCCGCACGGCGTCGACCGCCGCGGTCGTCGCCGCCGAGCGCTGCACCTCTTC
>DASSJS010000500.1:0-47976 GCA_035691085.1 Longimicrobium sp.
GCGAAGGGGGTGATGGGGCGCGCGGCGATCGCCAACGCCAAGATGGCGTACGCCCGCTTCCAGCAGGTGTTCGCGGGCGAGCGCTGGGAGCGGCTGCGGGCGCAGGGCGCGCACGTGCAGCGCCCCCTCTGGGCCAGCACCAGCACCAAGAACCCCGCCTACCGCGACGTCATCTACGTGGAGGAGCTGATCGGCCCCGACACCGTGAACACCGTGCCGCTCGCTACCCTCAAGGCGTTCGCCGACCACGGCCAGGTGCGCCGCACGGTGGACATCGACCTGGATCGCGCACGCGCCGATCTCGCTACGCTGCAAGAGCTTGGGGTGAGCCTGGACGACGTCACCACCCAGCTCCAGGTGGAGGGGGTTGAGAAATTCGCGAAGTCGTTCCGTCAAATGATTCAGGCGGTGGGCGAGAAGCTGGAGCGGGTGGCGCAGGGGACCTGAGACCGGGTTCCCGTCACGCCCCGATTTCGCCTCCCGCGCCTTACGCGACGGGGGGCGAAATTTTTTTCTTGCGTTCCAGGGCGTGGATCAGCATCATGATACGGTCATTTCGCGCAGGCATTGTGTTGCGGTGTCCACCTGACGCAGGCGTGTCCGAGGCGTACATCTTCGGCCACCGGTGGGACATCACACTGAGGCACCGCCGTCTCGATCGGGACCGCCGTGCCGCACGCAGCAGCGGGAACGGGTGGGTACGCCGCCAACGCGTAAAGTGCGAAGCGGCATCGGATTCGAGCCGTTGGGGACGATTCCGAAACAGTTTGGTACGTCCCTTGCTCCAACTGCAACGTAAATGAGATGCAGAATTACATCCCAAGGCCTTAAACAAGCTTCGGCATCACCCTTCATTGGCAGGGCAGTTCACACCGTGGTCCATCAGCAGCTACGCGTTAAGGTGCCAGGGCAGGTCCACGAAGAGGGCCGGTTTCGATAACGCCCCACACAGATGAACGTTGCCCGTGACATGTACCGAACGCTTCATCCGCCCCCATCGTGGCCTGCCCGGCCGCACGGACGGAGCCGGAAAATCGACAGCCGGAGTTAATGGGATGGATCAGCACGTGGCCGCGAGGTAGAGGGACGGAAATTTGGATGCGCGGGACCCACGACGTACTCGGTTGAATCGCAGGACCTTTCAATGTGAACCGGACAGACCCTCGCGGCGACCGGGCCGGCTCCCCCACACGGGAGCCGGCCCGGATTCGTTTGGGGGATGTTCATCGCGTGAAGCGGCGGAGGCCTCCGCACCGGTTACCCGCGGGTGCGTGCTTGCGGCCGGCCCGCGAGCGGGAGCACCTTGGTTCCTCCATTCTTCCATGAACGGACCACGGGGGCGGCGATGAAGATCGGGATCCTGGGCAGTGGCGTGGTGGGGCAGTCGCTGGGGCGCGGGTTCGCGGCGCGCGGCGACGAGGTGGTGATCGGCACGCGCGAGGGCGGCGGCGACAAGCTGCGCGAGTGGGTGGCGGGCACCGAGGGCCGCGGCCGCGCCGGCACCTTCGCCGAGGCGGCGGGGTTCGGCGAGATCGCCGTCCTCGCGACCAGGTGGGACGGCACCGAGAACGCGCTGCGGCTGGCGGGCGCCCAGAACCTGGCCGGCAAGGTGGTGATCGACGTCACCAACCCGCTCGATTTCAGCACCGGTGCGCCGCGGCTGGCGCTGGGGTTCAACGACTCGGGGGGCGAGCAGGTGCAGCGCTGGCTTCCGGATTCGCGGGTGGTGAAAGCCTTCAACATCATCACCGCCGCCGAGATGGTTAATCCCGACTTCCCTTGCGGCCCGCCGACGATGTTCATCTGCGGGGATGACGAGGGCGCGAAGGAGACCGTGACCGGCATCTGCCGCGACTTCGGCTGGGAGGTGGTGGACAACGGCGGCATCGACGGCGCGCGCCTGCTGGAACCGCTCGCGATGCTCTGGATCATGCACGGGATCCGTTCCAGGGCGTGGAGCCATGCGTTCAAGCTGTTGCGTAAATAGACGGACCGAACAGGTGCGTGAGTGCGTGAGTGCGTGAGTGCGTGAGGTCCAAGCTGGTGAAGCCTCGCGCAGTTTGCGAGGCTTGTCGTAGTGGTTGCTGCGGCTTCAGCCGCCGGTCTGCGGGCTGGCGGACAAACGCTCCAACCGCAGAATGGTCGACCGTTCGCGTTCTGGATTCAGACGAAATGACTGCTGATCTGATCGATGTCCCCCACGCGGCGCCGAACACGCCGGTGTGGGACGATGGCGCGTGGGCCGGGCTGCCGAAGCTGGCCGGTGACGTGACGGCGGACGTGTGTGTGATCGGGCTCGGCGGGTCGGGGCTGTCGGCGGTGGGCGAATTGCGGGCGCTCGGCGCGTCCGTCGTCGGGATCGATGCAGGCGCGGTGGCGGGCGGCGCGGCGGGGCGGAACGGCGGATTCCTGCTCGCCGGATCGTCGAAGTTCTACCACGACGCCGTCGCCGCGTACGGGCGGGATCGCGCGCTTTCCATCTACCGTCTGACGATGGCGGAGATGGACCGCATCGCGACCGAGACTCCGGAGGCGGTGCGGCGCGTCGGTTCGCTCCGCATCGCCGCGGACGGCGGGGAGGTGGAGGATTGCCGCGCCCAGCTCGCCGCGATGCGGGCGGACGGGCTGGAGGCGGAGTGGTACGAGGGGCCGGAGGGAACGGGGCTGCTGATTCGCGGCGACGGGGCGTTCAACCCGCTGCGCCGCTGCCGCATCCTCGCCGCGCGGCATGCGGATGCGGGGGCGCGGCTGTTCGAGCACTCGCCCGCCGTGCGCATCGGCGGCAACGAGGTGCGGACGCCGGAGGGGCGGGTGCGCTGCGGCCAGGTGATCGTGGCGGTGGACGGGCGGCTGGAGCGGCTCCTTCCCGCGCTGGAGGGCCGCGTGCGCACCGCGCGGCTGCAGATGGTGGCCACGGCGCCGCTCCCCGAGATCCGCTTTCCGCGCCCCGTGTACATGCGCTACGGATACGAGTGGTGGCAGCAGCTGCCGGACGGCCGCATCGCGCTGGGCGGCTTCCGTGATCACGGCGGCGACCCCGAGTGGACGTGCGACGCCGAGCCGTGCGACGCGGTGCAGGGGTTGATCGACGGTTTCCTGCGCGGCACGCTGGGCATCCACGTACCCATCACCCATCGCTGGGCCGCGTCCGTGGGCTACACGGAGAGCGGGCTGCCGGTGCTGGACGAGGTGGAGCGCGGCGTGTGGGCGTGCGGCGGGTACAGCGGCACCGGCAACGTGATCGGCGCCCTCTGCGGCCGCGCCGCGGCGCAGCTGGCGGTGACGGGGAGATCGGAGCTGGCGGAGGTGTTCACGGGGTGACCGGCGCGCGGGGGCCCTCTCCCCGCGCGAGGCTTCGCCCGCGCCGCCCCTCCCCCAAAAAACTACCTTGGGGGAGGGGCGGTTCGTTGCGGCCTGCGGCCTCTTTCTCACGACGAAGGTTTGGAGTGCCGGTGGCAGCAACGCGAATCCGCCCTCGTGCCCCGATGCCTGTGAGGGAGTCCGCGAAGGCGGACTTCGGGCCGTTGTTGCCGCGGATTCATCCGCCCGGTGGTCCGACCCGGCGATGCCACCTCGGTGAAATTCCCTCCACGTCCAAGCCACCTGGGTAAAACTCCCCGACAAGCCCAAATCCCCACCATCCAACATCTTCCGAAATCCCTCGTGGCACCGGGTTTGACGGTGGGGCAATGCGTCGCCCATCTTCCGCGCCAGGGAACCCAACTTTGAACCGATCCGTCTTGCGCCTGCTCCCGCTCGCCCTCGCGGCGGCCCTGGCGGCGTGCTCCACCCCGCGCGACACCGCGCCGGACGTGGCGCGCGCCGCGGCGCCGGCCGTGGTGGTGAAGCCCGACAGCGCCGGCCCGCCCGCCTACAGCGCCCTGGCCGCGCCCGACCCGGCGTGGGTGGAGCGCACGCTGCGCTCGCTTTCGCTGCGCGAAAAGGCGGGGCAGATGGTGCTGGCCTGGATCAGCGGGCGCTACGCCGGCCCCGGCGACGCCGAGATGCAGCGCGCCATGGCGTGGACGCAGCGCGACCGCGTGGGCGGGTTCATCATCAGCGTGGGCACCCCGCGCGAGTTCGCGGCCAAGGTGAACGCGCTGCAGCGCAACGCCCGCGTGCCCCTCATCTTCGTCACCGACCTGGAGAGCGGGCCGGGGATGCGGCTGGAGGGGACCGGCACCGACTTCCCCCCGGTGATGGGGCTGGCGGCCACCGGGTCCGACTCGCTGGCCTTCCAGGTGGGCCGCGTGATCGGGCGCGAGGGGCGGGCCGTGGGGCTGGCGCTCACGCTGTCGCCGGTGCTGGACGTGAACTCCAACCCCAGCAACCCCATCATCAACACCCGCGCGTTCGGCGAGGACCCGGCCACCGTGGGCCGGTTCGCGGCCGACTACGTGCGCGGCGTGCACGCGGGCGGGCTGCTGGCCATGGGGAAGCACTTTCCCGGGCACGGCGACACGCACACCGACAGCCACATGGGCCTGCCCAGCGTGGACGCCGACTCGCGCCGGCTGGCCACGGTGGACCTGCCGCCCTTCCGCACCGCCATCGCGGCGGGGATGGACGGCATCCTGGTGGGCCACATCGCCGTGCCGCGGGTGACGGGGGACGACGTCCCCGCGTCGGTGAGCCCGAAGCTGACGGGGGCGATGCTGCGCGGCGACATGGGCTTCCGCGGCCTGGTCTCCACCGACGCGTTCAACATGCGCGGGCTCACCAGCCGCTATGCCCAGGGCGACGCCGCGATCCGCGCCATAAACGCCGGCGCCGACATCCTGCTGCAGCCCGAGGACATCCCCGGCGTGCTCGACGCGGTGGAGGGCGCCGTGCGCGAGGGGCGGCTGAGCGAGGCGCGCATCGATCAGTCGGTGCGGCGCATCCTGGAGGCCAAGTCGCGCGTGCGGCTGGAGAAGGACCGCTATGCCGACCCCGCCCGGATCGCCTCCGTGGTCGGCAGCACCGAGCACCGGCGGCTGGCGATGGAGGTGGCGCAGCGCTCCATCACCCTGGTCCGCGACCGGCGCAGCCTGGTGCCGCTGGCGGCCGGCGCGCGGCGCATCCTCTCCGTCACCTACAGCGACCCCGGGAGCAGCGCGGGCACGGTGTTCAACGCCGGGCTGGGCGGGGAGGGGCGCACGGTGGACGCGGTGCGCGTGAGCGACGCGACGGACTTCGCCAGCCTCCGCGCGCGGGCGGACGCGGCGGACCTGGTGATCGTGGGGGCGTACGTAACGCCGCGCGAGTACCGTGGCAGCGTGGAGGCGGGCGGCGGGTTCGCGCGCTTCGTGGAGCAGCTGGCGGCCAGCGGCAAGCCGGTGATCGTGATCAGCTTCGGCAGCCCGTACCTGCTGCGCTCGTTCCCGTCCGCCCCCGCGTACGTGGCGGCCTGGGGCCGCGAGGCGGTGTGCCAGGAGGCCGCCGCGCGCGCCGTGCTGGGCCAGGCGGCCATCGGCGGCCGCCTCCCCGTCGGCATCATCGCCGACGCGCCGCGGGGGACGGGGATCATGCGGGCGGCGGCGAGGTAGGGCCTCCCGATCGATGCATACGGGTGGAATTTGCGAGTGAACTCGCCGCTACAACGGCGCGCAGTCCGCCTTCGCGGACTTCAACCGCCTGGGGGCTGGATGGCGACGGAGAAGGAGAAGATGCTCGCGGGGGAGCTGTACATCGCCTCCGACGCGGAACTGGTGGCGGAGCGGCTGCACGCGCGGCGGGTGCTGCACTACTTCAACGGCGCCGTGCCGGGGGAGGATGGGCCGTACCTGCGGGCGCTGGGAGCGCTATTCGGCGCGTTCGGCGAGGGGGCGGTGGTGATGGCGCCGTTCCAGTGCGACTACGGCTACAACATTCGCATCGGCCGCAACACCTTCGTCAACTACAACTGCGTGTTCCTGGACTGCGCGCCCATCACCATCGGCGATGACGTGCAGATCGCGCCGGGCGTGCAGCTCTATACCGCCACGCATCCGGTGGATGCCGCTGTCCGCCGCGCGGGGCCGGAGTACGCGCTCCCCATCGCCATCGGGCACGGCGCGTGGATCGGCGGCGGGAGCATCGTCCTTCCCGGCGTCACCATCGGCGAGAACGCCGTGATCGGCGCCGGGAGCGTGGTGACGCGCAGCATCCCTGCCGGGGTGATCGCCGTGGGCAACCCGTGCCGGGTGGTGCGTGCGGTAGGGTGAGGCGCGGCGGATCCACACCGGCGGCTGAAGCCGCAGCAACAACGACGAAAAGCCTCGCAAACTGCGCGAGGCTTCACCCCCTTGGCGGGGGCCGGTCTTCGGCCATGGCCGGCGAGCGACAGAGCCGGTGGGCGACCCGGGACGGCATTCTCTTGCTCAGGCGATTTGTGAAGCGCATCAGCCTTTTGTTCATCCCGGCACTTCTCGCCGCGTGCACGCCGGCTCCGGTCGTGGCGCCCGCGCCCGTCCCCGAACCCGCGCCGGTGGCGGCGCCCGAGGTGCGGCGGGTGGCGCCGGTGCAGACGCTCGTGGCGGCGGCGCCTGCCGAGGTGGGGATGGATGCGGCGCTGCCGGCCACGCTCGACTCGCTGGCGAGCGCGGCCATCGCCGACCGCGCGGCGAGCGGGATCGCGATCGCCGTCGGCCGATGGGGGCGGCTGGTGCACCTGCGCGGCTACGGCGCGGTGGACTGGGCGCCCGGCTCGCCGGCGGTGACGGACAGCACGCTGTTCGACATGGCCTCGGTCACCAAGGTCGTTGCGACCACCACGGCGATGGCGATGCTGGAGGAGCAGGGCGCGGTGGACCTGGACCAGCGCGTGAGCTGGTACCTGGCCGGGCTGAGCGACACCGCCAAGCAGCACATCACCCTGCGCCAGGTGCTCACCCACCGCGGCGGCTTCGAGGCGTTCGCGCCGCTGTACCGCGAGTTCCGCGGGCGCGAGCAGTACCTGCGGCAGATCGACCTGCGGCCGCTGAAGTATCCCACCGGCACGCAGACCGTCTACAGCGACTGGGACCTGGTGCTGGCCGGGCTGGTGATCGAGCGGGTGGCGGGCGATTCGCTGGACCGCTTCGTGGACGCGCGGGTGTTCCGGCCGCTGGGGATGCGCGACACCCGCTTCCGCCCCGATCCGTCACTGCGGCCGCGGATCGCGGCGACGGAGGTGGACTCGGCACGCGGCCACATCTGGGGATCGGTGCACGACCCCAATGCGTATGCGCTGGGTGGCGTGGCCGGGCACGCGGGGCTGTTCAGCAGCGCGCGCGACATGGCCATCTTCGCGCAGATGCTGCTGAACGGCGGCGCCTACGGCGGCGTGCGCATCCTCAAGCCCCAGACGGTGGCGCGCTGGACGGCGCCCGAGTTCCCGCGCAGCAGCCGCGCGCTGGGGTGGGACACGCCGTCCAACAACTCGTCGGCCGGGCGATACTTCGGCCCGCGCAGCTTCGGCCACACGGGGTACACGGGCACCTCCATCTGGGTCGATCCCGAGCGCGGGCTGTTCGTGATCATCCTCACCAACCGCGTGAACCCCACCAGCGCCAACAACAAGCACGTCGCCCTCCGCCGCGCCGTCGCCGACGCGGTGCAGGGCGCGATCACCGACGCCCCGCTGACGGACTGGGAGGCACGGGCGGCCGGCGGGCTGGTGCGGCCGTAGACCACGGCGAGACCACTCGTCCACCGCGGTTGGAGTCCGCGAAGGCGGACTGCGTGCCGTTGTAGCGGCGAGTTCACTCGCATTCCCGCAAATCCCGCCCCGCCCGCCTTCCGTGATGGTTTCCGAAGAAGGGGGGCGCCGCCTTCATCGCCGGATGGCGGATTCCGAGGTATGGCGCTGGCCCGATGCGTGCAGCCCTGGACGGCTCCCGTCGCAACTGGATTTGGACCGCAGAACCGGCAGAGACAGAGCATGGCGCAGACCCGCGAGCGCGTTCCCGTCGTCATCGTGGAGTACGACCAGATCGCCCGGACCATCGCCGAGCGCATCGCCCAGCTGATCCGCGACCGCAACGCCGAGGGGCGCCCGGCCGTGCTGGGGCTGGCCACCGGCAGCACGCCCATCGGCATCTACCGCGAGCTGATCCGCCTGCACCGCGACGAGGGGCTCGACTTCAGCAACGTGGTCACCTTCAACCTGGACGAGTACTACCCGATGGCGCCGGACAGCATCCACAGCTACGTCCGGTACATGTGGGAGAACCTGTTCGACCACATCAACGTGCCCAGGGAGAACGTCCACATCCCCGCCGGCGACGTGCCGCGCGAGAAGGTGGACGAGTTCTGCGCCTGGTACGAGCAGTCCATCCGCGAGGCCGGCGGGATCGACTTCCAGATCCTGGGGATCGGCAAGACGGGGCACATCGGCTTCAACGAGCCCGGCAGCGGGGTGGAGAGCCGCACCCGGCTGATCGCGCTGGACACCGTGACCCGCCGCGACGCCGCGGCCGACTTCTTCGGCGAGGACAACGTGCCGATGGAGGCGATCACCATGGGCGTCCAGAGCATCATGGACGCCCGCGAGATCGCGCTGATCGCCACCGGCGAGCACAAGGCCTCCGTCATCCGCCGCAGCGTGGAGGGCGAGCCCGACCCCGACGTGGCGGCCACCTATCTCCAGAACCACCCGCACGCCACCTTCTACCTGGACCCCGCCGCCGCCGCCGAGCTCACGCGCATCAAGACGCCGTGGGTGGTGGGCGAGGTGCGGTGGAACCGGAAGCTCGAGACCGAGGCGGTGATCTGGCTGAGCCAGCAGACGGGGAAGAGCATCCTGAAGCTGGACACCGACGCCTACCGCGAGCACCACCTGTCGTCGCTCCTGGCGCGCTACGGCAGCGCCGGGCCGCTGAACGGCGAGGTGTTCAACAGCCTGCTCTCCAAGGTGCGCGGGCGCAGCCGCCTGCCGCGGGGAAAGAAGATCATCGTGTTCAGCCCGCACCCCGACGACGACGTGATCTCGATGGGCGGGATCCTGAACAAGCTCCACCAGAACGACAACGACATCGTGGTGGCCTACCAGACGTCGGGGAACATCGCGGTGTTCGACCACGAGGTGCGGCGCTACATCGACTGGCTGCAGCGCTTCGCGCGTGACTTTGCGCTGGGCGACGGGCGGGTGGACGAGCTCTCCAGCCGCATCGAGCAGTTCCTGGACAACAAGCGCCCCGGCCAGGTGGACATCGGCGAGGTGCTCACCATCAAGCGCCGCATCCGCGAGGCCGAGGCGGTGAGCGGGATCGAGACCTTCGGGATGCACCGCGAGCAGGCGTGCTTCCTCAACCTCCCCTTCTACCAGACGGGGAAGGTGCGCAAGGACCCGATCGGCCCCGAGGACGTGCGCATCACGCTGGAGCTGCTGGAGCAGAAGCGCCCCGAGATCCTGTTCGTGGCCGGCGACCTGAGCGACCCGCACGGCACCCACCGCATGTGCCTGGAGGCGGTGCACCGCGCGCTGGAGGCGTACAGCGGCGACGCGCCCGAGGTGTGGTACTACCGTGGCGCCTGGCAGGAGTGGCCGGTGAGCGAGGCCGACGTGCTGGTACCGCTCAGCGAGGAAGAGCTGCGGCTGAAGATCCTGGCCATCTACAAGCACCAGAGCCAGAAGGACAAGGCGCCCTTCCCCGGGCAGGACGACCGCGAGTTCTGGCAGCGGGTGGAAGAGCGCAACAGCGGCACCGCGCGCATCGTGGACCGGCTGGGCCTTCCCGAGTACTTCGCCATGGAGGCGTACGTGGTGCGCCGCGGCGGCGAGCCGGTGGAGCAGCCGCTCCTCTCCACCGCCGAGCTCGCGTCACCGCCCCAGCGCCGCCGCCGGACCGACTTTCCCGGGTGGGGCGTGGGCACGCAGCCCGGGCTGGAGGGCGAGGCGCGCGAGGTGACCGAGATCGGCGGGCAGACCGCCCTGGCGGGGCGATGACGCTGTTCGCAGGGGTAGACGGCGGAGGGACACGGACCACGCTCGCGCTGGAGGACGACGATGGGCGCGAGCTGGCGCGCGTGGTCGGCCCGGCCGGCCTGGTGGACCCGCGCCACCCCGCCGCCACCGCCGAGATGCTGGCCGGCCTGGTCCGCGACGCGCTGGCCGAGGCCGGGGCCGCCGAGAAGCCCGTGGCCCTGTGCGCGGGGCTGGCGGGCGTGGGGAACGAGCGCGAGCGGCGCGTGGTGGAGGCGGCGCTGGCGGCCAGCGGCGTGGCCGATCGCGTCCGCATCGCCACCGACGGCGAGATCGCGCTGGAGGGGGCCGTGGGCGGCCGCCCGGGGATCCTGCTGATCGCCGGCACCGGGAGCGTGGGCTACGCCCGCGCGGCGGACGGGCGGGTGGAGCGGTGCGGGGGATGGGGGATGATCGTGGGCGACGAGGGGAGCGCGTGGAGCCTGGGCCGCAACGGCCTGGCCGCCGCCCTGCGCGCCGCCGACGGACGCGGCCCGCACACGGCGCTCCTCCCGCAGGTGTTGGAACGGCTGAAGCTGGAGGGGCCGCAGGCCATCCCGCCGTGGGTGGGCCGCGCCGAGAAGGCCGCCGTGGCCGCGCTGGCCATGCACGTGATCGACGCGGCCGAGGCGGGCGACGCCGTGGCGGTGCAGATCGTGGAGCGCGAGGCGCGCGAGCTGGCCAGCCACGCCGTGGCGCTGGCGCGCCGCCTGGAGCCGTGGGAGGGCGTGATCCCCGTGGTCTTCCACGGCGGCACCCTGGGCGCCGGCTTCTACGCCGCCGCCGTCACCCGCGGGCTGGACGATTCCGGCTACCCGTTCGAGGTGCGCCCCGGCGTGTCGGATGCCGTGGCAGGCGCGCTGTCGTACGCGCGGAGGATGCTGGAGGGCGCGGGGCGGGCGTAAACGAGGGAACATAGGAAACGTGAAGAGGCCGCGTTCGGACGCGGCCTCTTTGCTTGAACCTTCCTCATCGGGCACGAAGAGGTCACGAATTGCGGATGTCGAATCGCATGCTCGTGGCGAGCCGCTCAACGTCGCGCTTCTTTTCCAGGGCGAGCTGAGCCATGCGCTGCTGCATGAGCTTGTTGCGTTTGAATGCGAGCCTCTCGTACCAGCCATCCAGCCCCGGCCGGGCATCGACCGCCACGAACCGGCATCCTATCCTTTCGCCGCTCTTCTGAGCGCGCGCGATTACGTCCGCAACGATCGTCTCTCCCAACCCTCGGCCTTGAAACCGCACATCCACTCCCAGTTGGGCCAGCTTGGTGGCGCCCACCGTTTCATATCGGATGTATGGTCCACGTTCTCGGAACGTGAGCGCAAGCCCATCCATCGATACCGTCGCGAAACCGGCGAAGATACCATCTACGAAGTACTGGTAGGTGACTGACACCAACTCCTGCTGATCACGCCAGGCGTGCTCGTAAAGAAATGCGTTCTGTTCCGAGTGACCGCAGTCGAAACCCGGTTCGGGTGGTCCCTCCAGCTTTCGAACCGTGACCTCGCCCAGCGAGCTATCGTTCCGCGCCGACATGGGATTGGGCTACCGGGTTAGTTAAAAGCAGCGCAGAATCCGGTCACGCGCCACCAGTCAGGGCACAGCTTTCTTGCCGGCAGCGTCTTCGGCTTCAAGTCGCTCGCGCAGGGCCGCCATCTCCCTCACTCGCTGCATCATCCTGCGTCGCGCGGGCGTGTCCTCGGGCGGACGCGACATTTCTTCGAGCACTTCTCGCGTGCCGTCCAGCGAGAGGGGGCGCATGGGGTTTCTCATGATCGTCCAAACGTCTGGGTGAACCGCTCGCCTGAATGGCAGCGCTCGCGGAGTTCTCTTATCTCCCGAACGAGCGCCATGAACTCTCACCGCTCTGGCGTGTCTTCGGGCCGCGTGCCATCTCCTCACGAGCCTCGAGGGATGCCTCGAACGACAACGCCGGCGTGCGTCTAATGGGCACGAACGGTTCTGGGGATTCGGCGTTGATCGCAGCGACGGTTGAACACTGGTGAACTGGACAGCGGACGTCAAGGGTGCCGTGCCAAGGTAAATGCTTGCTGGATGGAGACTTGGCCGCTCCGAACCCGCCAACGCGGGAACACTGGTGCGTGTTCTGGAGACGGTTCCCAGGGACGGCGCGCGGCCGCTGGTCCGGCCGGACGGCGTGATCATCAGACAGGGATCTCCAGACGGGGCGGCTGCGCGGCGTGCGCGGCCGCCCCGTTTTGCCCGTTGCGCTCAGTGGATGCCGCGCGGCTCGCCCGGCATGGCCGGCTGGAGGTGGCGCGCCAGGAACATGGCGGCCGCGCCCAGGCCGAACCCCACGACCGCGGCCGTCACCATCTTCCCGCGGCTGTCGTCTTCGATCACCAGCGTCTGGCGGTGATAGAACTCCTCGAACTCCTCGCGCTCCTCGACCTGCTCCGCCGCGGGGGCGCCCCCATCCTCCCCCGGCTCCGGGCCCCCGGCCGGCGCGCTCGCCATCGCCTCCAGCGCCTCGCGCAGGCCGCCGAACGAAAACGCCGGCGCGCGATCGTGGCCCGCGGCGTTCTCCTCCGCGTGGGCGCCCCGGGGACGGCCCGGCGCCTCGCCGGGCGTCTCACCGTTCTTCGCCTCGATGCCCAGGTCGATCCCGATCACCAGGGCCGGGCCGTCGGCCGCGTGCGGGCATCCTCCCATCCTGCGGCTCAGGATGTCTGCCAGGAGCGCCCGGATGGCGTGCTGCTCGGGCGGCGGGCCGGGCCGGCGCGACGGCTGGCCGAGCACGTCGGGTGAGCCCGCGGGCGGCGACTGCGTGCGTCCATTTCCCATGGTCGTTTCTCTGTGTTGGGGTGGGGTGCCGGGGACGCTCAACAGTCGGGGCGGGCGGCGTTCGCGTCAAGGGGGTTGATGATGTCCAAGTGCTTGCCAATCGGTGACTTAGGCGCTCACATTCAGCCAGCCGCGGGACGCGTCGCGCGGGTTCTTCGAGGCCGGCGGAGGCGCATGTCGTTGAGGGGACGCACCCTGCACGGATTCACATCACCGGCCGGAATGCGACACCAGCGGCCCCACGCTCTTGCGCTTGCCGCGAGCGCGGGCGAATCTCCCGAAGTACGTTCCATCGAACGCACGCGCGGCGGCCATCTCCGGTGATGCCGGCGCACGGTCCGCGCGGGCGGAGTCCGTGCCGGCCCACCGCGGCTCGAGCGCATTCGTCGCCGCCCATCCGTCCTTCCGGAGCGCCACGACCGCGATGCCATCCATCTCCCGATCCACCGCCCTTCTCGCAATCGCCGGCATGGCCGCCGCGTGCGCGCCCGCCGCGCCGTCGCCGCAGCCGGGGCGGGGCGCATCTCCCCTCCCGGGCGCCGCCACTCCGCCCGCCGCGCCTGGGCGTGAGGCGGAGCCGGGGCGCGTTTCCAACGGCGTGTACGACCTGCTGATCCGCGGGGGGCGGATCATCGACGGAACGGGGAGCCCGTGGGTGCGGGGCGACGTGGCGATCCGCGGCGACCGGATCGCGGCGGTGGGGGTGCTCACCGGCGCGCAGGCGCGCGACACCATCGACGCCACGGGGCTGATCGTGGCGCCGGGGTTCATCGACATGCTGGGGCACTCGGAATATCCGCTCCTCTCCAACCCGCAGGCCGCCAGCAAGATCACGCAGGGGATCACGACGGAGATCACGGGCGAGGTCACCTCGGTGGTCCCCGTGAACGAGAACACGCTGCGCGAGCTGGGCGACAGCACCCGCGCGCGGGTCACCTGGCGCGACCTGGACGGCTACTTCGCCAAGCTCGACAGCACGCGCCCCGCCATCAACCTGGCCACCTTCGTCACGCTCGGCTCCGTGCGCCGCTACGTGATGGGTGACGAGGACCGCCGTGCCACGCCGGCGGAGCTGCAGCAGATGCGCGGGCTGGTGGCCGACGCCATGCGGCAGGGGGCGATGGGGCTGTCGACGGGGATGGCGTACAGCCCCGCGTCGTTCACGCCCACCGAGGAGATCGTGGAGCTGGCGAAGGTGGCGGGGCGGTACGGCGGCGGGTACGCCAGCCACATCCGCAGCGAGGGGACGCGGCTGGTGGAGGCGGTGAACGAGGCCATCCACATCGGCGAGGCGGCGGGGACGTGGGTGGAGGTGCACCACATCAAGGCCAGCGGCAAGGCCAACTGGGGGAAGATGGTGCAGGCCGTGGCCGCCATCGAGGCGGCGCGCGCCCGCGGCGTGGACGTGATGGCCGACCAGTACCCCTACCCCGCGTCGGGGACGGACCTGGACGCCATCCTCCCCAACTGGGCGCACGCCGGCGGCACCGAGGCCATGCTGGCGCGCCTGCGCGACCCCGCCGCCCGCGCCCGCATCGCCGCCGAGCTGACGAACGGCGGCGACGAGAACATCGGCGCCAGCGCCGGCGGGCCCAGCGGGGTGATGATCGCGGGGATCGCGGAAGACAGCCTGCGGCGCTACCAGGGGATGCGGCTGAGCGAGGTGGCCGCCGCGCGCAACCAGCCGGTGGTGGAAACGCTGTTCGACCTGGTGCTGGCCGACCGGGCGCGCTCGTCGGCGATCTACTTCTCGATGAGCGAGCAGGACATCGAGTACGCCATGCGCCAGCCGTGGGTGAGCGTGGGAATCGACGCGGGCGCGCGGCGCGCGGACAGCACCGTGACCGAGCACCCGCACCCGCGCGCGTACGGCTCGTTTCCGCGCATCCTTTGCCACTACGTGCGCGAGCGCCACGTGATCACGCTGGAGGATGCCATCCGCAAGTTCACCGCGCTCCCCGCCGCGCGCGTGGGGCTGGCCGACCGCGGCGTGATCAAGGCCGGGATGTACGCCGACCTCACCCTGTTCGACCCCAACACCGTGTGCGACCGGGCGACCTTCGTGAACCCGGTGCAGACGGCCGTGGGCATCCAGCACGTGATCGTGAACGGCGTCCCCGAGATCCGCGACGCGCGCATCACCGGCGCGCGCGCCGGGCGGGGGCTGCGCCGGGGCGGGGGGTGAGGCGGGTGAGTGGGGGATTCCCCGCCGACACGCGTCGTGCCCCTCCGGACGCAATTAGCCTGTACGACAATCTGCGGTGCCTTGGTGGTTCACGAGGTCTTGATCTAGCTCTCTCCAAGCGCCATCATTGGCGGTTTGATCTGACGCCTTTGTGTACTTCTCGCCTGGAGAGTATAAATGGGGTCCATCTTCAGGAGGTCGCTCGCTGCTCTGGCCGCGCTCAGCGCGTTGTTGCTGAGCCTGACGAAAATTGGGGTCACCCCCATCGCTCCCGGTTCTGTCACCGGCTTCCGCCAGAGCCGTTCCTGTGCGGACGGTACCCTGTGCTTCGCTACCGACAGAGGGAATCTCACGTCTTTTGTCACGCTGCGCCTCCGTCCGAAGAGCCCTCCGCAGAGCAGATGGACGGCGATGCTGTCCGACAGCACGCCGTTGGCAGTCCGCGTTCGCCCGCTGACGCGCGGTTACGTTGAACTCAAAGTCGTAAAAGCGGATTCGTCACGCAGGCTGGCAAAGTTCGAGTGGTCGAGCGGGCTGGAACTCATCCTCAAGAATGACGCGGGCGGGGTGTACGAGGTGGAGGATTGGCGCGTGGACCTTCCGGACAGGGAGGGTGCCGACACACTGGGTAGAGCGCGCTGGCGGACGCAATGGATGATCATCTGCCTTGGGTTGCTCGGCATCGGCGCATTCGCGGCTGTGTTCGACGCTCTTACAAAGAGTGCCAGGCAGCCCGGGGTGCGGGATCTCTGCTCGGATCTGGTTCGGCTCACGATCTCGGAGGTAGACGGAGAATCAGCGGAGGACCCGAAGGCCATGCGCGAACTCCTGACCGCGGTTCTGCTCGGAACCACGCCCAGCAGCGAAGCCGTTGCGCGCTATGCTGGAAAGAAGAGTTACGCGCGAGCGAAGAAGGTCTGGTTCACCGCGCGTTCGCGCTTTCAGGGTCACTGGTTCAAGGTGCTGCATATCCTGGAAGATTACACCGAAAAGCTGGACGATTCGGCCAATGAGTAGCGGGTCGTCGGAATGGGAGCAGTGGCTCGAATCAATCGAGCACGACCTTAGACGGGGAGCCGCCGCCCGGGACAACGCATCGTGGCAGCCGCTGTCGGAGCGTGTGAGCGCCCTCGCGTCGTCCATGTTGCTGCACGAAGACGTTTGGACGCTGGATGCCGACGACTTGGCCCAGGACATTCTCCTGCGCCTGTTGTCCGTTTCGACGTTGCGTCGGGTGCGTGCATCCCGATCCCCGGAAGGTTACGTCGTCGTGATGATCCGCAACCGCATACGTGACGAGTATCGGCGAGGGAGGTGGAAGTCGGCGAATCACCGTGATCTGTCCGAGTGGACCGAGGAGCCTTGGAATGACGGTGCCGGTGAGTTCACCCTGGACCGGCGAATCGCGCTGGAACGGCTTCTTGGCGAACTCTCGGAAGACGAATGGGAGCTCATTCGCCTGCGCTTCTGGGAAGACATGTCCATTTCCGACGTCGCGCATGACATCGGGACGTCGTATTCCGCGGCCTCGGTCCGGCTGTTCCGACTCCTGAAGAAGCTCCGGCATAGATTGGAGTCTTCGGAGCGGGATGTAGAGTAATGCCGCCGGGGTGCGTCGTATATGTGAGACGGACGCTACGATCCGGTTTCACACACCGATGATGGGAGAGCACACGTGAGCACCGATGCACTGCTGAGCGGAATCGACGACCCGGGACTGCGATCTCAGTTCCGCAGGTTCATCGAGTCGGGCGATGCTACCGAAGAGTTCCTGGACATGCTCGATGCTTCTCCCGAGTACCAGAAGATCGTGGATGCGGCGTTTGAGGCACAGGCTGCGCGGCTTGAGCGCTTCGCGGCCAATCTCCACGAACTGGAGCCCGCCTCCGCGGGTGCCTCGGCTTCACAGGCGGGGAATCTCTCCTCTCGGCTGGCCTGGACGGTCAAACAGGCGGCAAAACTTCCGGCCGATGCGCTCGAGCGCTTGGCCGAGCAGACGGCTCGCGCCGTGCCGCCCGACCAGCGCCCACACGTCAACTCCGTCGTGGCGAAGCTGAGCGAAGCGCTGGGCAGGTAAGGAACGCCGCGACGGTCAGGCGCGAGGTGTCTGCATGCAGCGGGACCTACCGCGCCCAGGGCCGCAGCACGCGGTACGCCGGCACGTCGGTGATCCCCGCGCGTTGCACGTCCACCAGCCGTCGCGCGGAGAGGCGCGCGACGGCGTCCTGCACGGCGCGGCGGGAGAGGCCGGTCTCTTCCGCGAGCTGGCGGAGGCTGGCCACGGCCTCGCGCGCGCCGCCCTCGGTCAATCTCCAGAGCGCCAGGTAGAGCAGGAACGCCGAGGGATGATGGTCGTGCCCCACCAGATCGGGCATCAGCGTTTCCAGCACGTAGTCGTCCAGTACGATGGGCATCGGGCGCGCGGGCGGAGGACGGGGTGATGGACCGAAGGCGGAATCCGGGGCGGAAGCGATCGACGCGGCTATGGCATCGGTTGCCAGAGTGAGGGCTGCACGCCTTGCAGCGCAAGGGATTCGTCGTTTTCGTTGTGCCGCACGGCAGTCACTTTCGGCACTTCAGCGGCGGAGCCCGTAGCCATGATCAAGCACGTCAAGTTCATCAGCATTCCCACGCGTGACCAGGACCGCGCGCTCGAGTTCTACACCGGCAAGCTGGGCTTCCGCGTGGTCACCGACCAGCCGTTCGGCGAGCAGCGCTGGATCGAGCTGCGCATCCCCGGCGCCGAGACGGGGGTGGTGCTGTTCACGCCGCCGGGGCAGGAGGAGCGCATCGGCGGCTTCATGAACCTGTCCTTCGCCACGGATGACGTGCAGAAGACGTACGACGAGTACGTGGCGCGCGGGGTGGAGTTCGTGCAGCCGCCCAAGACAGAGGACTGGGGCACCAGCGCCATCTTCAAGGACCCCGACGGCAACACCTTCGTCCTCTCGTCGCGGTAGATCCTGCTTCCACCGCAGGCCGAATCGGGGGACTCGGAGGACCAGGAACCAGGGTTCAGCGCCGAGCCCCCTGGTGCTCTGGTCCTCTGGTGCTCCGGGTCCCAATCAACGTTCCTCTGCACGTGGCGACGAAGCCGGCCCGCGTATCGGCCAGACGGCAGTTCCCCCATCCAGGATCAAACGGCGCGACAACGGTGGGACAACAAGGGCGAGGAGCGCTCGATGGAGTGCTCCTCGTTTTCATCCCCGCGATCCGCCCAGAATGTGGTCCCCCGCAACGGTTGCCAGCCGGCCCGCGCCTGCCCGCGTGGGAAGATTTCTCGTGCGCGTCACTAAAGTTGCAGTGAAACCAATGTGTCCGCGCGCGGATTGGCGGACTGGGGATCGTGTCCGACGTTTGTCCAAAGGGGCCGATGACCGAGGGTTGGAGCGACGCGGAGGGCGCCGAGGCGCCGCTGAGCGACGGCGCGCGCGAGCATGCGGCGGTGTTCGCGGGCGGGGGCGGAGGCGTGGCCGAGAGTGCCGGTCTCTACCAGCTGCTGGTGGAGAGCGTGCAGGACTATGCCATCTTCGCGCTCGACGCCACCGGCCACGTGCTGAACTGGAACGCGGGAGCCGAACGGCTCAAGGGCTACACCCGCGACGAGATCGTGGGGCAGCACTTTTCCGTCTTCTATCCGCCCGAAGACCTGGCCAAGCCCCCGTGGGAGCTGGAGGTGGCCGAGCGCGACGGGCGCGTGGAAGACGAGGGGTGGCGCGTGCGCAAGGACGGCACGCGGTTCTGGGCCAACGTGGTGATCACCGCGCTGCGCGACGACACCGGCACCCTGGTGGGCTTCGCGAAGGTCACGCGCGACCTGACCCAGCGCCGCCGCGCCGAGGAAATGCTGCGCGAGAGCGAGGAATCGTTCCGCCTGCTGGTGCAGAACGTGAGGGACTACGGGATCTTCATGCTCGATCCCGATGGCAACGTGGCCAGCTGGAACGAGGGCGCGCAGCGGATGGAGGGGTACACCGCCGGCCAGATCATCGGCCGGCACTTCAGCACCTTCTATCCCCCCGAGGACGTGGCGGCGGGGAAGCCCGCGTGGGAGCTGCGGATGGCCCTGCGCGACGGGCGCGTGGAGGACGAGGGGTGGCGGGTACGCAACGACGGCACGCGCTTCTGGGCCAACGTGGTGATCACCGCGCTGCACGGCGCCGACGGCCGGCTGCTGGGCTTCACCAAGGTCACGCGCGACCTGACCGAGCGCCGCGAGGCCGAGGCGCGCGCGCTGGAGGCCACCGCCCGCGCCGCCGCGGCCGAGGCCAGCAACCAGGCGAAGAGCGAGTTCCTGGCCGCCATGAGCCACGAGCTGCGCACGCCGCTCAACGCCATCGGCGGCTACGCCGAGCTGCTGGCGCTGGGGCTGCGCGGGCCGGTGAACGACGAGCAGAAGAGCGACCTGGACAAGATCCAGCGCAGCCAGCGGCACCTGCTCAACATCATCAACGACCTGCTCAACTTCAGCCGCATCGAGGCGGGGCAGATCACCTACGAGCGCGCGCCGGTGCGCATCCGCCACGCGGTGCTCTCGGTGAGCATGCTGCTGGAGCCGCAGGCGCGCGAGCGGGGGATCACCCTGCACATGGGCCAATGCCCCGACACGCTGGTGGCGCTGGCCGACTCGGGGAAGGTGGAGCAGATCGTGCTGAACCTGTGCTCCAACGCGGTGAAGTTCACCCCCAGGGGCGGCCGGGTGGATCTGCTGTGCGGCACCACCCCCGGCCGGGTGACGGTGGAGGTGTGCGACACCGGCGAGGGAATCCCCGAAGACCAGCTGGAGCGCATCTTCGAGCCGTTCGTGCAGCTGGGCCGCTCGCTCACCAGCGCGCAGGAGGGCACCGGCCTGGGGCTGGCCATCAGCCGCGACATGGCCCGCGCCATGGGGGGCGACCTGACCGCCCGCAGCCGCTACGGAAAGGGCTCCACCTTCATCCTCACCCTCCCCGCCGCCCCGGCCGGGGGTGCCACGCCGCCTCCTCCAGCGGCCGCGGAGCAGCCAGCGCCCGCCGCGGAGTAGCATCCTGCGGACAAGGCGGGCTCACTCGAGCGAAGATCCAGCAACAGCGGTGCTCTGCGTTCATGAAATTCAGACTTTCACACGGCTGCCGCCTCGTCATCGGGCAGGGTCTTTTCGAATCGTACCCGATCCCGCACGAGAAAACGGCCGCCCCTCGCCGGGACGGCCGTTTTCATCATCCTGTTCCTTGCGCAGCTCGTCAGGCGGGCACGGGCTCGCCGGAGCCGACCTCGTCGAGCTCGCCGGCCAGGGCCACCGCCTTGACCTTCACGCCCTCTTCGGCCCAGGTGCGGAAGCAGTCGTAGCCGAACTCGCGGGCGGCGCGGATCTGGTCGGGGTAGCCGAAGTAGTCTTCCCAGCCCATCTCCTGCGCCTTCCACCGGCAATCCCAGTGAAAGTTCACGCGGCGCACCTCGGCCGCGGTGTGCACCTCGGCAAAGCCGCGGAAGTACTCGCACCCCGAAAGCGCCCGCATCTCGATTGATTCGATGTGCAGCTCCGGGTATTCTTCCAGCGCCTTGGTGAGCCAGCGCTCCACCTTCACGGCCGGACAGTCGCGGTTGAACGCGATCCGCTCGTTGGGGCGGCCGTCGCGAAGGAAGCGCTCGAGCGCGTCGCGGAACGACTCCGTGGCGCTGGAACGTTCCAGCATCTGGAAGATCTTCATCCGGATCCGGGTGGGCGTGCGGACGGGTTGATTGGTGGACCGCGAAACATAACATCGCGCCGCAAATCTGCCAACCGCTTGCCGCTGGCGCACTTGGAACAGGTTCTCCGCATCTGCGACGCTGCATCGCGCTGTCCACTCGCACAAACCGCCCGCACGCCGTGACCGAACGCTCCGCCGCCGCCGATGCCCGCCCCGACCTGCGCCCCCCCGGCGAGGTGGTGCGCATCGCCCAACGCCTGGAGGACGCGGGGTTCAGCACCTGGGCCGTGGGCGGCGCCGTGCGCGACGCGCTGGCCGGCCACGGCGAGGAAAAGGACTGGGACCTGGCCACCGCCGCCCGCCCGCGCGACGTGCAGCGCCTGTTCCGCAAGACGGTCCCCGTGGGGGTGGCGCACGGCACCGTGGGCGTGCTGGGCGCCGACAACCGGCTGGTGGAGGTCACCACCTTCCGCCGCGACGTGGAGACGGATGGGCGCCACGCCAGGGTCTCCTTCAGCGACACGGTGGAGGAAGACCTGCAGCGGCGCGACTTCACCATCAACGCCATCGCCTGGCACCCGCGCACGCACGAGGTGCGCGACCCGCACGGCGGCCTGCGCGACCTGCGCGCCGGCGTGATCCGCACCGTGGGCGAGCCGCGCGAGCGCTTTCGCGAAGACCGGCTGCGCGTGCTCCGCGCGCTCCGCTTCGCCGGGCGCTTCGGCTTCCGCATCGACCCCGGCACCTGGCAGGCGGCGATGGAGGCCGCGCCCGAGCTGCCACACCTTTCCGCCGAGCGGGTGCGCGAGGAGCTGCTGAAGGTGCTGAAGGAGGTGACGCGCCCCTCCGACTCGCTGCGGCTGTACCTGGAAGCGGGCGCGCTGGCCGCGCTCTACCCCGAGCTGCGGGCGTGCGTGGGGGTGATGGATGGCGATGAGGACGTGTGGACGCACCTCCTGCGCAGTGCCGATGCCACGCCGCCCAGCCGCATTCCGCTGCGCCTGACGGCGCTGCTGCACGACGTGGGGAAGCCGAGCACGCAGGGAGACGGCGCGTTCCGCGGCCATGCCGAGGCGGGCGCGGCGCGGGTGATGGGGATGATGACGCGCCTCAAGTTCAGCAACGCCGAGCGCGACTTCACCACGCACCTGGTGGCGCAGCACGAGAGCCTGCCCGCCCCCGAGGCGTCGGATGCCGAGGTGCGGCGGTGGCTGCGCGTGGTGGGCCGCGCGTACGTGCACGATCTGCTGCGCCTGGAGATCTACAACGCGAAGGGCCACGCGGAGGTGGATGACGACCGCGTCCGCGCCGCCGAGGCGCTCCGCCGCCGGGCGGACGCGGTGATGCGCGCCGGCGCCGCGCTGGAGGTCGGCGACCTGGCCATCGGCGGCGCGGACCTGCGGGCGCTCGGCGTGGCTGCCGGGCCGCGCATGGGCGAGCTCCTGCGCGGCCTGCTGGAGCGCGTCATCGAAGACCCGAAGCTGAACACGCCGGACGCACTCACCGAGATCGTCCGCCGCGAGCTGCGGGGCGGGGAATGACGAAGGCCGGCCCCCCATGGGGGAGCCGGCCTTGAAGGAAAGCGGCCGGGCGGGCGCCGAGCGCCGGGCCGGCCGCCGTTCACCCGCTCAGCACTGGTTGAAACAGGTGGGGCCCTGGTACGTGCAGTGGTACGCGCAGGTATAATTCGGGGATGGGGCCGTGATCGCGGCCCCGTGGGCCACCACGGTGCCCTTCGGCTCGGCCACGGCGGCGGTACCGAACGATTCGACCGACAGGTTATCGAGGTCCAGCGACAGCTTCTTCACGCGCTACTCCTGGTGAAAAGGCGGTTCCGGGCGGCGCGTATGGAACGCGCAGCCATCCCTCTTGGCGCCTCGGAAGTTAGCCTGATCGGAAACAGATGTCCATCCTTCCTTGTAACTGATACGGATGGGCGCAGGACAAACGGCTCAGGAGATTCGTGAACCAGGGGGAAGGATGAACCAGCCCGAAGCATGGATGCGCGGCCCCGTGGAAGGAATCCCGCCACTGTTGATGCCCGTGGCCCACGCGCTGATCGGCGCGCGCGAGGACGTCGCCGCCGCGATCGGCGGGATGGAGACGGATGCGCTTTGGATGAAGCCGGCCGGCGCCGCGTCCGCGGGTTTCCACGCCCTGCACCTGGCGGGCTCGCTGGACCGCCTGTTCACCTACGCCCGCGGCGAGCCGCTGACCGACGAGCAGTTCGCCGCCCTCCAGCGCGAGCAGGCACCGGGTGACCCGCCGCCCACCGCGCGCGAGCTGATCGAGCAGGTGGAGGCGGGCGTGGAGAAGGCGCTGGCGCAGCTCCGCGCCACCGATGAACGCACGCTGCTGGAGTTCCGCGGCGTGGGCCGCAAGCAGCTCCCCAGCAACGTGCTGGGCCTCCTGTTCCACGCCGCCGAGCACACCCAGCGCCACGTGGGCCAGATCGTCACCACCGCCCGCATCGTCTCCACCCTTGGGAATGAGCGGAGACCCGCCGGGAGCGCGGTGAGAACACGCGAATGACGGGGGCGCGGAGACCCATCCCGGTGCCCCACGCCATTTCGTCCCTCGAGGTGGCAGATGTCAGGTTGTTGGAGCCTCGCGCAGTTTGCGAGGCTTCTCGTAGTTGTTGCTGCGGCTTCAGCCGCCGGTAAGCGAGGCTAGGGGACACGGAATTCGGCTGCTCCCGGTGAGCAGCCCACGCGATTCAGGCGACCGCCATGTACGTGAGCCGGCAGTCCGCACTCCACGCACCCGCCCGGCGCGAGGCCGTGCAGGTGTAGCCCCTGATCTCGGAGCCGTGATCTTCCCGGACCTTCACGCGTGCCCGCCCGGCGCGGAGCGGGATCACGGACTCGATGCGCGTGAGATACGGGTCGCGCGCCCCCGGCGGCCGCGGCGGCGGGTTGGGTCCCACGCGCTCGCCGATCTCGTACGTGGGTGGGCAGCGGCCGGGCGGCAGAACCGGCCCGCGCCCGGGACCCTGCAGCGCCGCCAGGAACGCCGAATCCGGCGCCACGCGGTGGCTGCCGAGCGAGATGCAGGTCGCCGCCAGCGGGTCGCGATATTGATCGCGCAGCACCGCCCGCATCACCGCGAGCTGGATCTGCCGCCGTTCCTCCTGCGTGCCCGTGCGGACGGTTGGGGGCCGGCAACACGGCGGTTCTCTGCCTATCTCTGCTCTCTCCGCTGCTCTGCGTTCATGCAGTTCGAGGCTGGGCTGCGCCAATGCCGCCATCCGCACCGCGGCCAGCAGCACGAGGCAGAGCATGGCTGGCCGCGGAATCGGCATCATCAGTACCGGATCGCCTCCAGCGGGCGCTGGCCGGGGAGGGGGAGGATCACGCCGGGGTTCAGGATGCCGGCCGGGTCGAACGCGGCCTTCACGGCGCGGAAGCAGCCCACGATCTCCTCGCCGAAGATGGTCTCGATCAGCGGCGCGCGCAGTCGGCCGTCGCCGTGCTCGCCGGCCATGGTGCCGCCCAGCGCCGCCACGCCCTTCGCGATTTCGAATACGATCCCTTCCACTTCCTCGCGCCATCCGGGCTTCGCGACGTCCACCAGCGGGTTCACGTGCAGGTTGCCGTCGCCCGCGTGGCCAAAGATCACGGCGGGGAGCTGGTGCTCGCCCAGCACGCGCCGCAGCAGGCGGATGTAGTCGGCCAGGCGGGCGACCGGCACCACGCCGTCTTCGATGAACTGCATGGAGATGCGCCCGCCGGCCAGCTTGGCGATAAGGGGGCTGGCCGCGTGCCGCACGTGCCAGAAGCGGTCGCGCTGCATCTGGTCGGCCGCCACAGTCACGCGGTCGGCCACGCCGGCCACGTGCGCCTGCAGCGTGGCGAGCGACGCCGCGACCTCGGCCTCGGTGTCGGCCTCGAACTCCACGAACAGGATCGCCTCGAGCCCCTCGCGCAGCGGATACCCCGGGTCCTCGGCCCCGCGGCGCACCAGGTCGATGAAGGTGCGGTCGATGATCTCGCAGGTGGCGGGCTGAAGCTCGAGGATGCGCTCCACCGCCGCGCCCGCCGCCGCCAGGTCGGTGAACTCCAGCAGCGCCAGCCCCTGCGCCGCCGGCGCCGGCGCCAGCCGCACCACGGCCTCGGTGACCAGCCCCAGCGTTCCCTCGCTCCCCACCAGCAGGTCCACCGCGTCGCCGCTGGTGAGATACTCCTTCAGCGCATAGCCGGACGAGTTCTTCCGCACCCGCGGCCAGCGGGCCAGGACCGCGTCCCGGTGCGGCGCCAGCGCGGCGTCCACCTGGGCCAGGATCGCAGCGAGCCGCGGGTGCCGCTCGCGCTCGCCGCGCGCGGTGTGGACGCGCGTGCCGTCCGCCAGCACCACGTCCAGCGCCTGCACCCAGCCACGCGTGGAGCCGTAGCGCACCGTGTGCGAGCCGCCCGAGTTGTTGGCGATCATCCCGCCAAAGGTGGCGCGCTCGCCGCTGGACGGGTCCACCGGAAAGAGCAGCCCGTGCACCGACGCGGCCACGTTCAGCGCCGCCAGCGTGGTCCCCACCCCGATCGTGGCCGTCCGCGTCTCCGGATCGATGCGCGCCGGCTCGCGGAAGTGCGAGACCAGGTCCACGCTCACGCCGCGCCCCACGTTGCCGCCCGGCATCCCCGTCCCCGCGCCGCGCGGGATCAGCTTCACCCCACGCGCCGCCGCCCAGCGGACCAGCGCCGCCACGTCGTCGGCGTCCACGGGCACCGCCACCGCGTCCGGCACCGTGCGCAGGATCCCCGATGCCTCGCCGAACGGCGTCCGCCGTGCCTCATCCGTCAGCAGCTCACCCCGGAACCCGTCCACCGGCCCGAGGGCGGGCGTCGCCGGCTGCGGGACATCCGCGGGCACGGACGTGAGCCGCGAGAGCGGCCACGCGGCGGCGTCAGGCTTTGCCTCGTGCTCGCGGGGCGGCACCGTCGGCAGCTTGTCCATCAATCATCCCCGATCCAGCGTGCGTACACAAAAAGCAGAGAGTTGAAGATACACACGAGCCGGTCCGGCGGCGCGGGATTGCGGGAGAATTGCGATCTTCGCATCCGTACTCAATTCACACTTCAGATTTGGAGCGAACATCTGAAACGAGGGATAAAAGATTGCGAATCATGAGTTTAGCGTTAGTGGTGGCGCTATTCGGAGCGCCTTGACAGCCGTGCGAAAGCGCACGAATGTTCGGTGTACCGCGACGGGAACCCTGTCTCACGAGGCAGCATGAAGCAGGTCGACGAAGCACCGCCGGCGGCAGACGTCGCGGTGCAGCCCAACACCGGCATGCCCGAGCCCCCGTTCCCCGAGCGCTCGCCCGACCAGGATGATTTCAACGAATCCCTGCGACGGGGGATGCGCAGCATGCGCGAGATGTTGAATAGAAGGCGCAAGCAGCCCTGAGATTTCTTTGCTGCTCCAAATAACAAGCGGGTTGGAGATCAGGTCTCTGGCCCGCTTTTCCTATCCCATCACCGATTCGAACCAATGGTGCAACCGGGAGACGTGTTCTACCTCCGTCCTGAGGTGCATGAGCCCATCTCAAAGGGACGTCGGCCCCACGTGTTGCTGCACCCATGGCCTGGTGAGCGCGAGGGCGACCCGCTGACGCTTGCATACGGGAGCACCCAAGGCAACGATGCGAGACGCGGTGCCGAGCACGTGCTGATCGATTCCTCCGCGAGCGCGTTTCGAGGGACCGGGTTATCTCGGTCAACATACGTGTACACATCCCGGCTGGTGAGCGCCGGCGTAGAGGAACTCGGCGAGTCCCGAGGCCGGATTGTCGAGAACATGCCATCGGTCCGCGGGAGCCTGGCTCGAGCGCTGGGGCTCGGAACGGGCGTTACTCGCGAGATGAACGTCTGGGGGAGTAACCGAAGAGGCAGGCTGATTGAAACGACCCGGCACGTGGTCGAGGAATGGGGGATCAGCCACGCGCTCGTCGTGACCGAGCCCAACTACTCACGCGAGGGCTATCAGCAGACCATCGTGCCTCTGCTGGAAGATAGCTTCGAAGTTGCCGAGTTCGACGTCACGGTCCGCGATCGCGCGTGGCTCGGGCCATTGGCGCAGAGATACGGAGCGGCGATCCTGGCGGTTCCAATGGTTGTGACCCTTTACTTGCCGGACCACATCGCCCGTTTCCTCGACATCGTCGTTCCCGCGGAGGTGATGGCAGAGGTAGAACGCGGGCTGGTCGGCCACCTTGGCCTTCATGGACATATCTGATAACGAAAACGCCCCCCGTCGCGTGTCGGAGGGCGTCGTATCAGCCGAAACCGCGTCGTTCAGTCTGCCGAGGCGGCGCAGGCGGGGCAGTAGCCGACCACCTCCACGCGGAAGCCTTCCACGCGGAAGCCCTCAGCCACCTGCACGCAGGGCATCTCCATCACCTGGCCGGGCACGTCGCGCACGATGCCGCAGCTCAGGCAGCGCGAGTGGTAGTGGTCGTCGGTGCGGGCGTCGTACCGGGCCGAGTCGTCGCCGTAGGTGAGCTTGGCGGCCAGGCCGCAGCTCACCAGCGTCTCCAGCGCCTTGTACACCGTGGCCAGCGAGATGTCGGGGATCTCGCCGCGCACGGCCGTGAACACCTCGTCGGCCGACGGGTGCTCAAATGTGGCGGAAAGAAACCGGTACACGGCCGCGCGCTGCTCGGTGAAGCGCTGGCCGTGAGCCTCCAGAGCGCGGCGGAGAAGAGCCTCGGTCGGTTCCGGCCGCAACGTCGCGGTGACGGGCATGGGACGTGCTCAGGGTGGCGCAAAAGCGGCGGAAACCCGCCGGGTCCGTTGTCGAAGCTACGGGTATCGCCATATCGTGTCAACTCTTTGCGAGGCTCCGCGCGGGGTGCCCGGCACGGCTCGTGCGCGGGCGGCGTGCCGGCGGGCCCTGCTCCATCACTGAACCATGACGAGACGGCCGTTGAGACGGACCCAGGCGGTGCTGGCGGCGCTCGCGCTGTTCGGCGCGGCGGCGTGCAACGAGGCGAGGGCGGACGTGGAGCCGCTTCCGCCGCTCCACAGGCCCACGCCCGAAGAGCGCGCGGGCCTGCCCGTGCTTTCCGGCCGGTGGCTGTTCACCGGCTTCGAATATCCCGTGCGCGACACGCTGCGGGTGCGCGAGCAGGTGTACCGGCTGGTGCCTCCGGGCGAGTTCCGCATCGTCACCCAGCGGCTGGACTCCATCGCCGGGCAGTACGTGCGTGACAGCGTGGCCTTCCCCATGACGGGCGAGGTGCGGCGCGACGGGATCTTCTCGTTCGTGGCCTTCGAGCCGGGCGGCGTGGGGCAGTTCGTTGCCGGCCGCGTGGTGAAGGACACGCTGTGGATCGAGCTCACGGGCTTCCCGTCGGCGGGGAGCTGGCCGCCGGGAACCCGCGCCGCGCTGGTGCGCACGCCGCGCGGCGCGCCGTTCGTGCGGCTGCGCGGCTACGTACCGCCGCCCCCGCCGCCGGTGGACAGCACCAAGGCCGGTGAAGAGGAGAACGGCGAGCGTCCGTCGGTTGCGCCGCCGCCCCCGCCACCGCCTCCCGCGCCGGTGGAAGAGCAGCCGCGCCCGCGCCCGGCGCCGCCTCCGCCGCCCGCGCCGGAGGAGATCCCGGAGGTGACCGCGCCGCCGCCCGCGCCGTTCGACACCCTGCTGGTGCCGCAGCCGCCCGCGCAGCAGCCGCGGCCGCAGCGAGGCCGCCGGCGCCCGCCCACCGAGGTGGTTCCGCCGCCGCCGCCCCCCGCGCCGCCACCGGCGGACGACCCGCGGTACCAGATGCCGCGCGATACCATCCGGATCGGGAATCCTCCGCGGTAGGTGGTGCGGGGGTACGGGGGTACGGAGGTACGGAGGTACGGAGGTACGGATCGGCGGAAGCGGGAAAATGCGAATCGCGCAGCCTCGAATGGTCGGGGCTGCGCGATTTTCGCTTGGGGGAGTTCATCCATCAGGGAGATGCAGGGCGCTGGCGTCACGCAGCCTCCGCATGCGCTGGTGATGGACCTGAGCGCCGCAGGCTGGGCTCGTATTTGGTCGCCGAGACACATCAGCGCGTGAGAAAAGCGCGACCTCCGATGAGAATCATCCCCCACTCTCGCACTTTCGCACTTTTGCACTCTCGCACTATCCGCACTCACTCGTCCGGCCGCCAGCGGGGATTGGTGAGGCTGGTGAGCACGTGGTCCTGCCAGGCGCCGTCCAGGTACAGGTAGTCGCGCGCGTAGCCTTCCACGGTAAAGCCCAGGCGGCGGAGAAGGCCGCCGCTGCGGCGGTTCCAGGGGACGTAGTTGGCCTGGATGCGGTGCATGTTCAGCGGGCCGAACACGTGGTGGATGCCGGCCTGCAGCGCCTCGCGCATCAGCCCGCGCCCCTCGCGCTCGCGGTCGATCCCGTAGCCCAGCGTGCAGTAATGCGCCGCGCCGCGCTGGAACTGCACGAAATTCACGTTCCCCACCACGCGCCGGCCGCCCGGCCGCTCGAAGATGAACATCCGCAGGCTGCGGTCGGTGCGGAACTCCGAGAGCGCGGCGTGCGCCTGCGAGCGCCAGAACTCGTCGGTGAAGAACTCGCCCGCCATGCGCGGGCGCGAGCCGGCCAGGTGCTCGCGGTTGCTGCTGAAGTAGCGCACGATCTCGGGCGCGTCGCCCACCTCGGCCATGCGCAGGATCAGGCGCTCGGTCTCGATCACCGGGGGCGTGCCAACCATTTTCGGGTGCGGAGGTACGGGGGGCGGAGGTACGCTTCAGCCGGGGCGAAGCTACACGGGCGCCCGCCCCGCCGGAAGTATCCGCGCGCACGCGCCGGCGCCCCCGGGCCGGAACGCACTCGCGCACTCACGCACTCGCGCACCTGTTCCGCGGCCGCCCGCCCCCGCCGCGACCTCCAGCGGTTGCCCAAACGACGCATCCACGCTATAATCAAAGGCTTTGCTGCTCCCGCCTGACCGCAATCCGCGGCCGGGCGGTGTTCTTCGTCATTTCCGGGGCGAGCCCACTTGTTCGACCAGCTCAGCGAAAAGCTCGAAGGCGTGCTCGGGGGCCTGCGCCAGCGTGGCGTGCTCACCGAGCCCATGATCCGCGAGGGGCTTCGCGAGGTCCGCCGCGTGCTGCTCGAGGCCGACGTCAACTACCAGGTCACGCGCGACTTCATGAAGCGCGTGGAGGAGAAGGCGCTGGGCGAGCGCGTCCTCAAGTCGGTCTCGCCCGGGCAGCAGCTCGTGAAGATCGTTCACGAGGAGCTGACCGCCATGCTGGGCGAAAAGCGCTCGCCGCTGGCGCTGGCGCCGATCCCGCCCACCGTGATCATGATGGTGGGGCTGCAGGGGAGCGGGAAGACCACCACCGCCGGCAAGCTCGCCCGCCGCATGAAGCGCGAGATGCGGCAGACGCGCATGGTGGCGTGCGACGTGTACCGCCCCGCCGCCGTGGACCAGCTCCAGACGCTGGGCGAGCAGGTGGGCGTCCCCGTCTATGCCGAGCCCGGGTCGAAGGACGTGGTCGGGATCGCGAAGCGCGCGCTGGAGCTGGCGAAGAGCGAGCGCGACCGCGTGCTGATCGTGGACACCGCCGGCCGGCTGCAGATCGACGACGAGATGATGGACGAGCTGCGGAGCCTCAAGCAGGCCCTGGGCCCGCACGAGATCCTCTTCGTGGCCGACGGGATGATCGGGCAGGAGTCGGTGAACGTGGCCAAGGGCTTCGACGAGGCCTTGGACGTGACCGGCGTGGTGCTCACCAAGATGGACGGCGACGCCCGCGGCGGCGCCGCGCTCTCCATCTACGGCGTGACGCACAAGCCCATCAAGTTCCTGGGCGTGGGCGAAAAGCTGGACGGGCTGGAGGAGTTCCACCCCGACCGCATGGCCGGCCGCATCCTGCAGCAGGGCGACGTGGTGGCGCTGGTGGAGAAGGCGCAGCGCACCTTCGACGCCGACGAGGCCGCCAAGCTCGAGAAGAAGATGATGGGCGCCGGGCGCTTCGACCTGGAAGACTTCCTGGTGGCGCTGCGGCAGTTCCAGAACCTGGGCCCGCTCGAGAACCTGCTCAAGCTGATCCCCGGCGTGAACAGCAAGATGCTGAAGAACGTCAAGGTGGATCCCAAGAAGTTCAAGCACATCGAGGCCATCATCCTGTCGATGACCCCGCAGGAGCGGAAACGCCCCGAGATGCTGAACGGCCAGCGCCGCGCCCGCATCGCGCGCGGCTGCGGCCGCCCGGTGAGCGAGATCAACCAGCTCCTCCTGCAGTTCAAGGAGATGCAGAAGTTCATGAAGCAGATGAAGGCGATGCAGGGGATGATGCCCAAGGGTGGCATGCCCAAGTTGCCATTCGGGGGAATGCCCCGGATGTAGGGACTTACAGGTGCGCTAGTGCGGAAGTGCGCTAGTGCGTTGGAGATCGCTCGACTCCCAACGCACGGGCGCACGCGCGCGCTTCCGCACCCGTTCGTCCTTTCGATCGTCCGTCCACCCGTGGGAGCGGTTCCCCGGGCCGGGCTGGACGCCACCGCCCACTGACCTGAGGAGTCAATGGCACTCAAGATCCGTCTCCGCCGCATGGGCCGTAAGAAGGCCCCGCACTACCGCATCGTGATCGCCGAGAGCACGATGCCGCGCGACGGCCGCTTCGTGGCCACCATCGGCCACTACAATCCGACCACCCAGCCCGAGACCCTCAAGGTCGACCGCGACAAGGCGCTCGCCTGGATCGCCAAGGGCGCGGTGCCCACCGACACCGTTCGCTCGCTCTTCCGCAAGGCGGGCGTCAACAACCCCGAGAGCACGCTCGAGGCGGTGACCGCCACCGTGGCGAACGCCGCCAGCACCGCCGGCAAGGCCGCGAAGGGCGCCGCCGGCAAGGTGGCCGGTGCCGCCGCCAGCGCCGCGTCGGCCGTGGCCAGCGCCGCGTCGGGCGCTGCCAGCACCGTGGCCAGCGCCGCGTCGGGCGCTGCCAGCACCGTGGCTGATGCCGCCAGCACCGTGGCCGATGCGGCCTCGAGCGTGGTGGACGCCGTGAAGGACGCCGCCGGGAGCGTGGCCGAGAAGGTTTCCGACGCCGCCGAGGCGGTTGCCGACCGGGTGACCGGCGGCGACGAGGCCGAGGCTGCCGAGGCCCCGGCCGCCGACGAAGCTCCGGCCGCCGCGGAGGAGGCTTCGGCTCCCGCCGCCGAGGAGGCCGTGGTGAACCCGCAGGTCACCGGCGACGTGGCCGAGACGCCGGCCGCGGCCGAGGGCGACAAGCCCGCGGAGTCGTAACCGGTTGGGCGAGATGGCGGGGGAGGACGGGTTCCTGGTCGTCGGCACCATCCAGAAGCCGCACGGCATCAAGGGCGAGCTGTCGGTGCGCCTGGAGACCGACCACCCCGCCGCGGTGTTCGCCGCCGGCCGCGTGCTTGTCCTGGGCGATGCGCGGGGGAAGCCGACGGACGGGCGGATCACCATCGAGCGCGCCCGCCCCTTCAAGGGCGGGATGCTGGTGAAGGCCGCCGAGCACGGCGGGCGTGACGAAGCGCTGGAGTCGCTGCGCGGCGCCTCGCTCCTGATCCCCGCGGCCGAGGCCGAGCCGCTGGACGCCGACGAGGCCTTCGTCCACCAGTTGCTCGGGCTCCGCGTCATTTCGGGCGGCGAGGCGCTGGGGACGGTCGGCGAGGTGTACGAGGCGCCGAGCGGGTGGTACCTGGGCGTGCGGCGCGAGGGGAAGAAGGAGATGCTGGTTCCCTTCGTGCGCGACCTGGTGCGCCGCGTGGACACCGCGGAAGGGATCGTGGAGGTGGAGCTTCCCGCGGGCTTCACGGAGCTGTGATGCGCATCAGCGTGGTCACGCTCTTCCCTGATTTCTTCCGGGGCGCGCTGGGGCTTTCGATCCCCGCGCGGGCGGCGGCGGCCGGGCTGGTGAGCTACAACCTGGTGCAGCTGCGTGATTTCACGCACGACCGGCACAACACCGTCGACGACCTCCCCTATGGCGGCGGGAGCGGGATGGTGATCAAGCCGGAGCCGTTCTGGGAAGCGGTGCAGTCGCTGGCGCCAGCGGGGGAGGCCCGCCCCGGCGGGCGCATCGTGCTGATGTCGGCGCGGGGGCGCAGGTTCACCCACGACGACGCGGTGCGGCTGGCCGTGCAGCCGGAGCTCACGCTGCTGTGCGGGCACTACAAGGACGTGGACCACCGCGTGGCCGAGGGGCTGGCCGACGAGGAGCTGTCGCTGGGCGACTTCATCCTGTCGGGCGGCGAGCCGGCCGCGCTGGCGGTGCTGGACGCGGTGGTGCGGCTGCTGCCGGGCGCGATCTCGGACCACGAGAGCGCGAGCACCGACAGCTTCTACGACGGGCTGCTGTCCCCGCCGTCGTACACGCGCCCCGCCGAATACAGGGGGCTGCGGGTGCCGGACGTGCTGCTGTCCGGCGACCACGCGAAAATCGCCGCGTGGAGGCGCGAGCAGTCGGAACGACTGACGCGCGAGCGGCGTCCGGAGCTCCTCGGGGAGCATCCGGAACACGGCTAGACGTTGGGACCCGAACCGGAGCCGCCGGTGGCGGCCCGCCCAACCTCTCTCAACCCAGTTTCACGGAAGGAAGGGATCTCATGCATCCGTTCATCGAGACCCAGAAGGAGTACCTTCGCGACAACATCCCGAGCTTTCGCCCGGGCGACACCGTGCGCGTGAACGTGCGCGTGCGCGAGGGTGACAAGGAGCGCATCCAGGCGTTCGAGGGCGTGTGCATCGGCCGCAAGCACGGCGGCGTGAGCGAGACCTTCAAGGTCCGCAAGATCAGCGGCGGTGTGGGCGTGGAGCGCACCTTCCCGCTGCACTCGCCCATGCTGGCCAGCATCGAGCTGGTGCGCGAGGGCCGCGTGCGCCGGGCCAAGCTGTACTACCTGCGCGCCCTGCGCGGCAAGGCGGCGCGCATCAAGGAGCGCCGTACCCGCTAGTTCCGGGTCCGGAGCCATCCGGTCTCTTCTTCACGGTCGCGGGGCCTGCTTTCGAGCAGGCCCCGCGATCGTGCTTTGTCGAGGTGAGCGCCGCACGTTCGCACGCTCTCGAACTACTTTTTACCACCTTCTGCGGCAGGTTGGGGATCTCGCGGGTTCACGGGTGTGCGTTGAGTGGACCCAGAGCACCAGAGGACCAGAGAACCAGAGGAACTGCGAGCCGCGCCTCCGCGCCTCCCACACGCAACGTGCTGGAATGCCGGGGGGTTGGGTGTCCGCGCGGCGCGCGACTCGCACGTCCATTTTGTATAAAGATGTCCACTTTTCGTCCAGATCCTTCCCTCCGGGATGGTTCGTCATTACTCTTCATCCATCTGTTCGCTCTGCTCAACTATGGACACGGAGACACTCCCGCCAACCAGCTGATCGCACTCGGAACGGGATCTACACGCCGCGCGAGGCGGCGGCGCTGCTGCACGAAAACACGGCCACGGTGCGCCGCTGGGCGTTCGGCTGCCGGCGCAATCGGCCCGAGGGGCACACCCGCCACGCACCGCTGATCAACGCCGGGCTGCCGGTGGTGGAGGGCGTCCGCGCGATCTCGTTCGTGGAGCTGATCGAGATGCTGTACATCCGCGCGTTCGAGGCGGCGGGGGCATCGTGGGGGGTGATCCGGGAGGCGGCCAGCGTGGCGGCGCGCGAGTTCGCCGGGCGCGGGCACGCGCGGGGGAGCGTCCACCCTTTCGCCATGCGGCAGTTCTTCGTCGATCCCGAGGGGCTGCTGTACGTGGTTTTGCGCGAGGCCGACGAGAGCGAGGCGGTGGTGCTGCTGCGGGGGCACGGCCAGCACGCATTTCCGCAGCTGGTGAAGCCGTACCTCGGCCAGATCGACTTCGACCTGGATGACGTGGCCTCGCGCTGGTGGCCGCTGGGGTGCGAGGGCGGCGTGGCGGTGGACCCGGAGCACGCCTTCGGCGCGCCTGTGGTCGAGGAGGTGGGGATCCAGGCCAGCACGCTCGCCGGGATGTACGACGCGGAGCGGGCGCGGCATGGCGAGCGGACGGTGGAGCACGTGGCCTGGATGTACGAGATCGAGCGGCATCACGTTGAAAACGCCTTGCGATTCCGACGGTGGCTGACCAATCCGGCATAACCTTCCTGTTCGACGAGAACGCGCCCCCGCGCCTGGCTCGCTCCCTTCGCGAGCTTGGGCAGAATGCGGTTCACGTCAATGAGCTCGGGTTGCGCAAGGCAACCGACGTCGACGTGCTGCGCTACGCGGGGGAGCGCGGCTGGGTGATGGTGAGCTCCGACCGGATGATCCTGCACCGCCCGCATGAGCGCGCCCTGCTGGCGGAGCTGAACATGGGCGCCTTCTTCCTGAACGACGGGGTGAAGGGGCTGTGCAAGATCGCGCGGGCTCTCCACCGCCACTGGCCTGACATGAAGCGGCTCGCCGGCGTGCAGGAGCGGCCCTTCCTGAACCTGGTGCGCGAAACCAGCATCACGCCGCTGCGTAGAAGGAGCCTGGGTCCCGACGCTCCGTGAGAGTGCGCGCCGACGGCGTGGCGCGCGGCTTCCGTTGCGCCACGAGGCGCGGCGGGCGTAATTTGGGCGCATCTCCCGATTTTGTACCGCGTGCTTTCCCGGCCGCAGCCCCGCGCCCCGCCCGCACCCCGCTTTCCGTACCGCATGCGCGCAACCGACGCCGCCGCTCCGGCGCTCCGCGTCACCTGCTGGGGAACCCGCGGCTCCATCCCGTCGCCGGGGCCGGCCACCGTGCGCTACGGCGGCAACACCAGCTGCGTGGAGGTGCGCAGCCTGCGCGGCGAGCGGCTGATCCTGGACGCGGGCACGGGGATCCGCTCGCTGAGCCGGCAGGTGTCGGAGAACGGCGAGCCCTTCCACGCGCAGCTCTTCGTCAGCCATTACCACTGGGACCACATCCAGGGCTTCCCTTTCCTGGCCCAGCTGTACGAGCCCGAGAGCCGGCTGTGCGTGCACGGCCCGCGGCAGGGCGAGGTGCCCATCGACCGCGCCTTCGCCGGGCAGATGTCGCCGCTGTACTTCCCCATCCCCATGGACGCGCTCTCGGCCAAGGTGCAGTTCGACTGCGCCGACGGCATCCCCTGGGAGCGTGACGGGGTGCGGGTGACCGCGTTCCGCGTGAACCACCCCGGCGTCACCTTCGGCTACCGCATCACCGCCGGCGGCGCGTCGCTCGTCTACGTGCCCGACGACGAGCTGGGCGACGACCCCGACCCGGCGTGGTACGCCGCGCTGGTGGAGTTCGTGGGCGGCGCCGACCTGCTGCTGCACGACGCGATGTACACCGAGGCCGAGTACCACCGCTATCGCGGCTGGGGGCACAGCACCTTCGGCCAGGCGGTGAAGCTGGCGGAAGATGCCGGCGTGCGGCGCATCGAGCTGTTCCACCACGCCCCCGACCGCTCCGACACCGAGCTCGACCGCATCCTCCACGAGCTGCGGCATGACGCGTTCGTGCGCGGCTCGCGGCTGGAGATCGGGCTGGCGGCCGAGGGCGAGGAGATCGCGCTGTACGGAGGCGGCGGGTGACGGCGGTTGCCGACGCGGCGGAGCCGGCTACCATCCGCCGCGGCCCGCGCCCGCTGCTGCTGCACGGGCCGGGCGCGGAGCTGTCGGTGATCGGCGAGGTGCTGGCGGCGGACGCGGTGGAGGCCCGCGAGATCGACTCCATCGACGACGCCACGGGGCCGTGCGAGCGGCCCTCCGTCCTGCTCCTGGACGACGGGCTGGCGGAGGCGACGCTCGACCTGGTGGCGGTGCTTCGCCACGTCCCCGAGGCCGTGGCGATCCTGGCGGCGAGCGACCATGCCGCGCGGCTGGCGGCGGGGTGCGACCGGGTGGCCGCGGTGCTCCCGGCCGACCCGGGCGCGGCGGCGGGCACGCTGCGCATGGCCTTTCGCCTTTCCGCGGCGCGGCTGGGGGCGGCGCGGATGGAGGCCGAGCTGGCGCGCACCCGGGGCGAGCTGCGCGAGCTGGCCGCGGTGGGGATGGCGCTGATGACCGAGCGCGACCCCGACCGGCTGCTGGAGAAGATCGTCACCAAGGCGCGCCAGATCACCGACAGCGACGCGGGGAGCCTCTATCTCGTGGAGCCCGCGGAGGACGGACGGCAGCGGCTGCGCTTCAAGATGGCGCAGAACGACACCCTCCCCGACGTGCCGTTCTCGTCGTTCACCCTCCCCATCGATCCCACCAGCCTGGCCGGGTACGCGGCGGTCACCGGGCAGACGCTGCGCGTGGACGACGCGTACCAGCTTCCCGCCGACGTGCCGTACACGCTGAACCGCAGCTTCGACCAGCGCGTTGGCTATCGCACCAAGAGCCTGCTGATGGTGCCGATGATCGACCATGGCGGCTCGGTGGTGGGCGTGCTGCAGCTGATCAACCGCAAGCGCATCTCCGCCGCGCGGATCGTGGACGAGGACGACGCGGCGCGCTGGGTGCTGCCGTACACCGACCGCGAGCTGGTGCTGGTGCAGGCGCTGGCGGGGCAGGCCGCGGTGAGCATCGAGAACTCGCGGCTGTACCGGCAGATCGAGGACCTGTTCGAGAGCTTCGTGAAGGCCGCGGTGATCGCGGTGGACTCGCGCGATCCCACCACGTCGGGGCACAGCGTGCGCGTGGCCACGCTCACCTGCGAGCTGGCACGGGGGCTGGAGCGCACGCCGCCGCCCGCGTACCAGGGCGTGCGCTTCACCACCGAGCAGATGCGGGAGCTGCGCTACGCGGCGCTGCTGCACGACTTCGGCAAGGTGGGGGTGCGCGAGGAGGTGCTGGTGAAGGCCAAGAAGCTGCCGCCGCTGCTGATGGAGCGCGTCCTTTCGCGCTTCGACCTGGTGCGGCGCACGCTGGAGGCCGAGTACCACCAGGCGCGCGCCGAGATGCTGGAGCGCGGGGTGCGCCCCGGGGCGGAGCTGAACGCGGAGCACCGGCTGCGGCTGGAGGAGCTGGAGGCGGTGCGGGCGCTGGTCCTTTCCGCCAACGAGCCGTCCATCCTTCCCGAGCGCGCGGCCGAGGCGCTGGAGCGCGTGGGCGGGCTCACCTTCCGCGGGCCGGGCGACCAGCCGCTGCCGTACGTGACCGACGAGGAGCTGCGCTACCTGCGCATCCCCAAGGGCACGCTGAACGACGAGGAGCGGCTGGAGATCGAGAGCCACGTGGAGCAGACGTACCGCTTCCTGGTGCAGATCCCGTGGACGGGCGAGCTGCGCAACGTGGCCCACATCGCCTACGGCCACCACGAGAAGCTGAACGGGCGCGGCTACCCCCGCGGCGTGACGGCGGCCGAGATCCCCGTGCAGACGCGGCTGATGACCGTGGCCGACATCTTCGACGCGCTGACCGCGGCCGACCGGCCGTACAAGCGCGCGCTCCCCCCCGAGCGCGCCCTCGACATCCTGAACGCCGAGGCGCGCGACGGGCTTCTGGACGCCGAGCTGGTGCGGCTGCTGATCGAAAGCCAGGCGTACCGGCGCATCCTGGACGTGGACTGGCGCGAGCTGTAGGCCGGCGGGCAGGACTTGGGGGCGGAGGATGCGAGTGAGCTCGCGGCTCCCACGGCACGCAGTCCGCCTGCGCGGACTTTCCCGCACACAGGTCTGTTCGTCGGACGTTTTTCCCGATTCTCCGCGTCTCTCCATTTCGCCCACCCCGGAGTGAGCCCGATGCGTGCCGCGATGCTGGTCGTTCCGCTCCTTGTTCTTTTCGCGGCGCCGCTGGCCGCGCAGCCGGCCCCCGACGCGCCGGTGCCCCAGCACGTGGCGTATCTGCTCGACGCCGCGCGCGACGGGTTCGCGGCCGTCCGGGGGGAGGGTACGGCGTCGAGCTACCCGATCCGGTTCTCGGGGGCCCAGGCGCGGTCGGAGGTGCAGGTGAACCCGGGCTGGAACGTGCTGCACCGGACCATCCTTCCGGTGGCCGGCGACCGCGCGGCCGCCGATGCGGCGTGGGCGCGGATGGCGGACGAGGTCGCGCGGGTGATTCCGGCCGGGTGGCGGCAGACGCGGGTCGCGGAGACCCGGCACGCGATCTGGCAGGAGTGCGAGCAGGGGCGCGGCCGCGAGGTGGCGCTCGCCACCTCGCTCCCCTTCGAACAGCCGGCGCTGTCGCTGGTCGTCTACCGCTACGACCTGCCGTGCCCCGCGTCTCGCCCAGGCGGGGGATCGGGCCGGTAGGGGGAGGATCGGGATCATCGAAGCCTCGCGGGGTGCGGGGCTTTGCTTCTTCGGGAGGATGCGTGGCTGAGCGGAGGCATGGGGAGAAGGCGCCGCCGACGGAGAGCACCGTCACGGGCGCGGACTGGTCGGGCGACGACATCTCGGGGCAGTCGCACACGCGCGTGCTGTTCGTGGACTTGGACCTGACCGAGGTGGAGAACGACGGCGCGGCCTTCACCGAGTGCACCTTCCGCCGGGCCAGGTTCAACGTGTCGGTGCACCGGAACGCGGCGTTCGTGAACTGCACCTTCGCGAACTGCAACTTCTACGACGCGCGCTTCACCGGCTGCAAGCTGGTGGGGAGCCTGTTCGACCGCTGCACCTTCGACAACTTCACCGTGGAGGGCGGCAACTGGTCGTTCGTGGGGCTCCCCGGCGCCGATCTGCGCAACGCGTCGATCCGCGGGGCCAGGCTGCGCGAGGCGGACCTGACGGGCGTGCGCTGCCAGGGCGCCGTGCTGCGCGACGCGGACCTGTCGGGGGCGTCGCTGCACCGGGCCGACTTCACGGAGTGCGACCTGCGCGGGAGCGACCTGAGCGCGCTGGAGCCCGAGACGGTACAGCTGCGCGGCGCCATCATCAGCATCGACCAGACGATCACCATCGCCGAGGCGCTGGGGCTGGACGTGCGCGCCGAGTAGCGCGCGGATCCCAGAGTGCGTTGATGGGCCCAGAGGACCAGAGAACCAGAGCACCAGTAGATCCAGAGGCCCTGCTCGAAGTTGCCCTGGTCCTCTGGTCCTCTGGTCCTCTGGTCCTCTGGTCCTCTGGTCCTCTGGTCCTCTGGTCCTCTGGTCCTCTGGTCCTCTGGGTCCTCCTCAACGTCAGTCCGAATGCACGAGCGGACTCCGTAACGGGTATGAAATCCATCGACGGACGAGCGGGCGAGCCGGAGGACCGGCCCCGCCCGCTCGTCTTCATCCCCCGGCCTTCACCCGCTCAGGTGGTGTTGAAGCAGGCGATCTCGTGGCTGCAGGTGTACGGGCAGGTGTTCCAGCACGTGTTCTGGTTCGCGCCGGTGCCGTGCGCCTCCACCGTTCCCTTCCCCGGCGGCTCGGGGAACCCGGCTGCGAACGACTCCACCCGCAGCTCGTCCAGGTCCATCTTCACTTTCTTCATCGTTCCTCTCCTTCGCCGAAAGGCTGGCACACGCCCGCTACGGGAGCGGACAGGTGCACGGGCCACCCGCGTTGCACGAGGTCAGGCAGGTTGCCTGGCCGTTGCAGGTGGGCTTGTCCACGGTGCAGCACGGCGTGTCGTACGCCGCCGAGCCGCACAGGCAGGTGTCGTAGTCGTACGTCTTGTCGTGCGCGCGCACGGTGCCGGCGGGGGCGGCGGTGGACGCGGTGGCGAAGGTGTCCACCCGCAGCCCCTCGGGGTCCAGCCTCAGCTTGTGCATCGTCCCTCCTCGTGGATGCAGTGGGCCGGCGTCACGGCGTGCGCACCGGGCAGGTGCAGGCGTCGCGCAGGTCGTCGCGGCACGAGGTATAGCAGCTGTTCGCCAGGCAGGTGCCGTTGCGCGACGCCATGGCGCCGTGCACCGTGCCGAGCGGCTCGGCTTCCGGGCTCTGCGTGGGGAACGATTCCACCGCCAGCGTCTCGATGTTCAGCAGGATCTTCTTCATGGCGCGTTCTCCGTGTTGCGGGTTTGTGTCGGGCCGGACCATCACCATCACCGTCGCCGGGGGCGCCATTTCATTCCACGCACCCCCGCGTGTAGTAGCAGGCGATCTCGTGGCTGCAGGTGTACGGGCAGGTGGCCTGGCCCACGGCGGTGGCGTGCGCCTTCACGGTGCCGCGCTCCGCCGGGCCGGAATCGCCCGCCGCGAACGTCTCCACCACGAGCCCGTCCAGGTTCAGCTTCACCTTTCTCACTGCTCCCTCACGGTTGCCGGGTTTGCGCCCGCCCGTCACTCCAGCGGGGGCGGGCAGGTGCAGGCGTCGCGCAGGTCGGCGCGGCACGAGGTGTAGCAGCTGGCGGCGGTGCCGCTGTTGCACCCGCGCAGCGTGGCCATGGCGCCGTGCACCGTGCCGGGCGACTCGGTCCCGGCCTCCTGCGTGGGGAACGATTCCACCGACAGCGTGTCCACGTTCATCCGCAGCTTTTTCATGGCGCGTTCTCCGTGTTGCGGGTTTCCGCTCCCTCGCCGTTCAGCAGGTGCAGTACGGCGGCGGGGTGCAGCTGGTGATCCGTGTCGCCTTCGCCACGTCGATGGCTTGGGCGGGTGCCTGGGTAGTGGGGAAGCTCACCACCGACAGCGCGTCCGGGTCCAGCGTGGTCCTGTGCATCGCTCGTCCTTTCCGGGTTCAGGCGGTTGGGCAGCAGACCGACGCCTTGGGGCAGCCGGACGGCAGGCAGTCGCACAGCGGGCCGCCGGCGCACGAGGTGGCGCAGGTGTCGCACGGGTCGTAGGTGGGATGGCAGGTGACCGGGCCCTGCGAGCAGAGCTCCGTGGCCGCGGCCCCGTACACCGTGCCCGCGTGGGCGGGGGCGGCCAGGGTGGCGAACGACTCCACCGCCAGCGCGTTCAGGTCCAGCCTGGTCTTCCGCATGGGTAAGCTCCGGTCCAGGGCGATCGGGCAGGAGCGGACGGGCCGCCGCCCGGATGATCACGAGGTGAAGCAGCTCGCACCGCTCCGTCACGGCGGCGGCGGGCAGGTGCAGTCGCCGATCACGCCGCAGCTGGTGCGGCACGAGTCGCCGCGGGTGCAGCCGTAGGCTTGCGTGGCCATGTGCTCGGCCGCGTGCACGGTGCCGCGCAGCACCGGCGCGTCTGGCGCCACCGGGAACGAATCCACCTTCAGCGCGTCCAGCTGGAGCCTGTGCTTCTTCATCGGCGCCCTCCCCTGGCAGGTGAATGGGACACGAAAACGGGCGCCGGTGCCCTGAACGGCACCCGCGCCCGGCGATCTTTTCATCTCGTTGAAACCACGAACACACCAGCCGCGCGACGACACGCGCAGGTCTCCACGGCGCATGCGCCACGGGCAAGCTTCCGACTGGCGAACGGGCTCCAGAGCCGCATCGCATCCTCCCGATGGGTGTGCCCTGCCCAACCCGGCGATACCAAACGCGCCGCTCCATCAACCGGTGGAGCAGCCGCCTCCGCGCGGCAAGGTGGAGGCGTGAACGATCCAGAAATCCACCACGCGCGGGATGTTTCCAACGCGCTGGTGAATCAAGCCGGGGTGCTCGGTGGGAAGCCGGCTTCCAATGTGCCGCTACATTCGTGCCGCCACAAGAAGCGCTGTGTGCACATCTGTCGATTGCGTGCGACATGGTCCGGCGTTCCCCGCGGTCCGGCAGGGCGGGCAGGGCGGCGCCGTCCACGCGGGGCGACGCCGGAATTCGTGCGGTGGGGACAGGGGGCCGCGGCAGACCAGGGAGGAACCTTCGGCGGGGACGGCAGTATCTCCCTGCCAGCGCTGGACAAAGCGCGTGCGGCGCGGCGCCGGGCGCGCACGGCACGGCTGTCGCAAGGGAAGCACGTGCGAAGCGGCGGGCACCCAGCCCGGCCGCGTGTTCTTGCAAGGAGATGAACCGATGAACCGGATTCGCTTCCCCGCCGTGGTGATGGCGGCCGCGGTGGCGCTTTCGGCGTGCACCGGGTCGGTGCAGCGCCCCGAGATCGAGCTGGAGGGGGTTACGCTGGGGAGCGTGGGGCTCACCGGCGGCACGCTGATCGCCAACGTGCGCGTGCACAACCCCAACCGCTTCAACCTGCGCGCCAACAACCTGCGCTACCAGCTGTCGCTGCGCCGCAACGCCGCCGCGCCCGGCGACAGCACCTGGACGCGCTTTGCCGACGGCGTGTACCCCGACACCCTGAACGTGCGGGCCGGCCAGACGCGCACCTTCCCCATCCCCGTGTCGTTCAGCTTCAGCCAGCTGGCGGGCGCCGGCCGTTCGCTGATGGACTACGGCCGCGTGGACTACCGCGCCCAGGGCACGGTGGACGTGCGCACTCCGCTGGGCACGCGCGAGGTGCCCTTCCACAAGACCGGCACGTTCATGATGGGGTCGACCGGCAGGTAGTCTGGTTCCTCCACGAACTGCTGATCGCACGCGCCCGGTCCGCATCACGCGGATCGGGCGCGTTTTCGGGTTCTTCGTCGATCTAGTTGCAACGTGATCGCACCGGAGCTCGCCGACGAGTGGCTGCAGGCTCGGAATGCGCTGAGTATCGAAATTTCTTTTCAGGAACACCCGCTTTCGTCGTTCGCCCCGTCCTTTGCGCCTGCAGGCTTCGTTCACTGCGTCATCAGGGGAAATCGAGCCCTCCCGATCCTCCGTGCGTCTCCGCAGCCGTCGTGGAACGGCGAATGATCGCCATCCTGCCATCGATGCGCAGGATGTGCACGACGGCCGGACTCGCCTCGTGATCCCCTGATCAATCCGTTGAGACAGGTGGCCTTCCGTGAGTGGCCGCGGGGTCGAGGAGGGTCTTTCCCGAAAATTTCGATACCCAGCGCGAGCGCCGCCTGCAGCCACTCGTCGACAGGATCGCCGGGCGTGGATCCACGGCCGCTCCCGCCGTTAAGAATTTTTACACCGGCTCGTCGCATAGTGCGCGTCATCAACGAGTCTGCAGCTGATCACCTTTCTCCGTACGCGACCAATATTCAGTCATCGCACGGTTCACCTTCATCTTGCCCTGATGGACGTCGGATGATCTAAACGGCTGGAAAGGAACTTGCGTATGCGGGCGGCCGTGGAGTTCGGCTTCGAATCCCCATCATCCCGTGGCCGTGCGCCGCCCGCCCGGGCGGGTCGCGCCGGAGCGCCGTGGGTGCGTTGCGAAGGGGGGACCGCCGGCCTGCCTCCACCACGCTGGAAGTCTCCTCACCCCACCACCACCCACGGAGGACGCCATGCCCAAGTTCAAGCTCGCGCTCGAAGACCTGCAGATCGACAGCTTCAGCACCACCCCGGTGAAGCGGGCGAAGGGAACCGTGTACGGCGAGCAGTGCACCTGCCCCACGGCGTGTACCTGTCCGGGCTGCCCCACCTGCGACGCGTCGTGCAACGGCACGTGCGGGGGAACCTGCGACGCATCGTGCAACGGCACCTGTGGCGACTCGTGTAACTGCGGGACGGTCTACGACGCCTCGTGCAATTCGTGCTACTACGGTTGCTACACGTACCAGACGCGGGGTCCGGAGGGCCCTTGCAATCTCTGCGGGGACCTGTAGCCGGTGGCCCGCCCTGGGCGCTGGCACGATGATGCGCGTGCCCGGCTCTGGGTGATCCTTCGCCGGCAGCGGCCGCCGAATGCTCCGTCCGTTTCCTTCATCCATCCCACGCCCGCAGGGAGAAGCTATGAACAAGCTCAGGCTCACCCTCGAAGACCTGCAGATCGACAGTTTCAGCACCACGCCGGTGAAGCGGGAGAAAGGAACCGTCTACGGCGAGCAGTGCACCTGCCCCACGGCGTGTACCTGCCCGGGCTGCCCCACCTGCGACGCGTCGTGCAACGGCACGTGCGGGGCAACCTGCGACGCATCGTGCAACGGCACCTGTGGCGACTCGTGCGGCTGCGGGACGTGGGACTACTCGTGCGACGGGAACTCGTGCTATGCCGGCTGCTACACGTACGTGACGGCCGCCGGGCCGATGCAGGAGTGCAACTACTGCGCGGGATGATCGGCTGGCCCTGATCCAGCGCCCGCGCGTGGCGGGGCTGGCCCGACGAGGGTGATGATGGTGGCGGGCGGTCCCCCCGGGCCGCCCGCCGCGTTATTGTATACGCCGCCGCCACGGGCGCGGCGGACGGCATCCCATCACGACCACTTCATGGGCACGGCATGACGCTGGTGCGGCTGCAGGACGCGGGAAAGCAGTACGGCGACCGCTGGATCATCCGCGACGTGGCGTTTCACGTGGCGCAGGGGGAGCGCTGGGGGATCGTGGGGCGCAACGGCCGCGGGAAGACCACGCTGCTGCGGCTGATCACCGGCGAGGAGGAGCCCACCGAGGGCGCGGTGTGGCGCCACCCCGGGCTCCGCTTCACCCACATGCGCCAGAACCGCGGCGAGCAGAGTTCCGTCACCGTGGCGCAGGCCGCGCTGGAGCCGTTCGCCGACTTGGTGGCGATGGAGGCGCGGCTGCACGTGGAGCTGGAGCAGCTCTCCACCATCGGGCACGACAGTGACGAGGGCGTGCGGCTGCTGGCGAATTACGATCGCCACGTGGAGGAGTTCCGCCGCCGCGGCGGCTACGAGATGCACGCCCACGCCGAGGCCACGCTGGAGGGGCTCGGCTTTCCCCCCGCGGAGTGGGAGAAGCCGATCCGCGCGTTGAGCGGCGGCGAGCTGGGCCGGCTGCGGCTGGTGCAGACGCTGCTGGCCGCCCCCGACGTGCTGCTGCTGGACGAGCCCACCAACCACCTCGACCTCCGTTCCACCGAGTGGCTGGAGCAGTACCTGAAGAACTACCCCGGCACGGTGATGACGGTGAGCCACGACCGCGTGCTGCTGGAGCGGCTGTGCGACCACATCCTGCACCTGGAAGAAGGGACGGCGTTCGCCTACACCGGCGGGTTCGAGAGCTTCCTGGAGCAGCGCGAGGCCCGGCGCGAGCTGCAGCGCAAGCAGTACGAGCAGCAGCAGGCGCACATCGCGCGCACCGAGGATTTCATCCGCCGCAACCTGGCGGGGCAGAAGACCAAGCAGGCCAAGAGCCGCCGCACCCTGCTGGAGCGTATGGACCGCGTGGGCGCCGTGAGCGACGAGGGGCGCGCGATGGCGCTCCGTTTCGGCCAGGCGGGGCGCAGTGGCGGAACGGTGCTGCGGCTGGACGGCGTGACCTGCGCCATCGGCCAGCGGCGGCTTTTCGCGCCGTTCACCGCCGAGGTGAGCCGGCAGGAGCGCATCGCCATCATCGGCCCCAACGGGTGCGGCAAGAGCACGCTGATGCGCGCGCTGGCGGCCGAGAGCGCCCCGTGCGGCGGCTCGGTGATCATCGGCACCGGCGTGGTGCGCGCGTACTACCGGCAGGACTTCACCTACCTCGACGCGAAGAAGACCGTGTGGCAGGAGGTGAGCGACGGCGCAAAGGGGACCATGCCCGAGCTGCGCGGGCACCTGGGGCGCTTCCTGTTCTCGGGGAACGACATCGAGGCGCGGGTGGGCGACCTGTCGGGCGGCGAGCAGGCGCGGGTGGCGCTGGCCAAGATCACCCTGCAGCGCGCCAACCTGCTGCTGCTGGACGAGCCCACCAACCACCTGGACCTGGAGAGCCGCGAGGTGCTGGAAGAGGCGATCGCCGGCTACGAGGGGACGGTGATCCTGATCTCGCACGACCGCGCGTTCCTGGCCGGCACCGCCACGCGCGTGTGGAGCTGGGTAGACGGAAAGTTCGAGGACTACCCCGGCGGCTTCGACGACTGGCAGGAGTGGGCCGCCCGCCGCCAGGCCGACGCCGCTGCGTCAGCCGCCGCCGTTTCCGCGAAGCAGGCGGCCGCGGACATGGCGGCGGCCGCGCAATCCGCGAAGCCTTCCGGCGGCCTCAGCAAGAACGAGCAGCGCCGCCGCGAGGCCGAGTTGCACCGCGTGGAAGCCCGCATCGCCGAGATCGAGACGCGCGTGGCCGAGATCGAGGCCGCGCTGGGTGACCCGGCCCTGTACGCCGCGGGCGCCGACCCGTCTCAGCCCAAGTCGCTCGCGGCGGAGCGGGATGCGCTGTCGGCGGAGCTGGCCGAGGCGTACGCGGCCTGGGAGCGGCTGGGCGAGGAGCTGGCGGGGGTGTAGCATGCGTAAGTTTGATCTGGTAAATTCTCTCGATCGTTCCTTTCTCATCGACGCAACGCACCCGGGGGACGGCTGGCTGCCCTACGCCAGACGGTCCGCGCAGGAGTTGACTCCATGCTGACCCACCTGAAAGCACAGCGGTTCAAGTCGTGGCGAGACACGGGCGATCTACGCCTGGCGCCACTCACTGCGCTGTTCGGTACCAACAGCTCTGGTAAGACCAGCCTGCTGCAGCTTCTGCTCATGCTCAAGCAGACCGTCGAATCCACCGATCGGAGCCAGGTGCTGGACCTGGGTGACAAGCGCAGCCTGGTGGAACTGGGCACATTCCAGGATGTCGTTCACCGGCATGATCCCAGGTCGGACCTGGCATGGGAGCTTGGCTGGACGCTTCCCGAGCGGCTTGAGGTGCAGGACCCCGCCCGTCCTGGGCAATCGTTGTTCAGCGATGCCCGCATGGGCTTTGCCGCGACACTCGAGTGGCTCCCCGGTGCCGCCGGTCTGGGCCGTACCGCCGTCCGCGAGATGAGCTACAGCTTCGCGGGCGCCCAGTTCGGGATGCGCGCGGCCAAACCCGGCGGGCAGGAGTACGACCTCTTCCAGACGCGGAACGACTTCAAGTTCGTGCGGATTCCGGGTCGCGCATGGAAACTGCCGCCGCCCGCCAAGTTCTACGGCTTCCCTGACCAGGTGCGTGCATACTACCAGAACGCCGGGTTCCTCTCCGATTTCGAGCTTCAATTCGAACAACTGTTCTCTCGGCTCTTCTATCTTGGTCCACTGCGCGACTATCCCAAGCGGGAATACACGTGGGGGGGCTCGCGTCCGTCAGACATGGGGCGACGTGGAGAGAACGTGGTGGACGCCCTGCTGGCGTCAGCGGATGCGGGTGAGGTGATCCGCTACGGACGCGGCCGGAGGAACATGACCCTGCAGGAGCGAGTTGCGGCGTGGTTGAAGGAACTCGGCCTGATCGACAGCTTTGCGGTGCGCCCGATCACGAAGGGCGCCAACCTCTTTCAGGTCTGGATCCGCAGACAGCCCGGTGCCGCCGAGGCGCTCATCACCGATGTGGGATTCGGGGTTTCCCAGATTCTTCCCGTGATTGCCCTGTGCTACTACGTACCAATGGGCTCGGTAGTCATCCTGGAACAGCCGGAGATCCACCTTCACCCAGCGGTACAGGCGGGCTTGGCCGATGTTTTCATTGACGCAATCAAGAACCGGAAGATCCAGCTCGTCATCGAAAGCCATAGTGAGCACCTTCTTCGCAGACTTCAGCGCCGCATTGCGGAGGAGCAGCTGCCTGCGGATCAGGCCACGCTCTATTTTACTCGAACGCGAGAGGGTGAATCCGAGCTGATGCCACTCGAGCTCGATGACTTCGGGACGATACAGAACTGGCCGCAGGGGTTCTTCGGCGACGAGATGGGAGAGATTGCCGCGACTCAGAAGGCGATCATCGCTCGAAAGGTGCGGACAGCC
>DASSJS010000501.1:0-9432 GCA_035691085.1 Longimicrobium sp.
GGTGATGGCCCTCTGCCAGGGCGCGTCGCTGCCCGTTCCGTCCGGCGCGGACCTCCTCGCGGGCGAACGGCTGGAGCGCACGGTCGCGCACGGGCGCATCACGCACGTGACCCTTCCCCCCGCCGTGCTCCCGACCCTCTCCGCGACCGCGGATCTCGCGTCCGTGCGCACGATGGTGCTCGCGGGAGAGGCCCTGCCGGCGGCGGCGGTGACGCGGTGGGCGGGCGGAAGGCGGCTGCTCAACGCCTACGGGCCCACCGAGGCGGCGGTGTGGACCACGGCCCACGAGTGCCGGGCGGACGAGAGCGGCAATCCGCCGATCGGGCGTCCCATCCCCAACGCGCGCGTCTACATCCTGGACGCGGCGGGCCAGCCGGTCCCCGCGGCGGTGGCGGGCGAGCTGTACATCGGCGGCGCCGGGGTCGCGCGCGGCTACCTGGGCCGCCCGGGGCTGACGGCGGAGCGCTTCGTGGCCGACCCGTTCGGAGGCGAGCCGGGGGCGCGGCTCTACCGCACCGGCGACCTGGGGCAATGGAAAGCGGACGGCACGCTGGAGTTCGCGGGGCGCACCGACGAGCAGGTGAAGATCCGGGGCTTCCGGATCGAGCTGGGCGAGATCGAGGCGCGGCTGGCCGAGCAGCCGGGGGTGAACGAGGCCGTCGTCATCGCTCGCGAGGACGTGCCGGGCGACCAGCGGCTGGTGGCGTACTGGACGCCGGCGGAGGGAGGCGTGCCGGTGGAGGGCGAGGCGCTGCGCTCCTCCCTCTCGGCGGCGCTGCCGGAGTACATGGTGCCGGCGGCATACGTGCGGCTGGAGGCGCTGCCGCTGACGCCCACCGGGAAGCTGGACCGCAGGGCGCTCCCTGCACCCGAGGGGGAGAGCTACACGCGGCGGGGCTACGAGGCTCCGGTGGGGGAGGTGGAGGAGGTTCTGGCGGGGATCTGGTCGGAGGTGCTGGGCATCGAGCGGGTGGGCCGCTGGGATGATTTCTTCAAGCTGGGCGGACACTCGCTGCTGGCGGTGCAGGTGATCGTGCGCCTGCGGCAGCGAGGCCTTCACGCCGAGGTACGGGCGCTGTTCACCGCGCCGACCCTGGCGGGCCTGGCGGCGGAAGTGGGCGGCGAATCGCGAGAGGCAGAGGTGCCCGCGAACGGGATCCCCGTCGGGTGCGATGCGATCACGCCGGGGATGCTGCCGCTGGTCACGCTCGACCAGGTGGAGGTGGACGCCATCGTCGCGACCGTGCCGGGTGGAGCGGCGAACGTGCAGGACATCTACCCGCTGGCGCCGCTACAGGAGGGAATCCTCTTCCACCACCTGGTGGCACGGGAGGGCGACCCGTACCTGCTGGCGGGGCTCCACAGCTTCGAAAGCCGTGCGGGTCTGGACCGGTACCTGAGCGCGCTGCAGGCGGTGGTGGACCGGCACGACGTCCTGCGCACGGCCGTGGTGTGGGAGGGGCTGCGCGAGCCGGTGCAGGTGGTGTGGCGGAAGGCGCCGCTCGAGGTGGAGGAGGTGGAGCTGGATCCAGCCAGAGGGGACGCGGCGAAGGAGCTCTATGCGCGGTTCGATCCGCGCCACTACCGGATCGACGTGCGCCGGGCCCCCATGATGCGCGCCTGCATCGCCCGCGACGAGGCCGGCGACCGCTGGCTGCTTCTGCAACTGCGCCATCATCTCATCAGCGACCACACCACCGGGGAGGTGCTGGGAGGGGAGATCGAGGCGCACCTGTCGGGCCGCGCGGAGGCACTTCCCGAGCCGCTGCCGTTCCGCAACTACGTGGCGCAGGCGCGGCTGGGGGTGAGCCAGGAGGAGCACCGGGAGTTCTTCACGGAGCTGCTGGGGGACGTGGAGGCGCCGACGGCGCCGTTCGGGCTGCTGGACGTGCGGGGCGACGGGTCCGGCATCGAGGAGGCGCGGCTGCCGGTGGAGAGCCGGCTGGCGGGGCGGCTGCGGGAGCGTGCGCGCTCGCTGGGGGTGAGCGCGGCGACGGTGTGCCACGTGGCGTGGGCGCAGGTGTTGTCGCGGGTGTCGGGCCGCGACGACGTGGTGTTCGGTACGGTGCTGTTCGGCCGCATGCAGGGGGGAGAGGGCGCCGATCGGGTGATGGGCCCCTTCATCAATACGCTCCCGGTGCGGATTCACGTGGGCGAGGTGGGAGCGGAGGCGAGCGTGCGGCAGACGCACGCGCTGCTGGCCAGGCTGCTGCGCCACGAGCACGCCTCGCTGGCGCTGGCGCAGCGGTGCAGCGCGGTGGAGGCGCCGGCGCCGCTGTTCACGGCGCTGCTGAACTACCGGCACAGCGGGAGGAAGACGCGTTCGGACGCGGCTGCGGCGCGTTCGGCGGTCGGCGGGATGCGGTGGATCCATGGCGAGGAGCGGACGAACTACCCGTTGATGCTGTCGGTGGACGATCTGGGCGAGGGGTTCTGGCTCACGGTGCAGATCAGGGCGCAGGTCGAGGCCAGGCGGGTGTGCGCGCTGATGCATACGGCGCTGGAGGGATTGGTGGAGGCGCTGGAGGGGGCGCCGGAGCGTGTGGTGGGGAGCATCGACGTGCTGCCGGCGAGCGAGCGCGCGCGGGTGGTGGAGGAGTGGAACCGGACGGAGGCGGCGTATCCGGGCGAGTCATGCCTCCACGAGCTCTTCGAAGCGCAGGTGGCGCGCACGCCCACCGGGACCGCGGTGGTCTTCGAAGGGGAGGAGCTCAACTATGCGGAGCTGAACGCGCGGGCGAACCGGCTGGCGCACCACCTTCGCTCGCTGGGCGTGGGGCCCGACGCGCGGGTGGGGATCTGCGCGGAGCGGAGCCTGGAGTTGGTCGCTGGCCTCCTGGCGGTGCTGAAGGCAGGCGGCGCGTACGTGCCGCTGGACCCGGGCTACCCGGCGGAGCGGCTCGCGTACATGCTGGCAGACAGCGCGCCGTCGGTGGTGCTCGCGCAGAAGGAGCTTCGCAATCGGATCGATCACGCGGGTGTGCCCGTGCTGGAGCTCGACGTGGCAGCGCCCACGTGGGCGGACCAGCCCGCGACGAACCCGGAGCGCGGCGCGCTCACGCCGGACCACCTGGCCTACGTGATCTACACCTCGGGTTCCACCGGCCGGCCCAAGGGAGTGGGGGTCCACCACCGCGGCGTCGTGAACCGGCTGAGCTGGATGAAGGAGATCCACGGCCTGGGGTCGCACGAGACCGTGTTGCAGAAGACGCCGTACTCCTTCGACGTCTCGGTGTGGGAGCTGTTCTGGCCGCTGGGGGCGGGCGCGCGGCTGGTGCTGGCGCGGCCCGAGGGACACCGGGATCCGGCCTACCTGCTGGACATCCTCCGGCGGGAGCGGGTCACCACCGTCCACTTCGTCCCGTCGCTCCTGGCGGCGTTCCTGGTTCACCTGGACGTCGAGCGCAGCGCGGTGCCGGAGCTGAAGCGGGTGATGTGCAGCGGCGAGGCGCTCCCGCCGGAGCTGGTGGCACGCTTCGGCGAGCGGTTGCCGGGGGTGGAGCTGCACAACCTGTACGGGCCGACCGAGGCGTCGGTCGACGTCACCTTCTGGCGCTGCCCCACGGACGGCTCGGCCACCCGCGTCTCCATCGGCCGGCCGGTGCCGAACACGCGGATCTACCTCCTGGACCAGGGGGGCGAGCCGGTGCCGGTGGGTGTCGCGGGCGAGTTGTACATCGGCGGCGTGCAGGTGGCGCGCGGCTACCTGGGCCGTCCGGAGCTGACGGCGGAGAGGTTCGTGGCCGATCCGTTTGGTGGCGAGCCGGGGGCGCGGCTGTACCGGACCGGCGATCTCGGCCGGTGGCTCCCTGATGGAACGATCGAATACCTGGGACGGATCGACTTCCAGGTGAAGGTGCGCGGCTTCCGCATCGAGCTGGGCGAGATCGAGGCGCGTCTTGCCGAGCACGCCGGCGTGCGCGAAGCCGTCGTCGTCGCCCGCGAGGACGCGCCGGGCGAGCGGAGGCTGGTGGCGTACCTCGTCGGCGGCGAGGCAGTTGAGGTTGACGCGCTCCGCGCTCACGTGGGCGCCACGCTACCGGAGTACATGGTGCCGGCGGCGTACGTACGGCTGGAGGAGTGGCCGCTGACGCCGAGCGGGAAGCTGGACCGCAAGGCCCTGCCGGCGCCGGAGGGCGACGCGTACGCGGCACGCGAGTACGAGGCGCCCGAGGGCGAGACCGAGCAGGCGCTGGCCGAGATCTGGGCCGAGGTGCTGCGGGTGGAGCGGGTGGGCCGGTGGGACCACTTCTTCGACCTGGGCGGGCATTCGCTCCTGGCCGTGCAGATGGTGTCCCGCCTGCGGCAGGCGCTGGGCGTGGAGCTGCCGCTGAGCGCCGTGTTCCAGCATCCCGTGTTCGCGACGCTCGCCGACGACATTCTCGACCTGCAGCTCGCCCGGTTCGACCCCGAGACGCTCGAGCGCCTCGCCGGGCTGATCGAGGATCCCGTTCCGGGGGACTGAGCCCTGGCCGCCTTGAAGAATCGTCGCCTCCGGCCGTCGCGCAACGCGCTGGAGATCGTGCGTCCGGATCGTGTCGCGAGGGCGGCGCCTGTCGCCCTCACACACGCCGACAAACCGCCGAAGCATGCGAACCCTCACGACGGAGGAGCGCAAGAAGCTCCTCAAACTGGCACAGACCGCGTCTCCCGAGCCGGCCCCGCCGGCGCTCTCGCTGATCCAGCGGGTGGAGCGGAGCGGGCGTCTGCCGCTTTCGTATGCGCAGCAGCGCCTCTGGTTCCTGGAGCAGATGGGTGGACTGGGGAGCACCTATCACATCCTCGGGGGCTTGCATCTGCGCGGCGAGCTGGACCGGGAGGCGCTGGTGCGTGCGTTGAACCGGCTGGTGGAGCGGCACGAGGCGCTGCGCACCACCTTCTCGGCACAGGGGGGCGAGCCGGAGCAGCGGATCGGCCCCGTGACGAGCCGCTTCGCCCTGGTGGAGCACGACCTGGTCGGCGAAGGACAGGAAGCGCTCCAGCGGCTGGTGGCCGAGGCGGCCACGGCGCCCTTCGACCTGGAGCGGGGGCCGCTGATCCGTGGCCGGCTGGTCCGGCTGGCGGAGGATGGCCATCTGCTGCTCCTCACCATGCACCACATCGTTTCCGACGCGTGGTCGCTCCAGGTGCTCACCGACGAGTTGGGCCTGCTGTACGCCGCCTTCCGGGAGGGCCGGTCCGATCCGCTTCCCCCCCTGCCGATCCAGTACGCCGACTACGCGGCGTGGCAGCGGCGCTGGGTGGAAGACGAGGTGCTGGAGGCGCAGGCGAGCTACTGGACGAAGACGCTGGCCGGCGCTCCGGCGCTCCTGGAGCTGCCCACCGACCACGCGCGGCCGCAACTGCAGGACCACGCGGGCGCATCCCTCGGCATCGTCCTGGACGAGCCGCTGACCGCGGGGCTGAAGGCGCTTTCGCGGCGCCACGGCACCACGCTCTTCATGACGCTGCTGGCGGGGTGGGCCGTGGTGCTCGGCCGGCTCTCGGGACAGGAGGAGGTGGTGATCGGCACCCCCACGGCCAACCGGGGGCGGCGGGAGATCGAGGGGCTGGTCGGCTTCTTCGTCAACACGCTGGCGCTGCGGGTGGACCTCTCGGAGCGGCCCACGGTGGCCGAGGTGCTGGAACGCGTGAAGGCCCGGGCCCTGGAAGCGCAGGACAACCAGGACATCCCCTTCGAGCAGGTCGTCGAGCGGGTGAACCCGGGGAGGACGCTGGCCTACACTCCCCTTTTCCAGGTGATGTTCGACTGGCAGGGCGCACCCCGGGGCAGCATGGAGCTGCCGGGGCTGGAGCGGGGGCGTGCGACGGGCGCGGAGCCGGGGCCCGTGCCGGGCTGGGGCCAGACCACGGCCACGTTTGACCTGACGCTCTCGCTGAGGGAGTCGGGCGCGCGCATCGGCGGGGGCTTGAACTACGCGACGTCGCTGTTCGAGCGGGCCACCGCCCTGCGCCACCTGGAGTACCTGCGCCGGGTGCTGGAGGCGATGGCCGCCGACGACCTCCAGCCCGTTGACACGCTCCCGCTTCTCCCGGAGGCCGAGCGGCGGCTGGTGGTGGAGGAGTGGAACGCGACTACCCGGCCGTATCCCCGCGAAGGGTTTCGCGTCCACGACCTGTTCCGCGCGCAGGCGGCGCGGACGCCGCACGCCGTCGCGCTCTCCTGGCGCGGTGAGCGGGTGACGTACGCGGAGCTGGAGGCGCGGGCGAACCAGGTCGCCAACGCGCTGCGTCGCCGCGGCGTGGGGCCGGAGGTGCGCGTGGGCATCTGCCTCCCGCGCACGCCGGAGCTGGTCGTTGCGATGCTGGGTGTGCTCGGGGCGGATGGCGCGTACGTGCCGCTGGACCCGGCCTACCCGTGTGAGCGGCTGGGCTACATGCTCGAGGACGCGGGGATTGCGCTGGTCATCACCGAGTCGGCCCTCGCGGAGCGCCTGCCGGAGACCGCGGCCGCGCTGCTCCTGCTCGACCGCGAGCGCGATGCGCTGGCCGTGGAATCCGCCGTCGCGCCGGAGACCGGCGCCGGTCCCGAGAACCTGTCGCACGTCATCTTCACCTCCGGGTCCACGGGCCGCCCCAAGGGGGTGATGATCCGGCATTCCTCCGTCGTCGTCCTGCTGCACTGGCTGCGCGAGAACGTGACGGACGAGGAGCGCTCATCCGTGCTCTTCTCCACGTCGATCAACTTCGACGTCAGCATCGCGGAGGTGTTCGGCACGCTCAGCTGGGGCGGCAAGCTGGTGCTGGTGGAGAACGCGCTCGACCTCCCCAGCGCCGGCGAGGAGGTCGTCTACGCCAGCATGGTGCCGAGCGCGGCGGCGGAGCTTCTGCGCAGCGGCGGCATCCCGGCGTCCGTGAAGACGCTGAACCTGGGCGGCGAGGCGCTGCCGAATGCGTTGGCGCAGGGGCTGTACGCGCTGGGGACGGTGGAGAAGGTCGGCAACCTCTACGGCCCGACGGAGGACACCACCTACTCCACCTACTCCCTCGTCCCGCGCGGGGCCGAGCAGGTGCGGGTGGGCACGCCGGTGGCGAACACGCAGGCCTACGTCCTTGACCGGCATCTCCAGCCGGTGCCCGTGGGCGCGGTGGGCGAGCTGTACATTGGCGGCGACGGGCTGTCGCGTGGCTACGCGAGCCGTCCCGCGATGACGGCGGAGCGCTTCATCCCGTGCCCGTACGGCGCGCCGGGAGCGCGGATGTACCGGGTGATGGACCGCGTGCGCCGGCGCGGCGACGGGGAGATCGAATACCTGGGCCGCACGGACTTCCAGGTGAAGGTGCGCGGCTACCGCATCGAGCTGGGCGAGATCGAGGCAAGGCTGGCGGAGCATCCGGGCGTGCGCGCTCCCATCGTGCTGGTGCGTGAAGACGCGCCCGGCGACCGGCGCCTGGTGGCCTACTACCAGGGGGACCAGCCGGTGGTGGTGGACGCGCTGAAGGCGCATCTCACCGAGCGCCTCCCCGGGTACATGGTGCCGGCGGCATACGTGTGGATGGAGAGGCTTCCGCTTACCCCCAACGGGAAGGTGGACCGCAAGGCGCTCCCCGCGCCGGAGGGCGACGCGTTCGCGCGGCGCGGCTACGAGACCCCGGTGGGGGAGACGGAAACCGCGCTGGCGGAGATCTGGGCCGAGCTGCTGAAGGTGGAGCAGGTGGGGCGCTGGGACAGCTTCTTCGAGCTGGGCGGCCACTCGCTGCGGGCGGTGCAGGTGATCTCGCGCGTGCGCCAGGTGCTCGGCGCCGATGTGGCGCTCGCCGGCCTCTTCGAGAGCCCGGTGCTGGCGGACCTCGCGCGTGCCATCGACCGCGCGGCGCGGACCGAGCTCCCGCCGATCGAGCCGGCGGACCGCTCGGCGCCGCTGTCGCTTTCCTTCGCGCAGCAGCGGCTCTGGTTCCTGGAGCTGATGGGCGACCTGGGCGACACGTACCACATTCCAGCGCGGCTGCGGCTCGGAGGGGAGCTGGACAGGCAGGCGCTGCGGCGCGCGCTGGATGCGATCGTGGCGCGGCATGAGGCGCTGCGCACCACGTTCGTGGAGGTGGAGGGCCAGCCGGTGCAGCGGATCGCGCCGCCGGGCGGCTTCCGCCTGGTCGAGCACGACCTGGGCGGGCACTCCGGCGCCGCGGCGGAGCTGCGCCGGCTTGCGACCGAGGAAGCGCGCGCGCCAATCGACCTGGCGCGCGGGCCGCTGATCCGCGGGCGGCTGATCCGGCTGGCGGAGGACGACCACGTGCTGCTGGTCACCATGCACCACATCGTCTCCGACGGGTGGAGCATGGGGGTGTTCACCCGCGAGCTGAGCGCGCTATACGGCGCGTTCCGCGGCGGCGCGCCCGATCCCCTGCCGCCGCTGCCGATCCAGTACGCCGACTATGCGGCGTGGCAGCGGCACTGGGTCGACGGCGAGGTGCTGCGCCAGCAGGCCGACTACTGGAAGGCGGCGCTCGCCGGCGCGCCGGCGCTGCTGGAGCTGCCCACCGACCGTTCGCGTCCCGCGCGGCAGAACCACGCCGGCGCCACGGTGGGGATCGACCTGGGCGAGGAGCTCACGGCAGGGCTCAAGGCGCTGGGCCAGCGCCGCGGCACCACGCTGTTCATGACGTTGCTGGCGGCGTGGGCAGTGGTGCTGTCGCGCCTGTCGGGGGAGGAGGACGTGGTCATCGGCACGCCCACCGCAAACCGTGGGCGCGCGGAGATCGAGGGGCTGATCGGCTTCTTCGTCAACACCCTCGCCCTGCGCGTGGGCCTCTCCGGCTCGCCGACCGTCGCGGAGGTGCTGGCGCAGGTGAAGGCGCGGGCGCTGGAGGCGCAAGCCAACCAGGACATCCCCTTCGAGCAGGTGGTGGAACTCGTGCAGCCCGCGCGCAGCATGGCGTACACGCCGCTGTTCCAGGTGATGTTCACGTGGCAGAACGCGTCGGAGGAGGGCCGGCTTGAGCTCCCCGGCCTCAGGCTCGGGGGCGTGGGCGCGTCGTCGCGGGCGACGGCGAAGTTCGACCTGTCGCTCTCGCTGGGGGAGTCGGGCGGGCGCATCGGCGGGAGCATCACGTACACGACCGCGCTGTTCGACCGGGCCACCGTGGAACGCCACCTGGCGTACCTGCGCCGGGTGCTGGAGGCGTTCGCCGCAGACGACCTCCAGGCCGTGGACGCGCTCCCGCTCCTGCCGGAGAACGAGCGGCGCCTCGTGGTGGAGGAGTGGAACGCGACCGGCGCCGCGTATCCAGGCGAGCTTTGCATCCACGAGCTGTTCGAGGAGCAGGTGGCGCGCACGCCCGAGGCTGTGGCGGTGGTCTTCGAGGGGGAGCGCCTCACCTACGCGGAGCTGAACGCGCGGGCGAACCGGCTGGCGCACCACCTGATCGGCCTGGGCGTGGGCCCGGACGTGCGGGTGGGGATCTGCGTGAAGCGGAGCCCGGAGATGGTGG
>DASSJS010000502.1:0-26612 GCA_035691085.1 Longimicrobium sp.
CGCCACCGGGCGTCACGCGCGGAAACCAGGTGGAGGTGCTCACCGACACCGCCGCCGCGCTGGGGCGGATCGCCGCGGCCTGCCGCCGGGCCAGGCACTCGGTGTGGATCGCGCAGCTCGCCTTCGACGCCGACTGCCTGAGCGCGGCGCACCCCGACGGGGGCGGCGAGCGGCTGGTGGACGCGCTGCTGGAAGCCTCCAGGGGGCGTGACGGCGCGCCGGGTGCCGAGGTGCGCATCCTGTTGAACGGCAGCATCCTGATGAACACCGCCCCCGCGCTGCGCCGCCACTTCGCCGAGGCGGGCGCCGACCCCGGGCGCGTGATGGTGCGCGGGGTGGATGCCTTTCCCCGGATCATGCACGCCAAGCTGGTGGTGGTGGACGGCGGCGAGGCGTTCCTGGTGGGCTCGCCCTTCGTGAACGGCTACTGGGACGATGCCGCCCACCGCCCCTCCGCGCCGGGGCGCACCGACGAAGACCTGGCCGGCCGCCCGATCCACGACGTGTCGGCGCGCGTGGCCGGCCCCGCGGTGGCCGACCTGGCCGCCTGGTTCGCGGAGGTGTGGAACGGCGCCTCGGGCGACTTGTCATCGCCGCTCGCCGCACCGGCGGTGGCCGGCGCCGGCGCCACGGTGGACGGCGGTTGTTCGGCGCGGGTGGCGCGCAGCATCCCGCCGGGCGTTCTCGCGGCGAGGGCCGAAGGGGAGCGCGAGATCCTGGACGCGTACCTGGAGGCGATCGCCGGCGCGCGCGAGCTGATCTACCTCGAGAACCAGTACTTCAGCGCCCGCCCGATCCGCCGGGCGCTCTCGGCCGCGCTCGAGGCGAGGCCGGAGCTGGAGGTGGTGCTGGTGGTGAACCAGAACCCCGACATCACCGCGTACCGGGGGTGGCAGAACCGGAGGATGGCCGAGGGCGGGCTGCTGGGCCACCCGCGCGTGGGGGTGTTCTCGCTCTGGGCCGCGGCGCCCTCGCCCGGCCCGGGGCGGGTGGAGCTGACCCAGCTCTTCATCCACAGCAAGACGGCCGTGATCGACGATGCCTGGGCCACGCTTGGCACCGCCAACCTCGACGGCGTGTCGCTGCACTCCTACGGCGACGACTTCTCGGCCTGGCCGGGGCGGCGCCTCTTCCGCGGCGTCCGCAACTTCGACCTGAACCTGGTGCTGCTCGACGGCGCGCGGGGCGAGCCGGCGTGCGGCGCGGCCGGGGCGCTGCGCCGCCGCCTCTGGTCGCGCCACCTGGGGGTGGCCGAGGGCGAGCTGGCCCGCCGCCCCGAGGGAGGATGGCTCCCGTTGTGGCGCGCGGCCGCGGCGGCCAACGCGGCCCGGCTGGCGGAGGGGCGGCTCCCCGCGGGGCACGCGCTGCCGTACACGCCCGCGCCGCGCCCCCGCGCCCAGCTTGCGGCGCTGGGGATCGACGTGGACGCGGCCGCGATCGACCTGCGCTTCGACCCCGGATGGGTGGAGGTGCTGTGGAGCCCCGGCTGGCTGGCCAAGGTGATCCCCGAGCCGGTGCGGAAGCGCTGGGCGCGGAGGCGCGCATGACCGCGCCGGCACGCCGGGTCCGCCCGGCGCGCGCATCGGCCCGGATGCACGCCGCCCCGTCCCGCATCGATGCCGCATCGGCCGGGGCGGACAGCGACTCGTCGCGCATGGGCTCCGCCTCGGCCGGGATGGACGCCCCGTCCCCGACGCACACCGCCCCGCCCATCGTCGCGGCGCCCGCCGGGCTGCGCGCGCTGGCGGCGCGGGTGCGGGAGCGGTTCGAGGCGTTCGTGAACGACCCCGCGTTCTCGTGCCTGGGCGCGCGCGCGGCGCTGCACCACGATGCCTACCGCTTCGGTGCCTACGGGAAGATCGGGAGCGGCGAGGCCACGGCGGCGCTGGCGCGCGACCTGGCGGCGTTCGCGCGCGAGGAGGGCGCGAGCGAGTTCGCCACCTTCGTGGCCGCCTTCGTGGACGTGGCGCCCGACAGCGAGCACGACTTCGAGGCGCGCCTCTGGGCGCAGTTGCAGGCGCTGCACGCCGCCGACCCGGGGCCGGGGTGGGACGCGGCGGTCAGCGACGACCCGGCCGACCCGGCCTTCTCCTTCAGCTTCGCGGGGCGCGCGTTCTTCATCGTGGGGCTGCACCCCGAAAGCTCGCGGCTGGCGCGGCGCTTCGGCTGGCCGGTGCTGGTGTTCAACCCGCACGCGCAGTTCCAGCGGCTGCGCGCCGACGGCCGCTACGGCCGGCTGCGCGAGACGATCCGCGCCCGCGAGCTGGCGCTGCAGGGAAGCCTGAACCCCAACCTGGCCGAGTTCGGGGAGGAGTCGGAGGCGCGCCAGTATTCGGGGCGCGCCACGGGGGGCGAGTGGGCCTGCCCCTTCCACCGCCTCTCCGCCGGCGACGCGGCCGGCGCGCGAGCGCCCGCGGAGGATGCGTCCTTCCGCCGCCCATCCCCCTCCACCCCGCCCGGCCGATGACGCAACGCATCCACCTGGCCCCGCAGACGGGAACCGCCTTCGAGGTGCGCGCCGGCCAGCGCGTCCGCGTGACCGACCCGCGGGGCGAGCAGGTGTCGGACCTGGTCAGCTTCGCGCGCGCCGACCTGCGCGAATGGCTGTCGTCGGGGCGCACCATCGACTACGCCAACACCATCTACCTGACCACCGGGCACGTGCTGTACTCCAACCGCAGCCGGCCGATGTGGACCATCGAGGAAGACACGGTGGGGCGGCACGACTTTTTGCTCACCCCCTGCTCGCCCGACACCTTCCGCATCATCTACGGCAACACCGCGCCGCACCCCAGCTGCTTCGGCAACCTGGCCACGCACCTGGCGCCGTTCGGGGTGGAGCCCGACATGATCCCCACCACGCTGAACCTGTTCATGAACGTACAGGTGGCGGCCAGCGGCGAGCTCACCATCGGCCCGCCGCTTTCCAGGGCGGGCGACCACGTGGTGCTGCGCGCGGAGATGGACATGGTGGTGGGTGTCACGGCGTGCTCGGCCGAGCTCTCCAACAACGGCTCGTTCAAGCCGATCGACGTGGAGGTGCTGGGCGGCGGCGAGGCCTGAGCAGAGTCGAGCCGGGGCGCCGCGGCGTCGTTGCACGGTTTCCCCGGCCCGCTCATCGAACCGGACGTGCGGATTTCCCCGGCCTCCGGACCGGGTTCACTCCAAGGCATGCGAGGGCGCCACCGCCGCCGGAGGCTCGTCCAGCGCCCCGGCGTGGCGCCGGCGCAGCTCGGCCATGGGTGTCGCGGCGCGGGCGAGGACATTGCCGCGGTAGCCCACCCCGCCCTTCAGCAGACGGCTCCCCACGGCCAGCCAGCTGCACACCCCCCGCTCCAGCAGCCAGAAGGGCGCCAGCAGCGACGCGCTCGGCGGAAAGACGCGGTGCGCCCCGTGCCTGCGGCGCCCCGCCTCGGCCAGCACGGCCACCCCGGCCGCGGCCGCGGCCAGCGTGCCCCAGCGCTTCCCCGCCACCAGCGCCGCCACGGCGGGGACCACGGCGAGCTGCGCCGCCAGGCGGCCGGGGCGCGCCAGCTCGTCGTAGGCCTGGCGCACGCGCTGGCCCAGGAAGTGGCGCGTGCTCGACGGACGCCGGGCGACGAAGACGTCGTCGCGCAGCGCCTCGCGCCCGCCGGCGGCCACCACCGTGCGCACCAGCTCCAGGTTCTCGAAGAGGACGGAGCCGTCGTATCCGCCGGTGGCCAGCAGCGCCGAGCGGCGCACGGCCAGCGTTCCCGGCCAGTCACCGCCCAGCGCGCGGTTGAGCAGGATGCGGCCCGTGTCCCAGCGCGCGTGCCAGGGGAGCGGAGCGAAGACGTTCTGCGGCCGCACCACGTGCGCCGTGTTGAGCGCCGCGGCCACGGCGCGCAACGCGGCGTGGCCGTATCGCACGTCGTCGTCGGCCACCACCACCCGCTCGTGCCGCGCGTGGCGGATGCCGGTGAGGACCCCGCCCACCTTGCCGTTGGGGGTGGCCGCGCCCTCGTCCACCGGCAGGTGCCGGGCGAAGGCGCCCCAGGCGGCGGCGTGCGCGGCGAACACCGGCGGGGCCGACCCGTCCACCACCAGCAGCTCGGCCCATCCGGCAACGCGGCGCAGGTACGCGCTCAGCTCGCCGTCCAGCAGCGGCCCCTCGGAGCGGAGCGGGAGGACGTAGCTGATCTCCATCGCCGTCACTTCCCGGCCTTCGACCGCTGCTCGCTGTTGGTTTCGTGGAGGGCGGCCGCCACGCCGCGCGCCAGGGCGGCGCCGTCGCCCGTGGCGTACCAGTGGACGAAGTACATGCGCGGCGACTCGTCGAGCATGTGGTTGTGCAGCGCGGTCAGGTGCAGGCCGTGGGCTTCCAGCGCGCGCAGCACGCCCGCCACCTCGGCGGGGGTGACGTACATCTCGCCGGTGCTGGCCACGCGGCCGCCGCCCAGGTCCTGGAACGCCGCCTCGGTGGCCGTCTCCATCACCCCCGCCGACCGTACCGACATCCCGTGCACCGCGTGCGCCTCCTTCCGGGGGAAGACGTACTCGGCCACCTTCCCCTCGGCCGACGCGTGCGGGCCGAGCACCGCGTCGGCCGCGGCCCAGTCGGCGGCGGGCGGCTCGGGCGCCTCGCCGGGGCGCGCCGGCGCGGCGGTGCGCGCCAGGATGGCACGGAAGCGGGCGGCCACCGAATCGGCCCGGCCCTCCGCCGTCATGTGCATGAAGACGATGCGGGGCTCCTCGCCCAGCAGGTGGTTGTGCACCGCCGCCACGGCCACCCCCTGGCGCTGCGCCTCGGCCAGCACCGCGGGGGCCTCGTCCTGCCGCATCACCACCTCGCCCATCCCCATCACCCCGCCGCCCCGCGCGGGCGCGAAGCTGAAGTGGCTCACGAAGGCGAGCTCCGGCTCCAGCGCGTCGGCGCCGATGCGCACCTCCAGGTCGGTGCGGGGGAACTCCACGCGGAAGTATCCGTCCTCGTACGTGCCCCGCAGGCCGAACACGCGGCGCACGGCGTCCCAGCGCACGTCCGCCGAGTCGGCGTGGGGGGCCTCGGCCACCACGCCCCGCCCCTCCGGGGTGGTGTCGCCGCCGCGCCGGCCACAGGCCAGCGCCAGCACGGAAAGGGTGGCGGCCGCGAGGAAGCGGGCGCGGCGCGGGCGGAACGGACGGGTCATGGTCGTGGCGGGGGAAAGGCAGCGGACGCGGTATCCGGCGGGACGGGCGTGGTAGGGACGCGTGCCGGTACCGTGCACGGGTCGATGGATCCGCGCACGGCGCCGGGTGGCAAGGCATGTGCCCGGGGCGCACGCCACGTGGCCGTCGCGCGGCCGAGAGTATCCTGATTTGAGGTTCTTCGTCGATCTGGTTGCAACCTCGCCGACATGAGTTCTGGCGATTGCGCCAGCGCCGGGATCGCCAGCGAGTCGCTGCAGGCCCGGAATGCGCTGAGTATCGAAATTTGGGGTTGCGGTGCTCGCGCGGCGCCTCGCGGCCCGGCTCCGGCGTTGGCGGCGCCACAACCGGGGCGCCGGGATTCAGGTCTGACCTTCCGTCACGGGCAGGGTGCAACCTGCCCACCCCCCAAGGTAATCCCGCCCTTCTCACATGGCGTCGGCGTCGTGCTGTCTGCCCGGCGCGCGTCAGTCGTGCGGGCGGACGTGGGCGATTCAGCGCACGCGGCGGCGAGAACGAGCGCGCACAGCAGCAGGTGGCGTGCTTTCATGGTGATCCTCCGAGGGATTGACGGTGATTTGAGGACAAAGAGGGCCGCAGGGGAGAATGTACCCAGCCGCATGCGACCCGTCACGAATCGCCACCATCCCCAACCCGTCACGGCGCATCACCATGTACAAGCCGGGACAAGGTCGCGAGCTGGTGCGAGGCCAAGCCGCGCCCCCGCGTGTCGGCCGAACTGGTTGCGGTGGGGGTGCTCGCCGCGTGGTCGCCCAAGATGCATATGCGACAGGTGCGGGGCCGACATAGCCAAGGCGGTGCTGCTAGCCTACAGAACCCGCCGCATACGGCTACCGTCCGACGTGCTGGACGCGCTCAGCACGCCGTGAATGCGAAGCGGGGGACGGCTCAAGTGCCGTCCCCCGCTCTCGTTTAGTTTCCACCCGATCCCACACCGCCGCCGCCGAAGCGCCCCCGTCGCGGGCGCTTGGGACGCTCGGTATCGGGCATCGGTGGAGTGCGGATCATCTTGGCCGCAGCTTCGTCCCATGGAACGTCGATCTTCACGCGGTCTGGCTTTGGTCCCGGCCTCGCGCCGTCCCGCGTCTGTTCGTTTGCCACGGTACCTAGCCCCGTGCATAGGTTTACGTTACTTGCGCGTCAAGCCCACTGACACTAAATATGTAGTGTCAGTGGGTCTCGTTGACAATCGTGCGCGGGACGGGATTCGAACCCGTACGGCCTCCCAGCCCGGGACTTCCAAGGTCCCTGCGTCTACCGTTCCGCCACCCGCGCCGCCCGCAGGACAGGGATCGGACCTGTTCCTACGGTGTCGCCGCCTTGCCCGCTGGGGCCGCGAGTGTCCAAGCGCTCGCACCATCCCCAGCGGACTTGAAGGTCATAGCCAGTCCGTTTCGGCGGTTCACGGACGGCTTTAGTTTCTCCTCATGGCACCCCTCCTTCCTTGCACGGTTCGAGTGGGGGTCACGCGGCCGGAGCGCTCCCCAGCGCTTCGGCCGCTTCGTTTTCGTCGTCGTCGGGACCGAGCCCGGCGCTGATCCGCGCCGTGTCCAAATCGGCGGCGGTCTCGTTCGGGCCGGGACCGTTCCACTCCAGCAGACCGTAGAGCCCCTTCACCGGCTTCGAGAACAGCTTCTTGTCACCCGCGCGGCGCGCCACGATCGCACCGACGGAGTCCCGCAGCTTCCCACCCTTCGTCTCGACGGTGATCCCACGCCGGACGATTTCTTTCGCGATCTCGCGAGCCCGCATATGGCGGCCGACGGCGCGGAGGACCGTTTCGGCAGCGGTAGCTATTGGGGTGGACGGCATTGCGCCATCGTCGCGCCCGTTGGCTGATGCCTCGTCGGGTGGCGTCAAAACAAAAGGCGCCTGCTCGGAGCCCGCATCCGCAGGGGCGGACGGGGTTGCGTGCACGGCGCTGTTGGGTGCGTCGCCAATGAGCAGACGAAGAGCGGCGATGCCGGGCCGAAGGACTTCAAGACGCGCGAGGCAGCGGGCTTCTTCTGCCTCCATCCCAACAAGGGATGCACGGTAGTGGCTGAACAAGTCGTCCATGAGGGCGGGGCGCCTGTCGGAGGTGTGGCAGTGCTGCGGACGGAACCTCTCGAACGAGAAACTAAGCTGGAGTGTCCGCCCCCGTCAAGTCCTGTCGGCTCTCTGTCTGTTGGGGTGTCTGTTGAGGGGTACGGAACCTCCGTGACGGGCTGCGACACGGACCCATCCGTTAGTATCGTCATTGCCCTCTTCGTGTTCGCTGGGGCTTTGTCTGTAGCTCCTGTTCGTCCACCTTCACCTGCTACCAACTCAGCTTTGCGTGAGTGGCTGGCGGTAGAACAGCCGCTTCCCCTCGCACGACCGCACGAGTTCCAGCACACGCTCCCCGTCCGACATCCGCCGCGTGTTCCAGAGGAAGTCACAGTGCGCCAGATAGCGGTGCATGTGCTTCTCGGAGATGCGGTGCCACGTGCCGTTGATCGCCCGGCGCAGCAGGGAGTGAGAGCCTTCGGCCGTGTTCGTGTGGACGCGCAGGCCGGTCGCCTTGTCGGTGCGCGCGTACTCGCTCGCGTTGTGCTGCACGGTGTGGTGCCCAGCGTGATCCGCCGTGGCCTTGGGGTAGACGCGGGGAATCCGGGCCTCCGCGGCCTCCGTGCGTTGCCCGAGTCTTCGTGGATACGGTGCGCTCACCCTCACACACCTCTCGATGCGGAGGACGTGCACGGCGCCAGGCTCGCTCGTGACCCCCGATCGATCGGTTGAGACAGCCGAGCCGTCCGCGATTGCCGCAGGGGCGCGAGGAATCTCTTCAAAAAAATTTTCGATACTCAGCGCGAGTGCCGCCTGCAGCCACTCGCCGGCGGCGATTGCCGCGCGAGCAGGAGACCTGCTGCAACAAAATCCGCGATGAACCTGATTTGAACACGGAGGGCACGGAGGGCACGGAGGGCACGGAGAACCGCACCGCGGGGACGGGGAGACCGGAGGATCGGAAGGCCGGCGGCGAGCCCTCCGGTCTCCTGGTTCCTCGGGTTCCCTGGGTTCCCCTCGACGTTCATCTCCGGGTGGAGACGAAGCCGCGGGGCGGCGGGCTCGCGGGTGCGATTTCTCTGGCGCCCGCCGCGGCGCCACGGCACAATGACGGTGACCGCCCGCACCCCGGCCCGCCCGTCCGCGGCCGGCATTCCCTTCCCTCTCACCCGCGATGCCGCCCATGCGTGCCACCCACGTAGAACGCCACTACACGCAGCGGATCGGCTGGCTGCGAGCCTCCGTGCTGGGCGCGAACGACGGCATCGTCTCCACCGCCGCCCTGGTGGTCGGCGTCGCGGCGGCGGAGAGCGGGCGCGCCTCGGTCCTCGTGGCGGGGCTGGCCGGCATGGTCGCCGGCGCGATGTCGATGGCGGCCGGCGAGTACGTGTCCGTCAGCTCGCAGGCCGACAGCGAGAAGGCCGACCTGGCCCGCGAGCGGCGCGAGCTGGCCGACCAGCCCGGGATGGAGCTGCGCGAGCTGCGGGGGATCTACGTGGCGCGCGGCCTCGACCCCGACCTGGCGCTGCGGGTGGCCGAGCAGCTGAGCGCGCGCGACGTGCTGGCCGCCCACGCGCGCGACGAGCTGGGGCTGACCGAGGCCCAGGCCGCCCGGCCGATCCAGGCCGCGCTGGCGTCGGCGGCCACCTTCTCGGCGGGCGCCGCGCTCCCCCTGGGGATCGCGGCGCTGGTCCCCGCGCGGTTCATCATCCCCGCCGTGTCGGCCGGCTCGCTCCTCTGCCTCGCGGGGCTGGGGGTGGTCGCGGCCACCGCCGGGGGCGCCGGCCGCCTGCGCGGCGCGGCGCGCGTCACCTTCTGGAGCGCCCTGGCCCTGGCCGTGACGGCGCTGGTGGGCCGCCTCTACGGCGCCTCGGGCTGACGGCTCCAGCCTCGCGACGGCGGCGTGACCGACGCCGCGCGGGCGGCGTCGGCCACGTGGAACGGCCGTGGAACGGCTTCCGACGCGGAGCCGGCCGCGCCGGCGGCGCGCCACACGCGGCCGGGGCCACTACGCCCGGCAGGCGCTCTGCCTGATCACCAGCTGCATGGTGCGCGACGGGATCCCCGGGGCGCTGAAGGTGACCGGGGTGCTCAGGTCGCGCTCGGGGAGCCCGAACGACACGATCCTGCTGTCCGGGTAATAGTCGCCCGGCCAATAGCTGCCGTTGACCTGGAAGGGGCCCGAGCCGCCGGCCTCCAGGATCCCCGGCGCGGCCGTGGCGGTCGCCTGGGCCGAGGTGGCGTTGCCGTACCGGTCCACCACCACCGCGCCCAGGGTGTTGCCATAGATCCAGCAATAGAACAGGTCCACCGGGAAGCGGGCGGTGTCTCCCTTCATCTCGCGCCACTCCCAGTGGTGGTTCCCCGGCCCGCCGCCGGTGAAGTACCCGTACACCGCGATGTGGTCGGGCGCACCCGCCACCACGTCGACCACGGGTGCCCGCTCACCGTAGTCCGTCTCGTCGTTCGTGGCCGAGACCCACACCGCGGGCGCGTAGGCGTAGTACCCGCCCGACTGCCGCACGCGCGTCGAGAAGGGCGCCGGCGCGTCCACGGCGGCCACGCCGGCCGCGTCGGTCACGGCCGTGATCACCACCGGGGGATGGATCCAGTTGGTTCCGCGGTACGCCTGCACGGTATCCACCACGAACCGCACGGGGAAGCCGGCCGCCGGCGCCCCGTCGGCCCCCACGGCCATCACCTCGTACCGCACGTGCCCGCCCGCGGCCACCGTTTTCACCCCCTGCGGCACGCTGCCGAACGCCACGCGATAGCGGGTGCGGTGCACCTCCACCTCCACGCTGTCGCCCAGGCCGCCCGCCCACACGCGCAGCACCGTGCTTCCCCAGGTCCATGGGCCGGCGGGCACGCCCAGGCGGATGGAGCACCCGTCGCGCCCGGGCTGGTACTCGGCGGTGAGCCGGGACGAATCACCCACTTCGATCCGCAGCGGCACCAGGCCGCACAGGCTGGCCCCCGCGGCGTTCGACAGCGCGAAGCGCAGCACCTGCGGCGCCAACGGCCAGCTGTCCACCAGGATGTACCCGGCGGCGGGGTTGGGAACGATGAGGTGGAAGGAATCGGGCCGCACCCCGCCGGGCGGGTCCACCACCACCGCCACCCGGGCCTCGACGCCCCCCGCGAACGCCTGGATGCGCGTGGCTCCCTGCGCCACGCCCGTAACCATCCCGGCGGGGCTCACGGTCGCCACGCCGGGGTCGCCGGAGCGGAACGCGGTGATGGGAACGCCGGCGGCGGGCTGGCCGAAGGGGTCGAGCACCGCGACGGTGAGCTGCAGGGTCTTCCCCGCCTCCACGTGTGGCTCGGCCGGGGCGAAGCGCAGCTCGCCCACCGCCGGTGCGGGGCCCGCCGCGTCGCGGCAGGCGCCGGCGAGCAGCGCCAGGCCGGCCACGGCGGCCAGGGCGGCAATTCTCGGAATCGACATGGTAGCCTCCTTCGTCGTGGGACGGGGCGGCTTGTCAGCACGACGGCGAATGGATCACCGACACCGTGCGCGAGGCCAGCCCGGGCCAGGTGAGGATGACCTCCGTGGACGCGAGCGTTCCCGCGGGCTTCACCTCCAGCCGGGTGCCGTGCCAGTACTCGTCCTCCACCTGGCCCCACGCGCGCACGGTGAACGGGGCCTCGCGCGTGACCAAGGTGCCCCACTGCTGCCCCACCGCGATGGGCTCGGGCGCCACGGACACGGCGTTGCCGAAGCGGTCGACCGCGGCGGCGGCGGCCCATCCCCCCCAGTGCGGGGTGGCGTAGGGGCACTGGATGGACGGCAGCGGCGCGATGTACACCTGGTTCCCCGTCACCTCCACCCACTCGTAGTCGTCGCCCACCAGGCGCTGCCGGTAGATCGCGATCCGCACCGGCTCGGCGGGCACCACGGCGTGCGCGTCCTCGAGCGTGAGGCCGCGGACGTGGTTGCGCGTGGCCGAGGGAAGCTGGCTGATCCGCGCGCGGAGCATGCGCCGCATCGCCTGGTAGTGCCAGCCGCGGTACCATCCGTTGTAGCGGATCAGCGTGGACCTGGGCGCCCGCGCGTAGAAGGTGGCGACCCCCGCCGCGTCGGTGCCCCAGACCACCACGTCGGCCAGCGAGTCGACGGGGTCGGGCGGGTGGACGACCGGCACCAGGTTGATGGTGTCGGCGGCGAAGGCCACCAGCATCCCGGCCACGGGGCCGTCGCGGCCCAGCACGGTCAGCGTGTAGGGCACGGTCGCGCCCGCCTGCACCGAGTCGTACGGCTCGCTGGTGAAGGTCATCCGGTACCGCGTGCGGTTCACCTCCACCCACACGCTGTCGCTCAGCCCGTCCACCGTCGCCCGCAGGAAGGCCAGCGGCACCGGCTCGTGCCCCTCGCGCCCCTCGAGGCGGATGATGCATGGGTTCGCGGGGTCCTGCACGGCGCCGAACGCCTGCGGGTTGTACACCTGCAGCTCCAGGCGCACCCGGTCGCACACGTTCACGCCGGCCTCGTTCTCGGCCACGAACCGGAGCTCCTGGAGCTGTTCGGGCCACGAGTCCACCTCGATCCAGTCCGCCCAGGGGTACTCGAACACGAACTCGAAGCGCTTCACCCGCAGGCCTCCCAGGGGCTCCACCACCACCACGGCCTGGGCGCGCAGGCCGCCCGAGAGCGCGGCCACGCGCGTGGTGCCCACCGCCACGCCGGTCACACGGCCCAGCGAGTCGATCGTGGCGATCCCGGGGTCATCGGAGCGGAAGGCGAGCTCCGCGCCCGCCAGCATCCGGCCGCGCGAGTCGACCGCCACCGCCACCAGCGTGCCCTGCTCGCCCTGCAAGACGACGATCGTGTCCTGGTCGAGCCGGATGGCCGAGGGCGCGACGGGCCCCGCCGCGTCGCGGCACGCCGCGGCCAGGGCCAGTGCCGCGGCGGCGGCCAGCGCTGCAATCCGGGGAGCGAACATGGTTGCCTCCTCTGTTTCGCTCATCTCCAGCGGAACCGGGTAGCTGGGCCGCCGAAGGGCGGCGCCGCCGCGCGTAAGGCGCGGGCGGCCGGTCCCGTCGTCCACGATAGGATGGGGACCCGGAACGCGGCGTGGGCGGAATCCCTCCATCGCCATCGGGGCGGGCTGGTCATTCGCGCGGGCGGAAGCCCCACACCGATCCCGCCACGTAGTCGTGCGTCCCGGGGCTCCGGATCAACCTCCACCCCGCGGTTCCGCGCGTGGGCTTCGCCTTCCACGCGCCGCGCTGCCGGAAAAGCGGCGCCGGCCCGATGGCTCGGACCGGCGCCGCCCCTGAAGCGGGTTGTATCGGGATGACATCATCCCGTTTTTCATCGAGGCACGAAGCCCCTGGACGGATCCGGGATGCGGGCGATCGCGCGCGCCCCGGCGGCGGCGGCTCAGCACCGAGCCAGCACCGAGGTGACGGTGCGCGACGGGAGCCCGGGATACGACAGGGTCACCCGCGTGGTGCCGGCCGTATCCCTGCCGAACACCACCCTCCGGCCATTCGCGTAATAGTGGGTGATCAGCCCGTACAGGCCCTCCGAGTAGCCGGTCACGAAGCTCGACTCGTACAACCCGACCGGGTCACCGCTCAGCGTGGGCGTGGTCGACACCGGGTTGCCGAAACGGTCGACGGCGGCCGCCGCGATCCACGAGCGGCCACAGGTTGCCCCCGGAGCCCGGCCCCGCGCCGTGTCACCGGCCACCTCGCGCCACTGGGGCAGGAGCTGCCAGGCCGGCTCGAACACGGCGATGCGCGTGGCGGGGCCGGGCACCACGTTGACCGGTGCGAAGAAGTAGCCGAGCCACTTTCCATCCAGGAGCACGTCGCCGATCACGCCCGCCATGGCGTGGTAGTAGTGCGGGTGTGGGTGCCCCTCTCCAGACTCCGCCAGGGTCGAGGTGGGCGCGGGGAGGGAGAACTCGGCGGTTCCATTGGCGCCGAGGGTGACCTCGAAATGGGTGCCGAAGGGCTGGCAGCAGCTCTCGGACATGATCTGGGTCGCCGGGATCCACGCCCGGGTCAGCCCACGCCCGTCGGGCCCCAGCAGCAGGAGCGAGTAGTGGACCGAGTCACCCGCCGCCACCGTGGTGCGGTCGGCGCTGAACGCCAGGCGCATGCGGATGCGGTGCACGTACACCCGCAGGCTGTCGAGGTACCCTCCGGTGCCAACGACCAGCATGGTGCTGTCCACGTCGTCCGGCCCGTCGTTCACCGTCAGGCCGATCCAGCACCCGCCGGCGGGATCGTAGGTGGCGGCGAGCATGGCGGAGTCGCGCACCTGCACCGTCAGCGGCACCAGCCCGCACAGGCTCACGCCCTCGGGGTTGGTGGCCAGGAAGCGCAGCCCCTGCCGTGACAGCGGCCACGAGTCCACCTCGAAGCGTTGCCCGCGCTCCGGGGGAAGGAGGCCGAAGCGCGCCACCCCCAGCCCGCCGCGCGGCTCCACCACCAGCGGCACCGTGGCGAATGCCTTTCCCGCCCACGCGGTGATCCGCGCGGTCCCGGGCGAGATTCCGGTCACCTTCCCCGTGGCATCCACGGTGGAGATCTCGGGCGCGTCGGAGCGCCAGGCGATCCCGGCGCCCGCCACGGGGCGGTCGAAGGCGTCGAGCGCGATGGCCGTGAGCTGCAACGTCTGCCCCGCCTCCACCCGCGGCTGTCCGGCGCCCAGGCGCAGGTGCGCCACCGCGCCGCCTGGCCCCGCGGCGTCGGCGCAGGCCGCCGCGGCCAGCACCCCGGCAGCGGCCAGGGTCATGATCCGGGGAGCGAACATGGCCGCCTCCTCATCCTCGTGGTTCCATGTCCTGGTGGCGTCTCGCCATGAAGCCACCGGGGACGGAGACCGCCGCGCACACGGCGCGCGCGGGCGTCCCGGGATCCACGATGGGGCGGGATGCCAGCGTGCGGCGTGGGCAAAATCCCGGCATCGTCATCGGGCCGGGCTCGCCTTTTCGCGCGGGTGGAACCCCCACGGCACGCGTCCGCCACGCCCTGGCAGCGGAGGCCGCGCGGCGGCCGGACGATGGGCGGGCCGATGGGTGGAAGATGGCGGACGATGGATGGACGGACGAAGGGGCTCCGCGAGCGGGCCGCGGAGCCCCCGTGGCGTGCGGCCGGCGCGGGTCAGGCCCGCGGGGTCGGCCGAGCGCCGCTGGTGTTGATCCCGAGCAGCGAATAGAGCGGGCAGTACCCCGCCATGGCGGTCAGCAGCAGCACCGCCGTGACCACCCACGCGGCCACCGAGAGCCAGCCGGTGACGATGCCCAGCAGGTTGAGCGTCATCAGCAGCAGCGCCGCCATTCCGCGGACCATGCGGTCGGCATCGCCCACGTTGATGGGGATGGACATCCGGCCTCCTTCCGTGATGGGTTCACGCGCGCCACCCGGGCCGCGTCAGAACTCCAGCGTTTCCTGCAGGGTGCCGTCCTTCTTGTACACGTTGAGAACGCTGGGCATGTCCTCGCGCGCCCGCGCGCGGGCCCGCTCCAGCGCCTCGCCCTTGGTGGGGAGCACGGCCATGGCCATCTCCTCGCCCTCCATCCCCACGGCCCACCCCTCCTCCTCGGCGAACACGCGGTACACCTTCACCACGGTGGCGCCGGGCGCCGGGCCACCCGCGGTCATGCGGGCCACCAGCGCCTCCACGCGATGGGCCACCTGGTCCACCTTGGCGGTCAGCTCGCGCAGGTCGGCGCGCGTGGGCGCGATCCGCCGGACGGCGGCCAGCACCGGCCCGTAGACGCGCTCCTCCAGCGCCTCGGCCAGCTCCTCGCGGCGCTCGTCCAGCCCCGCCAGCCCGCGCGCCTCCAGGGCCTCGCCGCTCTTCACCAGCCGGGCGAACAGCTCGCTCCCCTCCTCGCCGGCCACCGCGAACACCCCCAGCCCCGCCAGCCACACCTCGCGCGCCGCCCCCGCCATCTCGCGCCCGCGCTCCACCACCTCGCGCGGCACCGGCCGCGTGGCGGCCTTCTTCGTCGCGTTTGCCATCCTCTCCCCTCCTGCCTGGGCGGGGCCGCTCCGCCCTGCCCCGCCGCCGCGGCGGGGCCGGCCCACGGCCCCCGCCCCGCGCGGCGGGCCGTCACCCCGAAAGGTGCGGCACGCCGCGCCCCGCGGCGTGGGGGGACCATGGAGCCGCGTGTCCGGCGATGGCGGTGATCGCGCGTCCGCCATCCCCGCCCACCGCGGCGGGCCGCCCACGAAGCGGAATTATCCCCACACCGCCGGTGGCCGCGTCCTACGGCGCGCACCGCCGCTTCGCCGCATCCATACGTCACACGCGGGCGGCGCCCGCCCGCGGCCTACGCGCCGCGCCCGGTGGCCCGCCCGCCGCGCCGCATCCCCGACCGATCACGGGAGGATCCCATGTACGGCCTGCTGATCCCCGCCCGCCCGCCGCGCGGCCGGCCGCGCCAGACCCGGACGGGATGGAGCCCTGGCCGGCGCCGCCGCGGCCCCTGGAGCGCGAGATCGACCCGGAGTGCTGAGCACCCGGCGCGCGGGGCCGGCCGGATCGCCCCGCCCGCCGCCCTATCCCTGGAACCGATGGAGATGAGACCATGCCAATGCCCGACGCCGGCGCCACGCCCATCGTGAACGCGGCGGACGGCACGGAATGGGTGCGCTGGTTCGACAGCGTGGGGCTGGGCGACGTGGCCGTGGTGGGCGGGAAGAACGCCTCGCTGGGCGAGCTGCGGCACGGGCTGGCGCACGCCGGGGCGCGCGTGCCCAACGGCTTCGCCACCACGGCGGCGGCGTACCGCGCCTTCGTGGCGTCGGCCGGGCTGGGCGCGGTGATCGACGGCGCGCTGGCGGGGCTCGACGTGCGCGACCTCGAACGCCTGCGGCACGCCGGGCGCACCGTGCGCGCCGCCTTCCTGGCCGCGGAGCTCCCGCCCGCGCTGGCCGAGGCCGTCCGCGCCGCGTACCGCGGGCTCGAGGCCGAGTACGGCGCCGGGTGCGACGTGGCCGTGCGCAGCAGCGCCACCGCCGAGGACCTTCCCGAGGCCAGCTTCGCCGGGCAGCAGGAGACCTTCCTGAACGTGCGCGGCGAGGCCCTGCTCCTCGACACCGTGCGGCGCTGCTACGCCTCGCTCTTCACCGACCGCGCGATCGTCTACCGCGCCCAGCACGGCTACGGGTACGGCGACGTGGCGCTCTCCATCGGCGTGCAGAAGATGGTGCGCGCCGACCTGGGCGCCGCCGGCGTGATGTTCTCGCTCGACCCCGAGAGCGGCTTCCGCGGCGTGGTGGTGATCAACGCCGCGTGGGGGCTGGGCGAATCCGTCGTGCAGGGGACGGTGAACCCCGACGAGTACACCGTATTCACGCCCACCCTGCGGCAGGGGCATCGCCCCATCATCCAGCGCCGGGTGGGGACCAAGGAGACGCGGCTGGTCTACGAGGAGGGCGGCACCGGGCGCGTGCGCAACGAGCCCGTCCCCCCCGGCGAGAGAATCCGCCGCGTCCTCTCCGACGACGAGATCCTGACCCTGGCCCGCTGGGCGTGCGCGGTGGAAGACCATTACAGCGCGCGCCGGGGAACGCCCACGCCGATGGACATGGAGTGGGCCCGCGACGGCCGCACCGGCGAGCTCTTCCTCCTCCAGGCACGCCCCGAGACGGTGCACTCGCAGCGGAAGTCCGCCGCGGTGCTGCGGCACGCGGTGCTCGACGGCACGGGGCCGGTGCTGGCCACGGGGCGCAGCGTGGGAGAGGCGATCGGCGCCGGACCGGCGCGCGTGATCCGCTCGGCGGCCGACCTGGGGCGGCTGCGTGCGGGCGAGGTGCTGGTGACGGAGATGACCGACCCCGACTGGGAGCCGGTGATGAAGCGCGCCGCGGCAATCGTGACCGACCGCGGCGGCCGCACCTGCCACGCGGCCATCGTCAGCCGCGAGCTGGGCATCCCCGCCGTGGTCGGGACCGAGGATGGGACGGCGTCGATCCCCGACGGCGGCGAGATCACCGTCAGCTGCGCCGAAGGGGTGGAGGGGAAGGTCTACGCGGGCCGCATCCCCTTCCACGTGGATGAGACCGACGTGTCGGCGGTCGGAAAGCCGCGGACCAGGCTGATGCTGATCGTGGGCAACCCCGGCGAGGCGTTCCGCCTGTCGATGCTCCCCAACGACGGCGTGGGGCTGGCGCGGATGGAGTTCATCATCAACACCCACATCGGCGCGCATCCCATGGCGCTGCTGCACCCGGAAGCGGTGGCGGACGCGGCGGAGAGGAAAAAGGTGCTCGCCCTGGCCGCGGGGTACGCGCGGCCTGAAGACTTCTTCGTGGAGCGGCTGGCGGAGGGCGTGGGGACGATCGCCGCGGCGTTCTGGCCGCGCGACGTGATCGTGCGCCTGTCCGACTTCAAGACCAACGAGTACGCGGGGCTTGCCGGCGGGAAGGGGTTCGAGCCGGTGGAGGAGAATCCGATGCTCGGCTTCCGGGGCGCGTCACGCTACTACGACGAGCGCTACCTGGAGGCGTTCGCGCTGGAGTGCCGCGCGCTCCGCCGCGTGCGCGGCGAGATGGGTCTCACCAACGTGAAGGTGATGGTCCCCTTCTGCAGAACGGTGGACGAGGGGCGCCGCGTGCTGGTGGAGATGGCGGCCAACGGGCTGGTGCGCGGGGAAGACGGGCTGGAGGTGTACGTGATGTGCGAGATCCCCTCCAACGTGATCCTGGCCGCGGAGTTCGCGAAGGTGTTCGACGGCTTCTCCATCGGCAGCAACGACCTGACGCAGCTCGTTTTGGGCGTGGACCGCGACTCGGCCCTGGTCGCCCGGCTATTCGACGAGCGCGACCCGGCGGTGCTGCGGATGATCGCGCAGGCGATCGCCGGGGCGCACGAGGGCGGCCGCGCGATCGGCATCTGCGGCCAGGCGCCCAGCGACTACCCCGAGTTCGCGAAGTTCCTGGTGGACATGGGGATCGACAGCATCTCCGTGAACCCCGACGTGGCCGTGCGGACCACGCTCAGGCTCCTGGAGCTGGAGCGCGCGGCGTCCCCGGCGTCCACCGCGTCCCCCGCGTCCACGACGCCGGCGCGAGCGGACGCGAAGATCCCCGCGCCGCGCATCGCGCCGGTGGTGGAGGTGGACGAGCCGGAAGGGGCGTTGCCGGAGTGATGCGGGGGGCGTGATCCGGGCCGCCGGTCAGCGTTCCAGCGGCCCGGATCCGGCGCGGGACCGGCAGCACGAAGGACCGCCCTCCGTCTGCCGTGTGAACATGGTCAGGCCGCGTCTCACTGCGATCGTCTCTCGTGGAGGTGCCCCTGGAGCAATTCAATGACCCGCTCCGGGCGCACGCCATTCCGCTGTTCGTCCACCAGCCGGTGGCGGGGGCGCGGCGACCGAACGGGCGAGGCCAACTCGGCGGGCGATGACGCTGGCACCACGTGAGGCGTGCTCCTTGCGGCCGGGGACGCGCCATGCGCATCGCGAACAAGCCAGCATCCGAGAGTGCACCGGGCACGCATCGCCCGGTCGAGCGGCCGCTGTACGAGCCTCCACGGCTGCGGACGGAAGAGGAGGGGGAGCGCCCGACCGCGTGGCTCGAGTTCTTCTTCGACCTGGTGTTCGTGGTCGCGGTCGATCAGGTCGCCCGGCGGCTTCAGCACGACGTCACCAGCCACGGGACGCTGGTTTATCTCGCCCTGTACGGCCCCGTCTGGTGGGCATGGGTGGGATTCGTCCTCTACACCGACCGGTTCGGCACCGACGACATCAGCGACCGGCTCATGACGCTGGTCCAGGTCGGCGCGGCGCTGGTCCTGGCCGCGGCGGCGATGGAGGCGACGACGGCGCGCGCGCCGGCGTTCGCCATCGCCTACGGCGTGTTCCGCCTCATCCTGGCCGTGCGCTATGCCATGGCCGCCCACTACGTGCGCCCGGCGCGGCTCGAATGCACCCGCCAGTCGCTCGGGTTTGCCCTCGCCGGCATCCTCTGGATCGCGTCGGCCGCGGTGCCGGCGCCGTGGCGCTTCTGGATGTGGGGCGCGGGATTCGCCATCGACCTGCTCACGCCGTTCGCCTCCCCCCGCATGCACCAGATCGCGCCGCCCGATCCGGGCCATGTGGAGGAACGGTTCGGCACGTTCATCAACATCAGCCTGGGCGTGGGTTTCACGGCCCTGGTCGAAGCGATGCGCGACCAGCCGTTGTCCGGCGCGCTGCTCACGACGGCGGCACTCTGCCTGCTCGTGGGGTTCTCGATCTGGTGGGGCTTCTTCGACACGCTGGACCAGGCGCCGGTCGCGGAGGTGCGCACCAGCAACCGGACCCTGCCCTACAAGATCTGGATCTTCGCACAGCTTCCGCTCGCGGCCGGGGTCGCCGGAGCGGGGATCGCGGTGGGGAACCTGGCGCACGAGGCGGATGCGCACGTGCTCGAAGATTCGTTGCGGTGGCTGGTGTGCGGGATGGTCGCGCTGTGTTACGTCGCGCACGCCATCGTGCACATCGCGTATGCGAAGGCGGGGGCGGGACGGGAAGGCTGGCTCGTCGCCGCGCGCAAGATTCCCACGATCGCCGCCGCGCTGCTGCTCGGCGCCCTGGGATCAGGGCTGTCCACGGTGGCCGTCGCGGGTGTGCTCGCCGGCGCGGCGGGCGCGCAGGTCCTCTGGAACATCTGGGAGCGCGCCCATGCCGACGCGAGCAACGGCGAGGATCCGGGGCCGGGGCTCCCGCACCGCCCTGCGTAGTGCGAGCCATGCGTCGCGAGGGAGTCGCACGACTTCGCTGCCTGACGGATCAAGGGTCAGGGGTGCGGGGCTGGCGCGCTTGTGCGTTTGGCGCGACGTGTGTGCAGATTAGTGGGCGAGGCCCGCTAGCGGCGGCGGTAGGGCTACGATAAAACAATGCGACTTCGGACGCGATCCAGACGCTTATGGAGAGTTGCAATGACCTTCGGATCGCTGATCCGGCGAAGTGCTTGGCGGATTACCAGTGCGCACGAGGCGTATTGCTTTGTGCGCTCAAGATGCAATGAGAGACGATCAGCGGTCACGCGATTGGCGCTTCCTTGATGAAAGGCACTCCACCACAGCTCGACCGCCTCCTCAATTCTGCCTTGGCGTTCATACACCCTCCCAAGCTGTCCGTCTGAGCGCCACCTGTCATTGGTGTCATCCCGAGAGACGGCGTCGTCTCGTGCAAGCTTCGCAAGTGTAGCCGCAACCCGGAAGCGACCCGCCTTGGCGCAATCCTCAGATGCACGAAGCAGGGACCAACAGTCGATAAACCGCTCAGGCCGGATCTTCTTTAAGGCGGCCACCGCCTCCTTCTCGTCTGCTCGGGAGAGCAGCACCGACAGTGGCTTGCATGCTGTATCCAGATGGCCGCCGGCGTTCTGCAACAAATCCGCGATGAGCGGCGTTGCAGTATTCACCCGGCCACGGCGAACCAAAAACGCGGTGTAGGATGCCTGACTGTTCACTCGATCCCAAAGATCCTCGGTTCTACTGACGCGCAGGGCGCGCAACAGCAACTGCTCCGCCTCGTCGAGATTACCCGAATTCTCAGCCTCTTCCGCGGCGAGAACTGCGGAGTATGCGTCCATCATGCTTCGAAGTTACTTGGAGGTTTAGCAATCCGTCACCAGCCAGTGAGCCGCCTGACGCCGTAAGGGTCAGGGGTGCGGGGCCGGCGCGCAAGCCTCGGAGGCCAACGCGGTCTGGATCGGTGAGAAGGCGGCCAACTGGAGTTCACCCCGTCGTCCGCCATCGCGCCGGGCGGTCACTCGGGCCGCAGCAGCCCCGAGCGGAGCGCCAGGCGCACCAGGCCCGCGCGGTGCTCCAGCCCCAGCTTCTTCATCGCCCGCAGGCGGTAGCCATCCACGGTCTTGGGCGGCAGGGAGAGCCGCGCCGCGATCTCGCGTGACGTGAACCCCCGGGCCGCCAGCAGCGCCACGTCGCGCTCTCGTGCTGACAAGCCCGAGAACGCGTCGGCGGCCGGGGCCGCGGGGGCCGCCGCCGGCCCAGCGGGCGGCAGGTGGCCGCCGGGCGCTTCCACCAGCAGGCGCCCGCCCGCCACGGCCTCCAGCGCGGCGAGCAGGTCATGGTGCGCCGCCGACTTGCGGATCACCCCGCTGCCCCCGGCCTCGAGTACGCTTCTGACACAGCTCTCCCCCGCTTCGGCCGTGAGGGCCAGCACCCGCGTCTCGGGGTGCGCCGCGCGGATCTGCCGCGTCGCCTCCACCCCGTCGATCCCGGGGAGGCCCAGGTCCATCACCACCACGTCGGGGTGCAGCTCGCCGGCCAGCCGTACCGCATCTTCGCCCGTGGCGGCCTCGCCCACCACGGCGAAGCGCTGCACCGCCGCGGCGAGCACATGCTTCAGCCCGCGGCGCACCGCGGAATGGTCGTCCACCAGCAGCACCCGCATCCCCTCCGTCACCGGCGCGTCCGCCGTCACCGGCACCGGCGCCGGCACGGAGCCCGGCGCCGGGTCGCCGCCGGCAGGCGGGGCGCCGCCGGCGGCCAGCGGCAGGGTGAAGAAGAAGGTGCTCCCGCGGCCCGGCTCGCTCCACGCCCAGATCCGCCCGCCGTGCGCCTCCACGATCCCGCGCGTGATGGCCAGCCCCAGCCCGGTACCCCCCTGCGGCCGGCGCCGCGCCTGCCAGATCGGGTCGAACAGCCGCGCCAGCTCGGGCGCGGCGATGCCCGCGCCGGTGTCGGCCACGGAAAAGAGCATCTCGGCGGCCTCGGGCCGCGCGCCCACGGTCACGCTTCCGCCCGCGGGGGTGAAGCGCAGCGCGTTCCCCACCAAGTTGGAGATCACCTGGTTGAACCGGGTCCCGTCGGCCTGTACCGCGGGGAGGCCCGCGGGCACGTCCACCTCCAGCCGCACCCCGGCCTCCCGCGCCGCCGCGGCCAGGTGCGACAGCGCCCCGGCCACCAGCGGGCCCGCCGGGTGGGGCCGCGCGTTCACGCGCAGCCGTCCGGCCTCGATGCTCCCCGCGTCGAGCAGGTCCTGGATCAGCCGGTCCAGCTGGTCGGTTTCCGACAGGATCGACTCCAGGCAGCGGCGGCGCTGTTCGCCGGTCACCGGGTGATCGAGGAGGACGGCGGTGTTCAGCGCGATGGCGGCCAGCGGGTTGCGAAGGTCGTGCGCCACGTAGCCCAGCACCTGCTCGCGCGCCCGCACCGCCTGCGTCAGCCGTTCGTGCAGCCGGGCCTTCTCCACCGCCAGCCCGGCGCGGCGCCCCAGCTCCACCGCCAGCGCCAGGTCGCGCGGGTCGTACGCCCGCCCGCCGGAGCGGCGCGTGAGCGTGAGGGCGCCCAGCACGCGCCCGTGCGCCACCAGCGGCGCCACGATGCTGGTGGCGGGGTCCAGCCGGCGCATCAGCGCCAGGTGGTGCGGGCCGGCCGCGCTCTCGGCCAGCTGCTCCGGGGCAAGGTGCGGGATCAGGACCGGCTCGCCGGTCTGCAGCACGCGGCCCACCGGGTGGCGGTCGGGGCTGATGCTGTGCGGGTAGCGCTCCAGGATCTCGCCCACCACGGCGCCCAGCCCGGGGTCGGCCGCGCCCACCTCCACCAGCTCGGGCTCGCCTGCCTCGGTCAGCACGTCGATCACGCACCAGTCGGCGTGGACGGGCACGGTGAGCCGCGCCAGCCCGCGCAGCATCTCGCGGGGCTCCAGCGACGACGCGAACACCTGCCCCGCCGCGTCGAGCAGCGCCCGCTCCTCGTCCACCCGCTCGCGCTCGGTGATGTCGCGCACCACGCACTCCACGCGTCCGTCGCCCAGCAGCACCGAGGCCACCTCCACCACCAGCGTCGTCGCGTCGCGCCTGCGCAGCCGGCGCCGCGTGACCAGCGTGCCCGTGCGCGCCAGCTCCTCGCGGCGCAGCGGCGTGCTCGCCAGGTCGGCGGCGTCCACCAGGCCGCTCACCCTCATCCCGCACAGCGCCTCGGGGGGGTAGCCGGTGAGCTCGCCCATCCGCTCGGTGGCTTCCAGGATGCGATCTTCGGCGTCGCAGACGAACACGCCGTCGTGCAGCCCCTGCACCAGGCCGCGGTACCGGCGCTCGCTCGCCGCCAGCGCCTCCTCGGCCTCCTTCCGGCGGGTGATGTCGCGCGCGAACATGCTGGTCAGCGCCTGCCCGTTCGCATCGCGGAAGACCTGGGTCGACACCTCCACCGGGATGCGGCCGCCGCCCTTGCGCAGCAGCGTCAGCTCGCCGGAAAAACGCCCGGTGCGCGCGCGCTCCTCGATCGCCGCGGCCACCCGGGCGTCGGCCGGGTCGGCCACGGCGGCGCGCCCCAGGGCGCGGAACTCCGCCTCGGAGTAACCGAACGTGTGGCACGCCGCGGGGTTGGCGGCGAGCACCCGGCCGTCGGGCGCGGTGAGGAAGATGGCGTCGAGGCTCTGCTCGAAGAGGGCGCGGAAGACGGAATCGCCTTCGCGCGGCGCGGCCGCGCGCACGCGCGCCAGCGCCTGGCGCACCGTGCGCGACAGCAGCCGCGCGTCGAGCCCGTCGCGGCCCACGCACTCGTGCGCGCCGGCGGCCAGCACGGCCTCGGCGCCCGCGTCCACCACCGCGCTGGCCACCACGACGATGGCCGCGCCGGGCGCCCGGGCGTGGATGCCGCGCACCCGGGCGGCCACGGCCGGGGCGGCGAGCTCCCCCACGTCCAGCAGCACCACCGGCGGGTGAGCGTCCAGCAGCGCCCGCGCCCGCCGCGACGACGGCGCGTGCGGGTGGCAATCGGCGCCCGGCCACGCGGCGGTGAGCATCTCCGCGAGCGCGCGGGCCCGTTCCCGGTCGGCCGCGAGCACGAGGAAGGTGAGGGAGCCGGCCGCGCTCGCCGGAGCCGCGGCCTGAACCCGGACGCGCCGGATGGCGTCCGCCTTCGGCGGCGGGCGCACGGTGGCGGGCGCCTCGCGGCCCGCGGCTTCATCGTCCGTTTGCGCGGCGGGTTGGGACGAATGCGTCTGTGCTGGCGGCATTGTACGATCCCTTCCCTTGCGCTCCCGGCTGCCGGGCGGCGAGCGGCGGATGCCGGGCCGGTGCCCCCGCCCCGCGCGTTCGCGCGCGAGCGGGTCACCGCGGCCGTCCCAGGCGTGCGGGTGGCGGGCTCCTTCCTTTACAGGATAGGGTAAAATGGCCCGGAAGGAAGTAGGGAGGCGCGTAGGGGCGCTGTACGGAGAAACCCGTATCCGCCGGCGCCCCCCCTTTCGCGCGCGCGGAACAGGTGAGGGTGCGCGGCGGAGCGGCGGGTGGTCAGGCGCCCCGGGGCCTCACTTGGCTCGCCGGCGGTAGAACAGGTGCTTGGCCGCCTCGTTGGCGGCCACGTACGCGGCCACCATCCCGGCAACGGCCAGCAGCACGCGCGGGGTGACCGGCCCGAAGCCCAGCCCCGGCCCCAGCCACGGCATCCATGGCAGCACCAGCGTGACGGCGCCCACCGCCAGGCTGGTCCACGCCAGCGCCGCGCCCGGGCGGCTGCGCAGGAACGGGCGCCGGGTGCGGATCACCAGCAGAATCAGCAGCTCCGACCCCATCGACTCCAGGAACCACGCGGTGCGGAACTCGGCCACCGGCACGCGCATCCACCACAGCACGGCGAAGGTGGCCAGGTCGAAGGCGCTGCTCACGATCCCGAACACGATCATGAAGTCGCGCACCATGGCCACGTCCCACCGCCGCGGGCGCGCCACGTCCTCGGGGTCCAGCCGGTCGTGCGCGATGGCCATGGCCGGCAGGTCGGAGAGGACGTTGATCAGCAGGATCTGGCGGGGGAGCAGCGGGAGGAAGGTGGAGAACACCGAGGCCACCGCCATGCTGAACATGTTGCCGAAGTTGGCGCTCAGCGTCACGAACACGTACTTGAGCGTGTTCCCGAAGGCGCGCCGCCCCTCGCGCACCCCCTCGGCCAGCACCGCCAGCGACTTCTCCAGCAGCACCACGCTGGCCGCCTGCCGCGCCACGTCCACCGCGCCGTCGACCGAGATCCCCACGTCGGCCGCGTGCAGCGCCGGGGCGTCGTTGATCCCGTCGCCCAGGTAGCCCACCGTCCCCCCCGTGCGCCGCAGCGCGCCCAGGATGCGCGACTTGTCGTGCGGGTCGAGCTCGGCGAACACGTCCACCGCGGGCGCGCGGCGCACCAGCGCGGCGTCGGGCATCGCCCGCAGCTCGGCGGCGGTCAGCACGCGCGTGCCCAGCCCCACGCGCGCGGCGACGGCGGCGGCCACGTGGCGGTTGTCGCCGGTGAGCATCTTCACCGTGATCCCCAGCCCGCGCAGCTCGGCCACGGCGCCGGCCGCGTCGGCCCGCGGCGGGTCGGCCAGCGCCAGGGTGCCCACGAAGGTCATCTCCCGCTCGGCCGCAGGCCCCGCCGCCTCGCCGCCCCCCAGCTCGCGCACGGCCACGCCTAGGCAGCGGAAGCCGTCGCGGCTCAGCGCCTCGAAGCGTGCCTCCACGTCGCCCCGAACGGCGGAGAGTGGAACCACGCGGCCGTCGCTCTCCTCGGCCCGCGTGCAGGCGCCGAGGACGGCGGGGAGCGCGCCCTTGGTCACCAGCAGGCGCCGGCCGCCGTGCTCCACCAGCACGCTCAGCCGCTTGCGGGTGAAGTCGTACGGCACCTCGCCCACCTTGCGCCAGGTGGACAGGTCGATCGAGCCGTGGGCGCGGATGGCGGCGTCGAGCGGGTTGGCGAAGGCGCTCTGCAGCGCGGCGTTCACGTACGCGTGCAGGAAGACGCGCCCGCTGGGGTGGCCGCGCGCGTCGAGCGCCGAATCGAGCCGGACGGTGCCCTCGGTGAGCGTTCCCGTCTTGTCGGTGCAGAGGATGGTCATCCCCCCGAAGTCCTCGATGGCCACCAGCCGCCGCACGATCACCCGGGCCGCCGCCATCCGCCGCGCGCCGTGCGCCAGCGTCACGCTCACGATGGCCGGCAGCAGCTCGGGCGCCAGCCCCACGGCCAGCGCCAGGGCGAAGAGGAGCGTTTCCAGCGGCGGCCGGCCGCGCAGCACGTTCACGGCGAGGACGGTCACCACCATCACCAGCGTGATCTCCAGCAGCAGGTAGCCGAAGCGGCGCACCCCGCGCTCGAAGCCGGTGACCGGCGGCCGGTGCGCCAGGTCGCCCGCCACGCCGCCGAACACCGTGCGCCCGCCCGTGGCCGCCACCAGCGCGGTGCCGCCCCCGCTCACCACGTGCGTGCCGGCGAACACCGCGTTGGCGCGCGCCTCCATCGGGGCATCGGCGGGACAGGCCCCGGGCGCCTTCTCGGCGGGGAAGCTCTCGCCGGTGAGGGCGGCCTGGTCCACGTACAGGCAGTTGGCGGAGAGCACCCGCGCGTCGCCCGCCACGGCGCTCCCGGCCGAGAGCACCAGCACGTCGCCCGGCACCACGTGGTCCGAGTCGATCTCCACCGTCCGGCCGCCGCGGATCACGGCGGCGCGCGTGCGGAGGCGGCGGAGCAGCTC
>DASSJS010000503.1:0-12719 GCA_035691085.1 Longimicrobium sp.
TGGGTGCTGGGTGCTGAGTGCTGAGTGCGACGGCCCGGGTGCATGAGTGCAGGAAAGGACGACCGCGGATCGTTCGGCCTCCATTCAAGCTTTCGCGAGAATCGCGGCACCTTCGCACCAGCCCTTACAATCCAGCACCCAGCATCCTGCACCCAGCACCCAGCACCCAGCACCCAGCACCCAGCACCCAGCACCCAGCACCCAGCACCCAGCACCCAGCACCCAGCACCCAGCACTCAGCACTCGTAGCACTTCACACCGAATCACCCGACACCCAGTTCTGTCTCGAATCGCCGTGCCCCGCTTTCCCGCCGCCATCGAGCGCGTGAGCCACTCGTTCGCCGCCAAGCTCCTGCTGGCGCTGGCGGGGACGGTGGGGATGCTGCTGCTGGTGACCGTGGCCACCATCCGCGTGCAGACGCACCGGCAGGTGGCGGTGGCGCTGCAGCGCTCGCTGCAGCAGTCGCGGCGCGTGTTCGAGCAGCAGGAGCGCGACGTGCGCGAGGGGCTGGCCAGCGACGCCAACCGCTGGGTGCAGTCCAACCGCATCCCCGCCGCGCTGCAGGCGGCGGTCGAATCGGGGAGCGCGGAGGTGCTGGTGCAGGCCATCGACTACGAGATCACGCTGGCGCTCCGCCCGCGCGAGCTCACCCTGCACACCTACACCGACGCGCTCGGAAACCCGGTGGGCTCGGCACTGGGGCCACGCATCCTTCCCCGCCCCGAGGCCGGCGTCCCCGCGCCGCTGGTGCGCTGGCTGCTGGCGTCGGACACCGCCACCGAGGCGTTCGGGTACCACCTGGTCGACCACCGGCTCTTCGCCGTGTACACCACGGTGGTGGGCAACCCGTACGTGATCGGCACCTTCACGCTGGGCACGGCGGTCACCGACAGCACCGCGCGCGCGGCGGGACAGGCGATCGGCGCCGAGGTGTGCTACGTGGCCGACGGCCGGTGCGTGGCCGCCACCAGCGCGGCGCGGAAGGGGCTCGACTCGGCGCTGGTGGCGATGGCCGGCCGGCGCGGCGCGCGGCGGGTGGACTGGCGCGGCCACCGCTACCTGATGCGCGCCGAGCCGGTGGCCGCCGGCGCCGGGATGCGCGACGTGTGGCGCGTGGTGGCCTTCCCGCTGGACGGGGTGCTGGGCCCGTTCGAGAGCATCCAGCGCGCGGCGTTGCTGGCCGGCCTGGGCGCGCTGGGGCTGGCCGTCCTCCTCGCCATCGTCATCTCCCGCGGCTTCGCCCGGCCGGTGCGCGCGCTGGTGGCGGCCACCGAGCGGGTGGCCGCGGGCGACTACGAGGTGCGCGTGGAGAACGCCAGCCGCGACGAGCTGGGCACGCTGGCCGGCGCCTTCAACGAGATGACGCACGGGCTGATGCTGAAGGAGCGCTACCGCGGCGTGCTCGACAAGGTGGTCTCGCGTGACATCGCCGACGAGCTGCTGAAGGGCGAGATCGTGCTGGGCGGCGAAACGCGCCGCGTGAGCACGCTGTTCGCCGACATCCGCGGCTTTACCGCGATGACGGAGGGGATGGAGCCGCAGCGGGTGATCGGCCTGCTGAACGAGTTCATGGCGCGCGCCAGCGACGCCGTGACGGCCGAAGGCGGCGTGGTGGACAAGTTCGTGGGCGACGAGCTGATGGCCGTGTTCGGCGCCCCCGTGGCCCGCGGCAACCACGCCGACCAGGCGGTGCGCGCGGCGCTGCGCATCCGCCAGGCGCTGGAAGCCGTGAACCGCGACCGCGCCGCCCGCGGCGAGCCGCCGCTGGGCGTGGGGATCGGCATCAACTGCGGCGCGGCCGTGGCGGGGAACATGGGCTCGCCCGGGCGGCTGAACTACACGGTGCTGGGCGAGAGCGTGAACATCGCCTCGCGCCTGTGCGACCAGGCCGCGGGCGGGCAGATCCTGGTGGTGGAGCCGTTCCTGGGCGAGCTGGGGACGGCGGTGGATGCCGAGCCGCTGGGCCCGCGCGCCTTCAAGGGCATCTCGCACCCGCTGCAGGTCTACACCATCCGCGGCATCCGCGAAACGCCCGCGGCCGATGACGGCGAGCCAACGGATGCCGCGTCCGCCGGTCCGGGGATCACGGCGTCCGCCCCATCGGCGCCGTCCGCGGGACCGAGCGCGGCGAGGGTGGCGGGGATCGTGCTCGCGGCGGCGCTGGCGCTGGGCGGGGCGTCATCCGCTCGCGCGCAGAACCTGCCGACGTTCGAGGAGCTGGGGATCGGCTGGTCGTCGAAGAACGGATTCCTGCAGGTCACGCCGTCCGGGCGCATCGAGGTGGAGGGGTACCTGCCGGGGGAACACTACCGCGGGCTGATCGAACAGCACGACGCCTTCGCCAACCTGCGCGCCAGCCTGTTCGTGGACGTGTTCGCGGGCGAGCGCGTGCTGGGGAGCGTGGAGCTTCGCGCCGACCGCGGCGAGGCGCCGGGTGACCGGCCGCTGCGCGGGCGCGTGGAGCAGGCGTACCTGCGCGTGACGCCGTTCACGTCAACGAATCTCTCGCTGCAGGCCGGCAAGTTCGTGTCGCCGTTCGGCGGATGGCCGCAGCGGCACGCATCATGGGCGCAGGAGGCGTTCATCCGGCCGCCGCTGCCGTACGACTACCGCACGGTGGTGTCCACCACGGCGATCACCATCGGCCCCGCCGGCTTTCTGACGTGGAAGGACAAGCCGGAGATATTCCGCGGGATCGGCGCGCCGCCGGTGTGGGCCGCGCCGTACCAGGTGGGGGCGATGGTGGCCGGGGGATGGAAGGCGCTGTCCGCCCGCGCCGCGGTGATGAACAGCGCGCCCAGCTCCGAGCCCGGCGAGTGGAACACCTTCGGCGCGGGCGAGCACGGGCCATCGTACGTCGCCCACGCCGAGGTGAAGGTGATCCCCGAGCTGCGCGTGGGCGTGAGCTACGACCGCGGCAGCTACCTGCAGGATCAGACCACCCTCAACCCGCTCCCCGCGGGCGAGGACGTGGACCACTTCGACCAGACGCTGTGGGGCTTCGAGGCTACCTTCGCCCGCGGTCCGGTGGAGGCGCGCGGCGAGCTGCTGCTGGATACGTGGGACGTGCCCAACGTGCCCGACTACCCGCGCGACATGAGCTTCTACCTGGAGAGCAAGGTGAAGCTGACGCCCGGCCTGTTCGCCGCCGCGCGCTACAGCGGCATCCGCTTCGACAAGATCGACAACGGCAGCGGCACGCAGGTACGCTGGGACTACCCGGTCGACCGCCTCCAGCTCGCCGCGGGCTACCGCCTGGGGCGGACGACCGAGATCCGCGCCGAATACATGCTGAACTCGACGGACGCGCCGCCCCTTGGCAGCGACGACCTGTTCGCGGTGCGGTGGAGCTGGAGTTTTTGATCGGGAAGCCGTGAGGTGAGGCAGAGGAAGTAGCATTTCGCAGGCCAGCCGCAGCACACATCAGCCCTTCACGTGCGAGGGAAATGTTTATGGCAGTCGAACGAACCGCCAACCCGGGTCCCGCCGCTGTGAGCGGCGTTGCCGGCAAGTTCAGATCGCACGCGCGCGGCTCCAGCAATGTTGAGGACGCCGTGTTGGCCGCGCTCAGCCTCTCGTCCAAGCGCGCCCTCGACGTGGCGAACAGTTTTCGCGCGGAGTTGGACCGCTCGAAGATCCACATGGAGCATCTGCTGGTGGGCCTGTTCGAAAACGTGAACGGACCCACCCGGATCGCCTTTGCGAAGGCAGGCATCGACGCAGACCGCTTTACCGCACTCCTCTGGGAGAACCACTACGACGCGCCGGCGCCCGGCCGGTTCGAAGCCGGGTGGCCCATCGTTGACGACCCGTGGCGATTCTCGTCGCACACCGCGATGGCGATCCGCGCTGCGGCCGATTTCGCCCACGATGCCAAGTCGCCCGAGATCCGAACCCGGCACCTGCTCCAAGCGTTGTTCACCGTCCCGTGCGAGGTCCTGAAACCGTTCCAAGCGGTCGCCGAGCAGATCCCCGTGGTGCTCGCCCAATTTGCGGAGCAGGAACCGGAGCCGCAGGTGCGGGTTGGTCGCGGTAGCGCGGCGGGGAACGACCGGGTGGCGCGCGAAGACCAACTCGGCTTCGACCATTACGTTCAGGCGTTCGCCGACCTAATCGAATCACCTCAGACCCAACCTCCGCTCACCATTGGGATCTTCGGATCGTGGGGAATGGGGAAGTCATTTCTCCTCAAGCACATCGCGCGCGAGCTCCAGCGCAGGGAGAAGCGGCTAGGGGCAACCCCGCGGAACGGGCCTGTGATCCACGTCGTCCGCTTCAACGCTTGGGAATACAATGCGACGGAGCGGATCTGGCCGGGGTTGGTGCGCAAGGTGATGGACGAGGTGGACGGCCGCCTGACTTGGTGGAATTTTCCTAGCCTCTGGGTGCAAAGGATAGACCGGCGATACTGGCAGAATTTCATCAGGACATCTAGGGCCAACTGGGGACATCTTCTCGTGCTGGCGGGTGTGGTGGCCGTGGTGGTGTACCTTCTGGATCCGAACTGGAAACAGATCCCCCTGCTCAAGCACCTGCAAGGCGAATCCGACTTCAAACTTGCAGCGGCCGCGGTCGGCGCGCTGGCGGCCCTGCTGAAGCTCCTGGTCGATACCTTCCTTTCGCCGCTTGGCAACTGGGTGGCCGCCATGAGCGCCCCGCGGGATCGGTACGGCGCTCCCATCGACTACATGCGCGAAATTCGCGAAGATCTGCGGCTGTTGGATGTGCGGCTTCGTAATGGCGCTCCTCTGGACGACAGCGACGACGACAATTTCAAGAACGACACGCAACGCAAAGCGGCTGCCCGCCGAGCAGAAGCCCGTAAGACCCGGCTTGGGCGCGTGCTGATCGTGATCGACGACCTGGACCGGTGCGAGCCCGATAAGGCCGTGGAAGTGCTGCAGGCTATTAACCTGCTGCTCAACTTCGACAGCTTCATCGTCTGCATGGGCATTGACGCGCGGGTAATCACCGGCGCGGTGGAGAAGCACTACAAGGATCTGCTGGGTCCTGCGGGAATCTCGGGATATGAGTATCTCGACAAGATTATCCAGATCCCGTTTCGCATCCCGGAGCCGAACAAGAAGGATCTCGAAGGATTTGTCGAAAAGCAGCTAGGCCGGGCAGGTACTTCGTCGCCTTCAAGGCCGGCGGTCGCGCCGCAGCCCGGCTCTGCCCTAGCCGACGCAACTTCGCCGGACGAACCGCCATCAGCCACGGACGACGACGAAGCACTGGCCGAGATCCCTCGATCAACATCGCTGCCTTCCTGGGTTGATGGCGCTGTGGCTGGATTCAATGCCTTACTTTTTCCCAAAAGTTTGCGGGAGCGGAACGGCGGAACTCGTACGGTGATGGTGAGTGCTCCAGTTGCAGCACTGCGCTTCTCGGATACCGAAGTAGAGGCGTTTCGCGCCATGACGCCGTTTCTGAAGCCGAACCCGCGCCACGTGAAACGGATGATTAACGTGTACCTTCTGGTGCGCTCGCTCCGTGAACATCAGTGGCCGGACGATCCGCTCCCCGCAGGCGCGCTGGTGCGCTGGCTGGTCACCTGCGGCCAATGGCCGTACACCTGCCATCGAATCCTCGAGCGCTTCGACGAAATCGAGCGTGATCGCGTGCGCGATGCGAAGGCACGGCGTTTGTACGAGCGGTTCAGGGACGATCCGCTCCGCAAGATCCGCGATCACTTGGCAACCAAACTGAACGACGCACGAGTCAAAAAGCTCGACGACGAGCCAGAGGTTCTTGATCGTCTCCTCCGCGTCGAGGAGGGGCGGTTGTCATGGAACGACCTGCAGACGCTCAGACAGTACACGATCAACTTCAATCCAGCGGTCGAATCGGAAATCGCACCCGCCGAGCCGCCAATGACACCCGACCCGACTGCTGCCGCCTCCCGGGTGAGTGACGCGAGCGATGCGCCGCAGGCGCTCCCACCCAACCTGGCTCCGTCGGCTCCGGCGCGAGGTCGTTCCTGAGGCTGAGGGTCTACCACAACCCGCCGCGCCGCCGCCGTCCGCCCGTGCCGCCCAGCAGCGCGCCCATCAGGCCGCGGGTGATCGTGGTCGCGACCGATCGCGTCACGGAGGACTTGAGGACCGTCTCCAGCATCCCGGGCTCCTCCTTGGGTGCCCTGCCCCGCTTCGGCTGGGGAGGAGGAGGCGGAGGCGCGTAGCCGCCCTGCCACGGCGGAGGCTGCGTGTAGCCGCCGGGGATGGGCGGAGGCGCCTGCGTGTAGCCGCCGGGCACCGGGGGCGGCGCCTGGGTGTAGCCGGAGGGTGGCGGCTGCGGAGTCCCCGGCTGCGTCTGCGGGTAGCCCGGCTGCGGCTGGGCGTAGCTCGGCATCGGCGGGGGCGGCGGCGCGGATGGCTGCGACGCCGCCGCGTCACCGGCAAAGGGCTGCTCCAGCATCTCGCGGGCGCTGTGGCGGTCGATGTCCTGCGCGTACTCGGCCACCTGCTGCGACGCGGCCAGGCGCTCGTGCATCTCCGCGTCGGTCAGCGGGCCCATGCGGCTGGCGGGGGGGATCATCCGCGTGACGAAGGGCTGCGTGGGGACGCCGTTGGGGCTCAGCGTGCTCACCAGCGCCTCGCCGATCCCCATGGTGGTCAGCGTCTCCTCGATGTCGTAGAGCTTCGTCTTCGGGAACGTCCGGGCGGCGGCGCGCAGGGCCTTCTCGTCATCTTCCGTGAACGCCCGCAGCGCGTGCTGCACGCGGTGGCCCAGCTGGCCCAGCACGTCGTTCGGCACGTCTTTCGGGTTCTGCGTGACGAAGAAGACGCCCACGCCCTTGGAGCGGATCAGCCGCACCGTCTGCTCGATCTGCTGCAGCAGCGTCTTGCTGGCGTTGTCGAAGAGGAGGTGCGCCTCGTCGAAGAAGAAGACGAGCCTGGGCTTGTCCACGTCGCCCACCTCGGGGAGCTGGCCGTACAGGCGCGCCAGCATCCAGAGCATGAAGGTGCTGAACATGGCCGGCCGGTCCTGCACGTCGCGCAGCTCCAGGATGGACACCAGCCCGCGGCCGTCGGGGGTGGTGCGCATCAGGTCGTTCAGGTCGAACTCGGGCTCGCCGAAGAAGTCCTCGGCGCCCTGCGACTCGAGCTCCACCATCTCGCGCAGCAGCACGCCCACCGTCTGCTTGCTCATCCCGCCGTACTCCTTCAGCTCCTCGGCGCCCTCGTCGGAGAGGTAGCGGAGCACGGCGCGCAGGTCGCTGAAGTCCAGCAGCAGCAACCCCTTGTCGTCGCAGTACTTGAAGACCAGGGTGAGCACGCTGGTCTGCGTTTCGTTCAGCCCCAGCACGCGGGCAAGGAGGAGCGGCCCGAAGCTGCTGACCGTGGCCCGCAGCTGCGCGCCCAGCTTGCCGCTCAACGACAGATACTCCACGGGAAAGCCCGCCCCGTGCCAGGCGAACCCCGTCTCGGCCGCGCGCTGGCTCACGCGGTCGCTGGGCTCTCCGGCCACGGCGATGCCGGAGAGGTCGCCCTTCACGTCACTCACCAGCACGGGGACGCCGGCGGCGGAGAGCTGCTCGGCCAGCAGCTGCAGCGTCTTGGTCTTTCCCGTTCCGGTGGCGCCGGCGATCAGCCCGTGGCGGTTGACCATCGACAGCGGCAGGTGCACCAGCGGCTCGGGCGCGCACTGGCCGTCGTACACCACGGCGCCCAGCGTGGCGATGGCGGGGGCGGGCGGAAAGGCCGCGCGGGCGGCGTCGAGAACCTTGGGATCCATGCGGGCGGCTGCGGGTTGCGGCGGATGGAAATCAACGCTCGGCGCGGCGGTGCATCAGGAGTGCCGCCGCGGGACCGGAGAAGCTACACCGCCGCACCGGACCGGGAAAGTAAACGCCGCTGCTCTTCACCCCGGGAAGCTCCTTGCTTATCTTCATCCCGGATCCCGACACTAAACGAAAGATACGGGGCGCGGCGGAGCGTCACCGATCGTTCGCTCCCGAGGCGGGGCGAGACCGTCCGGCAACCCTGGATCGCCCCGATCCACATCCCCATTCACGCCGCCACGACAGCCCCGATGCCCGCCGTACTCCTTGGAACGCCGTACCGGATCGTGACTCCCAGCATCGTGCTGCGCTGCTGGGAGCCGTGCGATGCCTCCACCCTGCACCGGCTGATCGCCGACAACCTGGAGCACCTGCGCCCGTGGGTATCGTGGGCGGCGAACGAGCCTAAGCCGCTGGCCGCCCGGCTGGCCGAGGTGCGGCAGTGGCGCGCGGCGTTCGACCTGGACCACCTGTGGCAGTGGGCCATCCTCTCGGCCGACGACGGCGAGCTGGTGGGAGGCGTGGTGATGAACCGGATGCCCGACGGCGCCACGGTGGACACCGGCGTGTGGGTGGAGATGGCGCGCACCCGCCGCGGGCTGGGCACCGAATCGATGGCGGTGCTGGCACGCATGGCGTTCGAGCTGATGGGGATGACGCGCGTGCAGGCCGCCACCGACCCGGCCAACGAGCGCAGCAACGCGCTGCTGCGCAAGCTGGGCTACGTGCACGAGGCCACCACGCGCCACCTGGAGCACGGCGTGCGCAAGGACGAGCTGCTGTGGAGCATCCTGGCCGACGAGTGGCCCGCCACCTTCGCCGCCGAGGTCGCCTCCGAGGCCCGCGCCTTCGACGCGCTCGGCAACCGGCTGTTCTGATCCAGAATCCAGGAATTTCAACGCAGAGGGAGCAGAGGAAGCAGAGGGAACGGAAAAGCCCCGTGCCGTTCCTCTGCTTCCTCTGCTCCCTCCGCGTTGATATCCAGCAGGTTCATACCAGATCGGCAGACCGGGTGTGCATTCCGGATGAACTCGAACCCCTGTCATTCCGAGCGTCGCCGCCGCACCCGCACCGCGTCTGCACCCAGGTCTGGCGGCGACCGAAGGATCCATAACCGCGTCCGCGCCATCATCTGCCTGACGGTAGATCCATGGACCGGCGCGCTTCGGGAGATCGGCTCCGAGCGCGCGCGATAGATCCTTCAGTCGCCGCCAAGACCAGTGCGGACGCGGCTTTGGCGCGGCGGCTCCTTCAGGATGCCGTTCTCTGGGTGGGAGTAAATGCACAACGACTCTCCGCATCCGATATCAGAGTCACTCCACTGAATTCGCGGATTCGGCATCGTTCCACCCGAACGACCGGTCACGTCGCGTGGCGCTCGTGTCCCGCAGCGCGCATCGGTTCCCGCTCGCCCGCTCCCGCCCCGGCGTCCGGCCCGGGGAATGCCGCGGCCAGCGCGGCGCCCGGGCAGGCGCGCCGCTGCGCCAGCGCGCAGGTTCCGGCACAGCCGCCCGCGCAGCCTTCCGGCGGGGCCGAGCCCCGCGGCTCCGTGGGGGACCGGGTGAGGGCGGATGGAGGCGGCAGGCTCATTCCAGGCCGGGTTCGGGGGAAAGCTCGTCGAGCAGGCGGTCCACCTCGTCTTCGGACAGCTCGCCGAAACGCGCGAGAAGGGCCTGCGGGCTGGAGAGGGCGGCCGCGGCCAGGTCGTCCACCACCACCGCGCCGCCGGCGGCGCCGGGGTGCTCGGGGAGGATGCCGGCGAGCGCCTCGATGGTGGGGTACTGGAAGAGGGTGCCGACCCCGATCTGGCCGTACGGCGTTTCGCGCAGGCGCGCCACCACGCGCGTGGCGAGGAGCGAGTGGCCGCCGATCTCGAAGAAGTTGTCGCGCACGCCCACGCGCTCGCGCTCCAGCACCTCGGCCCAGATGGCCGCGAGCGCCTCTTCGGCCGGGGTGCGCGGCGGAACGTAACTGTCCTCGGGCGCGGCCAGGTCCGGCGCGGGGAGCGCCTTGCGGTCCACCTTGCCGTTGGGCGTGAGCGGAAGGGCGTCCAGCGTCACGAAGGCGGAAGGGACCATGTACTCCGGGAGCGTCCCGCGCAGCGCGGCGCGCATCGCCTCCGCGTCCGCGTCCCCCGTGACGTATGCCACCAGCCGCCGCTCGCCCGGGGCGTCCTCGCGGACGATTACGGTGCAGGCAGTCACGCCGGGAACGCGCCGCAGCGCCGTCTCCACCTCGCCCAGTTCGATGCGGAAGCCGCGCACCTTCACCTGCCCGTCCAGGCGGCCCAGGTACGAGAGGTTCCCGTCGCGCAGCCAGCGGATCCGGTCGCCCGTGCGGTACATCCGCGCGCCCGGCTCGGGCGAGAAGGGATCGGGGATGAAGCGCTCGGCCGTCAGCCCGGGGCGGCCCAGGTAGCCGCGCGCCAGCCCCAGCCCGCCCAGGTACAGCTCGCCCGGCACCCCGGCCGGCGTCAGCCGCAGCGACGCATCGAGCACGTACGCCTGCGTGTTGGAGATGGGCCGGCCGATGGTCTCCACCCCGCCCGCGCGGCGCAGCGACCACGTGGAATACGTGGTATCCTCCGACGGGCCGTAGAAGTCATGGACCCGCTGGATGCCGCGGGCATAGACCGCGTCCACCACCTCGGGGCGCAGTGCCTCGCCGGCCAGGTTCACCGTGATCACGCCCGGCGGGATGCCGTCGTTGTCCAGCAGCGCCACCCCCGCCGAGGGGACGGTGTTCAGCAGCCGCACCTGGCCCGCCGCCGGGATGTGGGCCACCGCCAGCGCGTTCTCGGCCACGATCACCCGGCCCCCGCGGCTGAGCGGGAGGAAGATCTCGAAGATCGAGAGGTCGAAGCAGATGGAGGTGCCCGCGAGCACGCCGGACAATTCATCCTCCGAGAACACACCGGCCGCCCAGGAGAGGAACACCACCGCGCTGCGGTGCTCGATCGCCACGCCCTTGGGCCTCCCCGTGCTCCCGGAGGTGTAGATCAGGTACGCGAGGCCGCGCGGGTCCACCGGGAGCCCGGGGTCGTCCCCCGGCTCGCGCGCGACCTCATCCGCCGCGCTGTCCAGGCAGACGACGGGAACGCCGTCGGCCACGGGGAGGAGGCCGCGCAGCTCGTCCTGCGTGAGGAGCACGACTGCGTCCGCGTCGTTCAGGATGAAGCGCAGCCGATCGACCGGATAGGCGGGGTCCAGCGGCGCGTACGCGGCGCCGGCCTTCAGCACGCCCAGCATGGCGGCCACCATCTCCGGCCCGCGCCGCAGGCAGATCCCCACCCGCGACTCCGGGGTGACCCCCAGCCGCAGCAGGTGGTGGGCGATGCGGTTCGCCCGCTCGTTCAACTCGCGGTATGTGAGCGATTCGCGATCGAAGACGAGCGCCTGCGCGTCCGGAGCCCGCGCCGCCTGGGCCTCGAAGAGGTGATGGATGCAGCGGTCCGCCGGGTACGCCTCGTCCGTCCGGTTCCACTCCTCCAGCAGCATCCGGCGCTCGGACGGGCCCAGCAGCTCCATCTCCGACAGGCGCACGCCGGGGTTGGCGGCCACCTGCTCCAGCACGCGCTCCAGGTGGCCCAGCATCCGCTGGATGGTGTCGCGCTCGAAGAGGTCGGCGGCGTATTCCACCGCGGCGGCCATCCCGCCGGCGTGGGTGGCCACGGAGAGCATCAGGTCGAACTTGCTGGTGCCGCTGGCCGAGTAGACCCGGCGCATGCGCACGCCGGGGAGCTCCACCTCGCCCCTGGCGGCATCGGCCAGCACGAACGCCACCTGGAAGAGCGGCGCGTGGCTCAGGCTCCGGTCGGGGTGCAGCTCGGCCACCAGCCGCTCGAACGGCACCTCCTGGTGCTCGTACGCGTCGAGCGCCCCGTGACGCACGCGCCCCAGCAGCTCGCGGAACGAGGGGTCGCCGGAAAGGTCGGCGCGCAGCACCAGCGTGTTGACGAAGAAGCCGATCAGCTCCTCCACCTCGTGCCGCGTCTGCCCGGCCACGGGGCTGCCCACCAGGATGTCGTCGCTCCCGGTGTAGCGGCCGAGCAGCGCCTGGAAGGCGGCCAGCACCACCATGTGCAGGGTGGCGCGCTCGGCACGCCCCAGCGCGTCGAGCCCCGCGAGCAGCCGGGGCGGGAACGCCGCCTCCACGGTGCCGCCGCGGAACGACTGCACCGGCGGGCGCGGATGGTCGGCCGGAAGCTCCAGCAGCGCGGGCGCGCCGGCCAGCCGGTCGCGCCACCACGCCAGCGTGCGCTCCAGCGTGCCGCCCGACAGGTGCCGCCGCTGCCACACCGCGAAGTCGCCGTACTGCACCGCGAGCTCGGGCAGCGGCGACGCACGCCCGTCACGGAACGCGGCGTACAGGGCGGCCAGCTCGCGGTAGAACACCTCGATGCTCCACTCGTCGCTCACGATGTGGTGCATGCACAGGAGGAGCACGTGCTCGCCGTCGCCCAGCCGCAGCAGCGTGGGGCGGAAGAGCGGGCCGGTGGCCAGGTCGAAGGGCCGCGCTGCGTCGCTCGCCGCGCGCCGCTCCACGGCCGCCTCGCGCTCCGCTTCCGGAAGGGCGGACAGGTCTTCCACGGGGAGGGTGAAGCCGCCGAACGGCTCGATCACCTGCACCGGCCCGCCGTCCATCTCGCGGAAGACGGTGCGCAGCACCTCGTGCCGCCGGACGATCTCGCCCAGGCTCCGCTCCAGCGCCGCCGCGTTCAGCGCGCCGGAGAGGCGCACCACGGCGGGAACGTTGTAGAACGGGCTGTCGGGCTGCAGCTGGTGCAGGAACCAGAGCCGCTCCTGCGCGAACGACAGCGGAAGCGGCCCGCTGCGCGGCACCGGCACCACCCCCGCGGCCGCCGTCTCCGCGCGTTCCACCGCGTCGAGCCGCGCGGCGAGCCCGGCCACGGTGGGGTCCTCGAACACGGCGCCG